>JAFGDF010000221.1 GCA_016932235.1 Deltaproteobacteria bacterium | reverse complement strand
TAAACAGATACCAGCAGATTATTAAAGAGCTGGGGATCCGGAAATAGCGCTTTGAACCTGGCGCTTTCAGACAGGCCTCAATAAAGGACGGGTTCCAACTTTTTGAAAGGAATATTTAAAAATGATAAAATCATCTGAGATAGAAATAAATGGCCAGACCTTACACATTGAAACAGGGCGTATCGCTAAACAGGCGAGTGGCTCGGCAGTAGTTACTTATGGTGAGACAGTTGTTCTGGTAACGGTTGTCTCCACCGATGAAGTGAGGGAGGGGGTGGATTTTTTACCTTTGACCGTGGAGTACAAAGAGATGTCTTACGCCGGCGGACGGTTTCCCGGCAATTATTTCCGCAGGGACATGGGGAAACCCGGCGAGAAAGAAACCCTCATAGCAAGATTGATCGACAGACCTTTGCGCCCGCTATTTCCTGATAATTTTCACAACGAGACACAGATAATAGCCAGTGTTCTTTCATCGGACCAGGAGAATGAAGCGGATGTCCTTGCCATACTGGGTGCATCTGCAGTGCTCGAGATTTCGGATATCCCTTTTTCGGGGCCTGTCGCAGCGGTGAGGGTGGGAAGAATTGATGGAAGTTTTATCGCGAATCCAACAATAAGCCAGCAGGAGGAAAGCGACATTAATTTGATTGTTGCAGGAAATAGATCAGCCGTGGTTATGGTGGAGGGCGGTGGAAATTTTGTCTCCGAAAACGATATTATAGAAGCAATATTTTACGGTCATGACGCCATTCAACCTATGCTGCAGATGCAGGATGAGCTGCGCGAGGCGGCCGGGAGACCGAAGAGGAAAATCCCAATGCCGGAAGTGGCACGTTCATTTGAAGAAGAGGTGGCAAAAATAGCGACCCCTTTATTAAAGGAAGTAATAAATACGGCGGATAAAAAATTGCGACAGGACAAGAGAACGGGAGCCTTAAGAGACACAATGGAAGCATTGCCCGAAGAGCTTACGGGAAAAAGCGCCCTCGTGACCGAGATCTTACATGATCTTGAGAAAATGATGGTTCGTGAAATGATCCTTAAAGAGGGCAGACGCATAGATGGGCGCTCCTTTGGTGAAGTAAGACAGATTGAAAGCATCGTGGGAGTGCTTCCCAGGGTCCATGGGTCGGCGCTGTTCACCAGAGGTGAAACCCAGGCTATGGTATTGACAACCCTTGGAACGGAAATGGATGAACAAAGGATAGATACCATATACGGGAATGAGTTCAGGAATTTTATCTTCCATTATAATTTCCCCCCCTATTCAGTGGGGGAAGCGAAAAGGCTGGGAGGACCAAGCCGGAGAGAAATAGGCCATGGCGCTCTGGCCCGTCGCGCCTTGATGCCGATTATTCCCGGCAAGGAGGAATTCAAGTATTCTATCCGGGTCGTATCAGAAATTCTTGAATCCAATGGTTCCTCCTCTATGGCCAGTGTCTGCGGCGGGAGTCTTTCCCTTATGGATGCGGGAGTCCCCATAAAAGACGCCGTTGCCGGTGTGGCCATGGGTCTTGTATCTGACGGAGAAAACATCGTTGTGCTTACCGACATATTGGGAGATGAAGACCATTACGGCGATATGGATTTTAAAGTAGCCGGAACAAGGGATGGAATAACCGCCTTGCAGATGGATATCAAGATTGACGGTATCACGAGAGAGATCATGCAAAAGGCATTGGAACAGGCAAAAGAAGGCAGACTCTTTATCCTTGATAAAATGAGAGAAACAATTCCGCAGCCCAGGAGCAAGGTATCGGAATACGCACCTGTTATCACCACGTTTAAAATTAAGACCGAAAAAATTAAAATGCTTATCGGACCGGGAGGCAAGGTCATAAGAGAGATAAGCGCGAAGGCGGATTCGACGATAAATGTGGATGATGAAGGGAACGTTGTCGTTTCTTCCCCCAATGAGGAAACTTTAAAAGTTGCTGTTGAAATGATCAATGAAATAGTGCAGGAAGCCGAAGTCGGGAAACTATATATGGGCAAAGTGAGGAAGATTATGGATTTCGGCGCGTTTGTGGAGATCTTTCCAGGAACAGACGGACTGATTCATATCTCCCAACTGGACAAGGAACGGGTTAATAAGGTTTCGGATATTCTCAGAGAAGGAGATTCTGTTCTGGTAAAGGTAATAGATATAGACAGGAACGGGAAGATAGCTCTTTCCCGTAAAGCGGCTCTGGGTGAAAATCTATAGTCAGGATGAGATTTTCATCTAATATGATTCGGGATGTACAATAAAACGGTTTTAAAAAACGGTGCAAGAATAATAACCGAAAAACTGGATCACTTCCGTTCAATATCTCTGGGCATATGGGTCGGAACAGGATCCAGAGATGAAATGGAAGAGGAAAACGGTATCTCCCACTTCATCGAGCATATGATATTTAAAGGGACCGGCAGAAGAAACAGCCAGCAGATTGCGAGGGAGCTGGATGCTATCGGTGGTTTCTCTGACGCGTTTACCTGCAAGGAATACACCTGTTTCCATTCCAAAGTAATTGACGATCACTTTCCCTTATTGACAGATATCCTTTCTGATATCTTTTTCAATTCTATTTATGACCCCGAAGAGATAGCCAAGGAAAAAGAGGTGATCTTCCAGGAGATCAACATGGTGGATGACTCTCCCGATGAATTCATCCATGATATTTTATGCGGTTTATACTGGTCTGATCATCCGCTGGGAAGATCTGTCCTTGGCACCAATCACTCTGTTTCTCAAATCAACCGGGACGGGATTCTGAATTTCATTGAAAGGTTTTATACCCCTGACAGGATTATCATTTCGGCGGCTGGAAATATCGACCATGACAATCTGGTGTCGCGTTTTGAATCCATTTTGAGTTCACGGAATGGAACCAGATTCTCAATCCCGGCCAATGATCCGAAGATACATTCCGACGTTTTATCTCTTTACAGGAAGCTGGAACAGGTCCACATCTGTCTTGGAGGAAGCGCTCCCAAACTTCTAGATGATATTCGTTTTGCCTGCGCCATCCTGAATACGATACTGGGCGGGAATATGAGCTCGCGGCTTTTTCAGGAGATACGCGAGAGGAGAGGACTTGCTTATTCGGTATATTCCTTTGTGAATTCATATCTGGATACAGGTATTTTCGGTGTCTATGCAGGTACTGATAAGAGAAATGTCAATACAGTTCTTGGTATCATAAATTCTGAGATAAAAAAGATACAGGATGGCGAGGTTACTCAGGATGATGTTGATCAAGCGAGAGATCATCTCATAGGAGGAATACTGCTCGGCGCGGAAAGTTCCGACACCAGGATGCTCAGGCATGCGAAAAATGAATTCCTTTTCGGAAGGCATGTGGGTTTTAAAGAAGTAGTCGAAAATCTTAAGGGAGTGACACTGGATGAAGTCGTTAACTGCGCAAAAAGAGCCTTCCGGCCGAATGAGGTCTCTTTGGCCACCCTGGGTCCGATAAGACAGGATGAACTGGATTTGGACTGCATGAGGTTTGACTGATAAAATCATGATTCCATCATGATTTTATTATCGCGGTATGGGGAACTCTTTTACTATGGCACTCGTTCCCGGCCAGGTTGCCGTAGTAAGCCAAATCCGGCGGGATGTGGATACGGTCAGCATAGGATTGATAGGCAGGAAGAACAACGATGGAAAAGATTCTGATAAAGGTGAAACGGCTTGGGAATAATAATGATATTCAGTTTCCCGAATATGAATCTGAGGGTTCGTCGGGTATGGATATAAGGGCTTGCGTTGAGGAACCTTTGGTTCTGGATCCAGGAGACATAAGACTCATACCGACCGGTATCGCCGTGTCAATTCCTCGCGGATATGAATGTCAGATCCGTCCCAGGAGCGGATTGGCTCTTAAAAACGGGATCGGGCTGGTAAATTCTCCAGGAACAATTGACTCCGATTATAGAGGAGAGATAGGGATTATTTTGATTAACTGGGGTAAGAAACCTTTTACTGTCTCAAGAGGTGACAGGATTGCCCAAATGGTCATTGCAAAAGTGGTCAAAGCTGAAACAGTATTTGCCGATGACCTCGAGCCAACTGATCGCGGTCAGGGCGGATTCGGGCATAGCGGGGATAAATAAATGCGATTTTCTGTTCTGGCTTCCGGCAGCAAGGGGAATGCCTGTTACATCGAAACGGCGGATACCAAGATTGTTGTGGATGCCGGACTTAGTTGCAGTGAAATGATTAGACGGCTTAAAGAGATAAATAGGACCCCGAGAAGACTTGATGCGGTTTTCCTCACACACGAACATTCTGACCATATAAAAGGAGCGGGTCCTACTGCCCGACGATTTGGCGCTACCATATACAGCAACAGCATGACATTGAAAAAATGCAGCCAATCCCTTGGCAATATTCCATGCGTGGCTGTAGAAACTGGCGGATACGTCACTTTAAACGATCTTAAGGTCAAGACCTTCACTAAATGCCACGATGCCGTGGATCCGATGGGTATGATTTTTTCATCCAATGGTGCAAGCATTGGTCTTATAACGGATTTAGGTCGCAGCACAAGGCTTGTGGAGGAAAATCTGAAGGAGTGCAAGGCCTTGATAATCGAATTCAACCATGATGTGGAAATGCTTGATCATGGGACGTATCCTCTCTATCTGAAAAGGAGAATAAAAGGCCAGGAAGGTCATCTGTCAAACAAGCAGGCGGGAGAATTGCTCAAGACGGTTGCCCATAAAGGTCTTCTGATTGTTGTGCTGGCGCATCTGAGCTTGGAGAACAATATGCCTGAAAAGGCTTATCATGAAGCAAAAGATATCTTAACGGGTTGCGGGTATAAAAAAACGCGGATTCTCATCAGCGGGCAGGATAACCCCATGCCTCTGGTGGAGATCTGATCTTCAAGGTTCTTCTCCAGTTTTAATATATGTTTTTGATTAATTGGGACATACCCATGTCAGCAAAAAAAAGGTCATTTGGAAAGAAAAAGGATCATATCTGCTCATGCTGCGGGGAAAATCAGCCGTTTTGCTGGAAGTGCCCCTGCGGTTTTCAGATATGCAACAACTGCATGGAAGAGAATCTTTGGGGATTTACCTGTAGCGGTGTTAACTGGCAGTGCCCGGATTGCGGCGCGATAAGACCTTTCTGATCCCCATCCGAGGAGGATTGTTATGACAAGCCTTGCATCTGTCATGAAAAATTATCTTTCCATGGCATGCCGCCTGGTTGCCGCAATGTTTATTTTTATCTCCCTTGTCTCATGTGCCCAGGTACCGCTCACGGGCAGGAAAGGCCTCCACCTCCTTCCACGTGCGCAGCTTTACTCAATGGGCCTTCAGCAGTATTCTGAAGTTATCAAAGAGGCGAAAATCTCCAGGAACCGTCAAAAAGTGAGGCTGGTAAAATCCGTGGGAGAGAGGATCGCAAAAGCTGCGGAGAAATTCATGAAAGAATCCGGTATGGAAGATCGGCTGGAAGATTATCAATGGGAGTTTAATCTTATTGAGGATGACAAAACGAATAACGCATGGTGTATGCCTGGCGGAAAGGTGGCGGTGTATACCGGCATACTGCCTGTTACAAAAGACGAAACAGGTTTGGCGGTCGTTATCGGTCATGAAGTGGCTCACGCGATTGCGGATCATGGAAACGAAAGGATGAGTCAGTCACTCATTGTCAGTATGGGAGGGATTGCATTATCTGTGGCCCTATCAGAACAGCCTGAAAAGACAAGGGAACTTTTTTTATCTGCTTTTGGCGCAGCAGCGGGTATCGGGTTTTTGCTTCCTTACAGCAGGGTGCATGAATCGGAAGCTGACAGGATAGGCCTTATGTTGATGGCCAGAGCGGGTTATGACCCTCGTGAAGCCATCCCGTTCTGGGAAAGGATGAATGAAAAGGCCGGTCCGAATCCGCCTCAATTTCTTTCCACGCATCCTGTCCCCAAGACTCGTATCTCGGAAATAAGGTCATTTATTCCTGAAGCAATGCCGTATTATGAGAAATACAAAAAGAAAACTTAACCGATGAACCTTTTCCAGAAATGAGAGATGCGAGATATAACAAAACTAAAACACAAAACCATAGAAAATCCTTCTTTGAATATAGTACTTTATCAACCTGAGATTCCGGCAAACACCGGAAACATATCAAGGCTTTGCGGTGCAGGCGAAATAAGGCTGCACTTGATTCACCCCCTTGGTTTCCATGTTGATGATAAACATCTAAAAAGGGCCGGACTGGATTACTGGAGTGAAGTAGATGTTAAACACCATGAAAGTTTTTCAGTATTTTTGAAGACCGAGGGGGTCAATGATGATATGCTTGTGGCTTTCAGTAAGTATGCCACGGAAAATTACACAAGGGCACGTGTCGGTCAGGGGAGCTATCTGTTGTTCGGTAATGAGAGTAGCGGGCTTCCCGGGGAAATCAGACAGAGTTTTAAATGTTACAGAATACCAATTTGGGGCAAGGTGAGGAGTCTCAACCTTTCCACTGCGGTGGGTATTGTGGCATATCACTATCTTCACCAGTTAGGTCTATTCAAATAGGCATGATGTGTGGGTCTCTTTTTTCAACTACGAATATTTAAACTCATTGAAAGGAGTCATAAATGGCAGAATATAAACAGATTAAGTTTCGGGAAGTTCTTATGGGCAAACTCGGCTATGGCTGCGATTTATTGGAGGAGCTCACGAGAATATCCGTAGAGCATGGAATAACTGTTGGACGAGTTGGAGCAATAGGCGCGGTGAAGAAAGGCTGTCTCGGTTATTACAATCAAGGAACTCAGGCATATCAGTTCCGCGATTTCGAGCGACCAATGGAGATTGCCGGTTTAATAGGAAATGTATCTCTTAAAGATGGAAATCCTTTTGTACATGCGCATGTAACACTCGCCGATGAATCCGGAGCATCTTATGGGGGCCACCTAGCACCTGGCAATATAGTGTTTGCCTGTGAGTTTACCATGGAAATTTTTGACGGGCCGGCTTTCAACCGATGCTTTGATAAAGAAACCGGGTTGCAGTTGTGGTCAATTTAAATTGAAGGCGCGTCTATCATATGGCTCCGACATAATTGAAGTGGAAATCCCCGATGGAACCACGATTTATGAAACATCGTATCCCCGTCCGTTAACATCAGCGCGTGAGATAGTTTTAGAGGCACTTAGGCGTCCTGCAGGTTTTCCGTCACTGAAGGATGCCCTGAAACAACGCCGCCCGGGCGATGTTGTTATTGTCGTATCCGATAATACACGTCCTGTACCATATATCAATTTTCTCAAGACTGTTATAGAAGAGATTCAAAATGTCGGCGTTAAACAGGGGGAGATATTAATACTTATTGCAACTGGTGATCATCGCCCATGCACGCATGAAGAGCAGTTGCAGATGTTCGGTGATGAAATATGTAGGAACTACCGTATCATTCATCATTCAGCAGGAGATGATTCGGAGCTGATAGAACTGGCAGGTAGAAGCTGGGCCGGGAAAAATGTCAGAATAAACCGACATTTTGTCGGGGCCGGGTTTCGTATTATAACCGGGCTTGTTGAACCTCATTTTATGGCCGGTTTTTCCGGAGGCCGAAAATCCATATGTCCGGGCCTCGTTTCAAGAGAGACATTGGACCACTTTCATGGATATACGTTTCTCGCCGATCCATTTTCGCAAAACGGGCAGATTGAGAAAAACCCAATTCATTTGGAAGCGCTTTCAGTCGCTCGACTTGCCGGAGTTGATTTTTCTTTAAACATAGTTATTAACAGAAGCCGTGATGTGGTCGCTGCATTTGGCGGAGATTTGGAAGCGTCACATTTAGCTGCCTGCGAATACGTTCGCAAGGTTGCTTGCCCGGAGGTCATTTTCGAACATGATATCGTGTTGACGTCGTGCGGCGGCCATCCTCTTGATGCCACTTTTTACCAGTGCGTTAAGGGTATAACATCATGCCTGTCTGCGGTGAGGAACGGAGGAGTTATCATAGCGGTTGGTAGTTGTTCCGAGGGGATCGGAAGTCCTGAATACGAAGATTTGATATTCGAGTATTCAGGACGTTGGCGCATGTTTCTAAACCAAATAAAAAAACGCCCGCAAGAAGTTAGAAAAGATCAATGGGAGTTTCAGATGCAAACCAGAGCACTACAAAAAGTCGGCATGGAAAACCTGTATTTTTTAACCGACGGCCTCACGGATGACAAGTTATTAAAGCTTTCCGTCACTGCTGTAAATATAGAAAGCAATATCCGGAAAACGCTGCAAATGCTTCTGGAGCGTCAAATCCGAGGCAAGAGGTCCCTCGCGGTTATTCCTGAAGGCCCTTATTGTGCACCGGTAAAATACTTCCGGCGATAGATTCCGGTTGAGATTTTGGACAGATCATTTATGGCTCTTGAGCTAGATGAGTCCTCTGAGCCGGGGATCGAGCGCGTCTCTCAAGCCGTCCCCGACCATATTAAAAGCGAACACTACCAGCATTATTGCCAGTCCCGGCGCAAAGGAAAGTAACACATTGGTCGAAAGATACCTGTAACCGCTGTTCACCATAGCGCCCCAGGCGGGCGCCGGCGGAATGATACCGATCCCAAGATAACTTAGGCTGGCTTCTGTTAAAATTGCTGCGCCTATCTGGATGGTTATCAGTACAATCAAAGGAGGAAAACAGTTGGGAAGGATGTGCCCAAGCATTATGCGAATATTGCCTGATCCCATCGAGCGCTCTGCCAGCACATAATCGGCTTCCTTGGTCGAAGTTACCACGCCGCACATCAAGCGAGCATAACCAGGAATCATGGCAATGCCTATGGCAATCATGACGTTTTTCAGCCCGCCGCCGAGCAGGGCAGAGATAATAAGGGCAAGCAATATCATAGGGAAGGACATCAGCACATCCACCAATCTCATGATTATTATGTTCACCCAGCCGTTGAAATAACCGGCCAGCATCCCCATGGTCATCCCAACAATGGCAGCGATGGCGAGTCCGACTACACCGACCATCAAGGAGTTACGGGATCCGTAGATAAGGCGGCTGAGGGTATCTCTTCCGAGATGATCAGTGCCCAGCAGGTGCGCTCTGGATGGTGACTTGAGAATGTGATCAAGTTGTTGCTCATTGGGGCCATAAGGAGAAAACAAAGGACCGAAAGCCGCCGCGATTAGGAATAATACGATGATAACCGCTCCGAATAGTACCAGTTTTCTCCCGGTAAAAACCCTGATGAAACGATGCAGTTGACTTACTCCCGGTGGGGGTTCACCTATTTCCATAAAATTTGTTTGTCCAGACAAGGTTACCAGATCCTTTAAGTGTATCTTATTCTGGGATCAAGCCAGCCGTAGGATATATCAACCAGAAGGTTTGTAACAACTACTGAAATGGTTATGATCAGAGCAATCCCCTGGACATAGGCGTAATCATGAGTGAAGATAGCGTCGACCGCCAGTCTGCCCATGCCTGGAATATTGAACACCTGTTCAATAAGTACGGCGCCGCCAATAATAGTGGATACCCACATCCCTGCCATGGTGACAACGGGGATAAGACCGTTTTTTAGAGCGTGCTTGAGGACTATAACAGGTTCTTTTAGACCTTTGGCCCAGGCCGTCCGGATATAGTCTTGTCCCAGGACTTCGAGCATTGCAGAGCGGACAAGGCGTACGTTCCCCGCGAGAGGCCAGATGGACATGCAAATGACCGGCATCACAAGCTGTCTTATGCTCAGTGAAAAATCCTCAAATGGAGATGTGTAGCCCATGACCGGCAGCCAGCCAAGTTTAATCGAAAAAAGATAGACCAGCATGATGCCCAGCCAGAAAATTGGTATGGTTACGCCGATATTTGCCAGGGTGGTAAGTATTGTATCTAACCATGAGGCACGCCTTACGGCGGCAATCACTCCTATTGGTATGGCGATAAGAATACTGAGGACAAAGGACAAGCTGCCCAGATATAAGGTGACAGGTAAACGCCTGGCGATGTCTTTGGAAACGCTGGACTTATACAGTATCGAAACCCCCAGATCACCATGAATAACGCCTTTCATCCAGGTGAGATACTGCACCGGCAAGGGCCTATCCAGACCTGCTTCATGTTTGATGCGTGCGACATCTTCATCTGTGAGGAGTTGCACACTGTCAGGGCTGTATAGCATATATATGGGGTCCCCCGGCAGGATACGCATGACCAGGAAAACGAAAATTGTGACCATGATAATGACAAAAAAGGATTGTATAAGTCTACGAACGATATAGGTTATCATCGTTGCCTTTTCACCACCGGTGATAAGATTATATGGATGCTCAGCCCCTGATCCATCATCAAGGCGCCATCTGCTGCGTTGCCTGCGATCGCTCCTCCTTGCGGCGTATTACTTATACGCCTCAGTCGTCGCTCCTTGGCGTCTTGCATGTGGCACCTCGCCTCATTTTCGTACTAAACACTCATGGCCCTTTGGGCCACCACGATGCATGAAAATATCACCCTATGGTCTCAGGGCCGTGGCCTGGGGAGCCCTTTTTAAGGCGAAGACCCGGGTAGCAAAGTAATAGCGCAAGGTGCATGCCAGGCGGGCGGATACCTTCTCAGATCGTTCCACCTTGATCCTTCGTTGCAGCGACTGAGATGGCCCGCCGCCCGCCTCGTAAGGCAGTTTGCGTAAAACTAGCCAGGAACGAGTTCGCTCGCAAAAAGGGCTCCCCAGGCCACGGTCTTTAGAGATAACGTTGAATTATATCCCGACATTGTTAAACTTTATTTTCGTACTAAATGTCCTCCTGTGAGAGTTTGGGGCCGGAGGCATATTCAACAAATATAAATGGACGGTTTACTTTACATTGCGTCAGGCGATGTTCCAGTCCCGGAGGAACATAGACCAGTGTGGACTGATCAAACAGGTGCTTCTCGGATTCCTTGCCCATTGTGATTTCGACTTCCGCTCCCAGGTTGAACTGATCATCCGGGTTATTTCCGAAAAATCCCATGACAGTACCGTATGGGTGTGTATGGAGGTCTTGTTCACTGATAGGATTATCGTTACTCACAAAAGCAGACGCAAAATAGCAACTCCCTTTAAAGACATCGTCATCTGAGTAGGTAGTATACCCTTTATCAAGCTTATCCGTTTCATCGGGTGCAGGGCCGCTGATAAAATGTTTATCATATTTTCTTTCGAACGCACCCTCCTGCTTTATAATTCCCGGATAATCCCCAGAAACCAGAAGGGGGCCGTTCATGCAGTATATGTGAAAGACGGGTTTTTTCATCCTGGAAATGATCGGGCAGTGAATAAATCCCGGGGGGATGATGATAACGGTCGTTTTGGTAACGGTATGTCTTTCAAATTCAGGGCCCATATAAAGGTCGATTTCCCATCCAAGTTCGGACGGGTTTTCGGGGTCTAGTCCGTGAAAAAAAAGCATCTCGGTATAAGGGTGTATATGAGGTCCGTGTATTCCGGTAGAGTACTTCGGCTGCATGAATGTACAGTTAAAGAAGAAGCTCCCTTTGATGACATCGTCATCAAGCATCGCCGTGTACCTTTTCAGGAAGTCATTGGTCATTCCCGGTTTAGGGCCCCTGATAAAATACTGATCGTATAGTGCCTTTGCCATTTTATTATCGTCTCCTTTAAGCGTTAGTGAAAACAGAGCCGGTTAAGCCGGTCTCAATTTGCGGGAGTATGCTCATTTTCCCCGGGACGCTCCGATTCTCTTGTGTCCGGGGCATATTGTTCGCCCTTTACAGTGCGAACAATATGCCTATTCTCTGGTTTTGGGACTCTCAGAAAAGATAAGGCTATTTCTTGCTTAGCCAGAGATCAGCCGGAGAAAAATAATTATATTGCGCTCCTTCGAAAAAATGGCCGTTATGAACATGGGGCGCCACAACGTATCCCCGGCAGTTCGTAACATAGAATACAAACGTCTTGTCATCATCAATCTTACGTACCAGGTCAAAGTTCAATTGTTTCTGGACAGCCGGATCAGTCGCGGCGAGCGCTTTATCCAGCAGTTCCTTAATACCATCGGGATATTTCACGCTGACGTGTAAATTCCCATAAGGCGGGAAGGTTCTTCGAAAATTGGCGGCAAAATTAGGATCAGGAGCCACTGAGCCTGCCAGAATAGCATCCTTCCATCCTGTCCTGGCTATCTCCCAGTACTTTGCATTAGTAACCGGTTCAAGAACCAGATTGACGCCTATCTTTTTCAGAGATTCCTGGATAATTAACGGCGCATCACCAAACCAGGGCGGAGTAATCCATTTGGTATTGAATCCGTTCGGAAAACCTGCGGCGGTCAACAGCTCTTTAGCCTTTTCGAGATCATATCCGAGCTGGGGTAGAGATGGGTCATGGTGCGGTAAAAACGGGGAAGGCAGCTGGTTATTGGGATACGAGAAGCCATGTCCGAGAGCATCCGCGATCGCCTTCTTGTTAATGGCATGTTCCATCGCCTGGCGTACCCTTATGTCGGAAAATTTCGAATCGGCGTTTGCTGTATCGAATGACATGAAGTCAGTGCCACCAAGTTCGGGAAAGGCGAGGAATCCCGCTTTTTTCATGTCACTCATTGTTTTGCCGCCTACCAGGCCCAGTATTTCCCCTTTCCCTGCCTTGAGAACATTCTGGTATGTCATCTCATCGACAACGGTATAGAACTCAATTTTATCGAGATAGGGCTTGCCGGGCTGCCAATAGTCGGGATTTTTTTCAAATTTAACGTACTCGTCACGTGCGTAACCGACGAATTTGAATGGGCCTGTACCGCAGGGATTCTCCCTTGCATAATCAACCCCTTTTTCCCTGATGGGAGTCGGGGAAACGATCATGCTCTCTGAGGCCATTAGGTCAGCCCAGATTGTGTTCTGGAATTCTTTGAGGTTAAGCCGGACGGTATAGTCATCGAGCACCTCTACCGATTCCCATTTTGTTGTATTGTGCTTACCCGCCTTGATAGCCGCATCGAAGTTAAACTTGACCGCGTCGGCATTAAAATCGGTCCCGTCGTGAAATTTGACGCCTTTTCTCAGATGGAAGGTAATGGACTTGTAGTCGGTGGCAATGTCCCATGACGTCGCCAGCCACGGATCGACACTTGTATCGGCTTTGTATAGAACCAGGGGCTCGGTATATACAAAGTTCATACAATATTCATCGGCGTTAGCATGAGTATCCTGGGGCCACCCTATATTGATCGCAGGGGAGAAATGATAAATGAACCTCACGGTACCGCCATACTGTGGTTTTTCTGAACATAATGCGGATGTTGACGTTAAAGAAGCACTAAATATCAAAATGGCCAATATTCCGAATAACTTTTTCAACATGATAACCTCCTTTTATTTCAGATTATTATTTAAAGAACATCTCCAATATATTAATCAAAAGAGAGCCTGAAGTTTAGGAATGCGTTTTTTCCGTTTCTTGGCAACTAATTTTAAGTTTCTCGGCACATCCGCCATTAAAGACATGGACTGGTCTGCCGCTGTTTCATAAAAATCCAATATCTTTTCTTCCATTCTTATGACTTGATTCAAGGCGTCCTTATAGCTTGCCTCCCCGGAAAAGTCCGTTTCGAGAACATAGTCATCCATCTCCAAATCAAAGGAAAAACAGCCCTCCAGCGCGTCGCTGATGACAGAATAATATGCCCTCTGGATCTGGTCGACAAAGCTTTTATTCTCCTTGGCACAGGAGAGGAGCAGGTCTTCATCTTTTGAATATCTGTCCACCATATCTTCGTAAAACCCGGCAGATTGATCTTCCAAACTCTTTAAAAAGCTTATGGTCTCGGCGGTTGTTCGTAATTTCATATCGAACACTCACATCCACCTGTGGATGCAGACTTTGCTTTCGGTGAAGAAACGGACCGCCTCTTTTCCCTGGGTATGAAGGACTCCATAAAATGACCCGGACATTCCCGAAAAGGGATAGAAAGCCATGGGCGCTACGATTCCGATATTGACGCCGATATTTCCACAGTTCACTTCATATTGAAACTGACGCGCATTTTTGCCACTGGATGTAAAGATGGCGGTCGAATTGTGAAATGGATTACGGTTTATAAGCTCAATAGCCTCATCCAGATCTTTCACCCGAATAACGCCCATGGTCGGGCCGAAAATCTCTTCGGTTACAGCTTTCGTGTCCCAGCCGATGTTTTCCAAAATGGTCGGACCCAAAAAGGAATCTTCAGGATAATCTCCTGAAATTTCAGGTTTACGGCCATCCAGCGCAAGGGTTGCGCCGTCTTTTAAGGCCTGTTCAATACAGCCCAGGATCCTCTTTTTCTTTCCAGGTCCTTTCACCGGCCCCATCTGAACCGATTCGTCCAATCCATTCCCGATTATCATCTCTTTAGCTGCCGCTGTAATTGCATTCATAAATTCGGAGTAAAATCGATCGTCATCACCGGGAATAATTGCATTCTGGCCAGCCAGACACCGTTGACCGGAATTGCCAAAAAAAGATGTCATCAATGCCGCTATTGTCCCTTTCAGGTTGCAGTCCCGCATGATAACCTTGAAATTGGAAGCACCGCCTTGAGCAATCACACGCTTACCAGTCATACCGCATCCGCGGTAAATCACATCCCGTGCTGTTGGAGTTGAGCCTACAAACGTGATCCCTTTAATATCCGGATGGTTTAGCATGCCGTTCACGGCCTCCTTGGCGCCATTAACCACGTTCCAGACACCGGGTGGAAAACCGGCCTCATCAACAAGTTCGGCAATTTTCGATTGACTCAGAGGGACTTGCTCAGACGGCTTAATGATAACCGTGTTGCCAGTAGCAACGGCATAAGGTGCGGACCAGAGTGGAATCATAAAAGGGAAATTGAACGGGCCGATTATTCCGAATACCCCTAATGGGACACGCATGAGGTATTCATCTATCCCTGATGCGATATCTTCAGAGCTATCCCCCATCATCAAGGTTGGAATCCCGCAGGCAACCTCCACGTTTTCGATACCGCGTCTTGTTTCTCCTCGTGATTCGTCGATGGTCTTTCCATGTTCCTGAGTCTGGATACGGCTGAGTTCTTCGAAATTTTCCTCCATAAGCTCTCTTAACTTGTGAAGGTATCTCGCCCTGGATACGGCAGGCGTGCTTCTCCATTCCGGGTAGGCCTCTTTGGCTGCTTGAACGGCGGCGGCAATATCATCCACTGTTGACATTCCAACTCTGGCAATGGTTTCCATTCTGGCCGGATTTACCACATCGATCTCTTCACCCTTAGCCTTAACCCATTCACCATCAATATAATTTTTTACAAGAGGGATTCCCTTGATCGGTTCTTCCAATAATGCCATTAAGCTTTCCTCAATAAATTATTTTCCCATAATGCGCGGTCTTACAACAGCACGAGCCAAACCTGCGTCACCATTAAGCAACTTGAAAGGGAGGCATATAAGATCGTAATAACCGGCTTTTACTGCCGATAGATCCAGCCCTTCGATAATCCAGATGCCGGCTTGCTCCAGGATTTCATGCGTTGCGAATATGTTTTCATCATTTTTATGAGTACCTATGGTAATAAAATCGATGCCAACTACGCGGACTTTCTTTTCCGCGAGTAACCTGCACGCATCTTCGCTGAAATATACAAAGTCTTCGGGGAAACTGTTCGTCTTGTAGATATCTGTGTCTGAGTTCGCGGTTTTAAATAGAAGGCGCTCACCCGCTTGGATATTATATTTTTCCAGTTCTTCACGCCTTATTATTTCTTTATCTTTGATTTCGATAACCCTGGCTAAACCTAAAGTAGTCTCCAGAGGCATATTATCAATAGTGGTTCCACCACGGATAAAATGACGCGGGGCATCAACATGAGTGCCTTCGTGCGATGTTATTTTCATTTCATACATCGTACCTTTGCTTCCCTTTTCGGGATCGTGAATAAGATAAAAATGGGCTTGTGGGTCTTTGGGCATATGCACCATACCATTCTGTAAATGTATAGAGATATCTATCCATTCTGATTTTGTCGCCTGGTTTTCTGCGTTAAAAGAAATCGAATCGTTTACCATTATATCTCCTTTCTATGATTATTTTGAAAATTCGAATATTTTTTCATACCTTTTTTACATTAAACGCGGGATTAACAGAACAAGCTGCGGCCAGATTATCAGAATGATAATAATTGCTAACATCGCACCTGCAAATGGCCACACACCGCGAAACATAGTTGACATGGGTGTATTTGTTATCGTAGTCAAAACAAAAACATTCATGCCGACGGGCGGCGTAATAAGGCCCATTTCATTAAGGAGCACTGTAACCACCCCGAACCAGATGGGATCAAAACCAAGGGATTCTACCACAGGAAGGATTAGGGGGACCGTAAGAACAATCGCAGCCACAACATCCATGAACATGCCCAGAATGATATAAACACCCACAATCATCGCGATAACAAGGTAAGGTGAAATTTCCAGGCTGCTAATGGAATCGGCCATAAAAAAAGGAAGTTTACTCAATGTAATAAACTTCATAAATATAAAGGCTCCGCACATCAGAATAAGAATCGAGGCAGTAGTTGTGCCGGCTTCAGATATGGAAATAAGCAGGTTAGATTTATTCAGCTTGCGGGCGATTAGCATTATAATCATAGAACCAAAAGCTCCGATAGCTCCTGCCTCGGTAGGAGTAAAAATACCCAGATAAATGCCGCCCAAGATCAGTAAAAATAGCGCTAAGGCCATCCATGTATATTTCAGGGATATGATTTTTTCTTTTAAAGGCACCTTTTCACCGGCAGGAGCTACAGCGGGATTGATTCCTGACCATACCAAAATAACGAATATAAATGCCAAGCTTAGCAGGATGCCGGGGATTATGCCGGCCATAAACAACATCCCGATTGATTGTTCTGTTAATATTCCATAAACTACAAACGCGATGCTGGGAGGGATCAAGATTCCAAGAGTCCCACCTGAAGCGACAACACCACAAGCGAGATCGTCCGAATAGTTGAACCTTTTCATCTCTCTTAAAGCTACCTTGCCCAGGGTAATAGTCTCAGCAGTGCTATTAGCACACATTGCGGCAAAAAAAGCACAGGCAGCAACTGTAGCTATAGCTAGTCCACCCCTCAACTGTCCAAACCACTTGTGGGCGCTGTTATAAAGATAGCTTCCCATACCGGTATTCGACACGATTGCGCCCATCAATACAAAAAGCGGAATTACGGTAAATGGATAATAAGCAATTACGGAATAGGGGGTTACGGCTATTATTGCCAGGGCACTTTTCATCCCTGATATGTAAATCAAACCTAAAAAACCGGTGCAGGCCATAGCAATGCCGACATCCATTCCGGCAAACATCAGAACCAGCAGAACTATTAAACCGATAATACCAGTAAATTCCGGACTCATGGCTTTATCACCTTGACCACATTTCTGACTACAACAATAAGCGCGCATACACTCAATAGTGCAAAACTAAACGCGACCGCATCGTAAAATGGATAATGTGGAATGTGAAGAATGGCAGACACCGAATGCATCCTGTGCAATTCAAAGGATTCCAGAACAGTCCTCCAGCTCAAAATCAACAATACGATGAAACCCAGGGAATAGAGTAAACTGTTAATAACAGCCTGTACTCTCGGTGTAAGACGATCCACCACCAGAGTCATCCTGATGACCTTACCCTCCAGAAGGCACCAGCCCATTCCAAAGGATAAAGCAACCATCATAAATTCGGTCAGTTCCGTACTTCCAAGTATCGGATGATTGAATATAAGGCGCAAAAGCACGTCACTCACCGTCAGCAGCATCATGGCTATTAAAAAGAGCATTCCTATAATATTGAAGATTCTGCTGATTTTTGTGATGGTTTTATCGATGTTAATAAAAATATTCACGCCTCGGGATCCACACTTATTAGTACCAGAACCGGTACCAGTGCTGTTTATTAATCAGATTATTCGTTTGAACTATTTTGCATATGATTGAATGAGTTTTAATGTTTCGTCATAGATCACCTGTGATGGACCACGTGAAGCGTTGTCCTCTAACCATTTTGAATGCTCTGTTTTTTTCGCAGAATCTTTCCAGACTTTTAACTCTTCCGGGGTAAGATAAATCAATTTATGATTCTTTTCTTTGGCTGTCTGGAAGGCAATCTTTTCCCTTTCAACATCTGATGTAATAACTGTTTCATTTCTCCATTTTGCGGCATCTTCAAGTATTTGTTGAAGATCAGATGGGAGACCATTCCAAACATCTTGGTTAATTAATATTACTTCAGCTGCATTGGAACACCCTGAAGCGCCAAAAATGGTATGGGTTTTAAATAAATCCATAAGACCCATATCAAGGACTGCCACGAAATGAGTTGGAAGGGCCTTTACCAGCCCTCTTTCCAGGGACATGTACCAATCTCCGAATCCAACTTCGACAGGCGCTGCACCTACACTTCTAAGAAAATTAACATAGGCTGGGCTCGATATTATTTTCATCCCCTTCATATCTTCAGGAAGATGAACTTCCTTTTCAGTAAAATTAAAATGAAACCCCAAATGATGCCTGACTGTAAGAATCTTTAATCCATTCCATTCCCGCTGTATTTCAGGAAATTTTTGATAGAGTTGAAGAAATACCGAATTAGCTTCTTCATAAGAGGTATGTCCCATGAATGGTAATTGGGTTACCCTGCTCAATTCTTCTAAACCCGCGCTTGAACCTACGTTATATTCACACATATCTGCTATACCAGACCGTACAGCTTTTGAATTGTCCTGCAGCTTGGAAAGAGACTGCGAGAAGAAAAGCGTTATTTTCAGTCTGCCATCGCTTTCCTTGTAAACTCTGTCAGCAAATTGCTCGAGAATTTTACCTATAGCCATTGAGGGGTTACAAAACGCACTGTACTTAAGCTCGATTGTCTTTTTAGATTCGGATGCCTCACTATGGCCGGCAAAGATTAATGCCCCAATTAACAACACCGCTAAAATACCAATTATTTGTTTTTTCATAATTCATGGCCTCCTTAGATAGAATTATTATTGATTGACAAGAACTCCCTTTCATAATGACCTTCCACGATAAAGAACTCTGCGGTACCTTATTAGATCATGGAAAGGTAGAAAAGAGATCTGATTTGCAGTGAGACTCACGATACTTGGTAATTTCAGAAAAATCGTTATTTAGCAGTGAATGTTGAGATCTTTTTTTGTATCTTCGTTATTGAATATCAACTAATTGTTCAGGAGACTGTCGGATAAAGTCCGACAGTCTCCTAGTTGTTTAAAAGGCTGATTGAATCCCCGGCAGCAAGAATTGCGGCGGAGGAGTTCGACCGAGGTTCACTCGAAGTCCTCAGGTCTGGTCGCTACAGGTTGGCCGGTACTCTGTATTTTCAAAATAGGTAGTTCCTATATAATGAATAAATATTGCTGTTAAAAAATTCTTACAATGATTTCATCGGTGTTGTCAAGGCATTTTTTGTTTCACCAAACCGGGCATTGCCGTATGACAATTGAATTGATATTAATATATTGTTATCAAATGACAATTAAAATATTTTTATTGCTGTCTCTGCCAGATACTGATGAGATTAGGGCCATATCTTATGACCGTTTTTTTAAAATAATCCTTTTATAAAGTCCTTAAAAAAAGTTTCGATAATAGGAACAGGCTTAACGTGATTCTTAACATTATATTAGTCCCATCAGGTTATTCGGTCACTATATTTTGCCAATCTATGGGAGATGCGTTCCGAGCTGATTTTCAATTCCCTGACAATTTCATCTGTCCTGAGTTTAAGACGGAACTCGGACCCGAATATGCCTAAAGCCACAGGCGTTACATCGTTGAATACGGGAGCGGCGATACAATAGCTCCCGGTGTCTATATCTCCGGCGGAGACAGCATAGCCTTGTTTTCTGATCTTTCGAATCTGATCAATGAGATGTTCTTTTGACTCCATTTCAGGATACTCAAGTTCACTAAATTCATTTTTATCGATAATACCTGATAACTCTTCATCATTGAGCTGTGAAAAAAGCATTTTTCGATGCGCTCCCGCATAGGGATTCAACATTAAAGGGTGGGCGCGCATTCTGGCTTCAGGCGATCTCTCGTTATACATCTTCTGAATGGCGTACAAGCAAATAGCCTGAATCCCCATTAAGTAGTAGAGAGATACGATCTCTTCAGTGAAGTCGGAAAGATAGCTCATTTCATTTTTTGCAAATTCAACCAGGTACTCGCGAGGTGTTGACCTTTGGGAAGCGAGGGACATGATCAACGGTCCTATATAGTACCTTCGGGTTACCGGATCCTTGGATACGAGGTACTCTTTTTCAAGTGACTGAAGTACCCTGTGAATATTTGTCTTACCTGTTTTACACTGATGGGCGATTTCAGTTATTGTGTTAATACCGTTACTCAGGCACTTAAGAATATCGACCGCTCGCGGAATTGATCCTATACGTCTGCCGCTGTTTTGTGCATTATTATTCATATTGATTATTCCAACTTAAAGTAAATAACTACGGTTAATCAATGGATGTCAATACTTTATATATCTCCTCTCCAAATAATCTTATCTGCCATTCCCTTATCCCCTGAATGTTTTCCAATCGAAGATTATTCCATGGATATTCCGACGCAATGGAGTGTATCTGTGCATTTGTAAGAATAACCGAAGGGTCCAGCGTCTCTTTACATGCGCGTTGTAATCTCCATGCCTTAAGGTACTTTATTCCCCTGGAGACTTTGGGGGGGGTGGGAGTTGCTTTTTCCCGAGTAAGTACCGGTAAATTTTCCTCAGGACAATCCATTGCTTCTTTGATCCTTTGAAGAATGGATCGTCCGATGCTGTTAACATTCCTTTTGTTTAATCCTTTGATTTTTTCAAGTGCATTCGGATGGGACGGTTTTTGTTCGACGATTTCCAGAATACATGCATTTCCCATGATCTTAAACAAAGGAAGATCCCTTTCAATTGCAATCTCTTTCCTTAATTGCAGCAGTGCCTCAAGTATGGCCAGGTTTCTGGGACTGAGGCTGCGGGCTCCTTTGAAATTAAGGAACAGAGGGTCGTTGTTGGGTGGCGCGGGCCTTACATCACATAACAGCCTGCATTCCTCCTCTACGCAAAACAGTCGCCCTTTTTTTCTCAATTCTTCTTTCAGAAGCATGCTCAGCCGGATGAGAAAAAAAGAGTCAAGAACCGCGTATGATAACATTGCCGAAGGCAGGGGCCTCTCCGACCAGTCTCGTTTTTGATATTTTTTTTCTATATTTATTCCGAAATTTTCTTCCAGAAGACTTGAGAGTCCGGTCTCCCTCAATCCAAGAAACCTGGCTGCGATGTGAGTATCAAAGAGTGAGTTTACCGTAAAGCCGAAGTCCCGGTACAGAGAGCGGATATCATAATCCGCGCCGTGGAAGATTTTTTCTATGTCCGGGCATGAAAAGATATCGGATAAAGGTGAAAGGTCATTTATGGATAAAGGGTCTAGAAGAAAATTGCGATGTCTGGTTGAAAACTGCAGGAGGCACACCTTTTCATTATAGTGAAACATTGAATCAGCTTCCAGGTCAACAGCTATGACAGATTCTTTTTCAAGTTCATCTGCTGCGTTGCGTAACCCTGAAAAGGTGTCCACAAAGGAGAATTCCGGTAGATATTTTTTCTTCACGCGTAATACTCTCTATCCTGACGCGGAACTGATGCATTTCTATTATTAATAGATATTTTTCTTTGTTTCAATGGAAATTTATTGACATACTTTCGCTGTTAAAATTATACTGTCAGATAATTATTAAGATTTATTATATAAAATAATTATCATTCCATTTGATTAAGCAATATTTTTCATTAGGTTTGCTTACTTCTAACC
>JAFGDF010000220.1 GCA_016932235.1 Deltaproteobacteria bacterium | reverse complement strand
CTTACACTCAGAAACTGCAGGTCTTTGCCGGTATTGGGATCGATTTCATTCAGCACTATTTCCGAAAGCTTCTCACCGGTACGAGGATTCAGTTGCAGCAGGCGCATGCCCCCGTCCAGGAACATTGTTCTTCCTGCAACGCAATATAACCTGTCATTCTGGACCAGTACGCTTCCGTGCACGGGCCATACCGACTCAAGCTGTTCGAATGACATCATACGACGATCCATGGGGGCTGCCCGGAAACGAAAGATCAGCGCTCCGTCCGCTGAGTTCAGACAGTATACATATCCGTCAACAGACCCAAACAGGACACGGCCCTGGTAGATAGTCGGAGGAGAATCCACCCTTCCGCCAGCCATGTACTTCCAGAGTATATTACCAGTCGTCCCATCAAGGGCATACACGGTATGGGTATCTATCTGTGCCACATATATCTTGTTACCGGATACAACAGGGCTGCTCAGCTTTCCGCCAAGTTTTACTTTCCATCTGGATTCAATATCGGATGATACTTTGGAAGAAGTAAAGGCGCTTCGTTTGTTGTCGTGCCTGAAAGTCGGCCAGTCTTCGGGTCCTGATTCTTCTGTGATATCAGCACTATATGCAGGTCCTTTTTCCAGTCTGCTGTTTTCCGATTCCTTTTCAAGGTCCGGTTCGGCTTTAAAAGCTCCGCCAAGGGCGCCGAAACCTTCCAGTTTTGCCTCCAAATAACAGGAGCAGGCGTTAGGTGGAGTATATACTAAGCCGTTGCTCGGCATGATGCCATAAAAACAACCGCCACGTGTGTAATGATTAACGTCCCAGTGTTGTTTTTCCAGGTCAACAAACTCAAGACCGGTACGTGAAGGAAGTATATATTTTTCAGTAGCCTTACTCGGATAGCAGCGCTGATGGAACCAGTATATATCCGCATCGCATGTAAACTCTTTTATTAATTTGCCGGTATGAAGGTCTCTCCCTTCATATTTTCCGTCTGCCTGTCCCCATGCTATATTACCGGTCCAGACCGCATCGTCGATAACAAAGATATCTTCGGGCGAATAATGCCCGGAGAAAGGTATCGGTGTCTCCCAGAGTTTTTTGCCATTTTCTGCAGAAAGTGCCATCATTGATCCCGCCGCAAAGTCTCCATCGCCGCCTA
This sequence comes from Deltaproteobacteria bacterium, assembly GCA_016932235.1. Next base: position 2,076 of record JAFGDF010000220.1, on the reverse strand, counting down.
CTGAAAAGACAAGAACCCCATCTGAGACTACCAGTCTGGGAGCATATGCAGTGTCAAATTTCCTTGTTTTAATTGGGTCTGAATGCCATTTTTCTTCACCGCTGGCACGGTCAAGCCGTACAAGGTTTGAGCCGTTATAAAAATATACTGATTTTGTATCGGCAGATAAAGAAAGAGGGCCGATAGGATAGTCCTTTGTCCAGTTGGGTTTGCCACTTGCCATATCAAGGGACATAATGCGGGCAGGCTCCTTACTCCATGCCCATTCGTTCCTGGCCTCGGCTGCCCTGTCCCAGACATATGTCTTTGTCGACGTGTAATTTTTATGGGTTTTTTCAGGCCGTCCCACGACAAGAAAAAGGGTATTGTCCGAAATAATTATTTCCGAGGTCCCTTCAGTGTCTGTGAAGGTGCGAAGGACTTCACCTGTTGCCGCGTCCAGTTCGCTTAATGGCGCGTTAATGCCGAGGGTGACATATACCCGGTCTCCGGTTGCTACCAGGCGGCGGGGAAGATAGGCAGGGCCGCTCTTCAGTGGGAACATATGGTCCTGCCATTCCGGGATAAGCCTTCTCCATAGGATAGCGCCGTTGAAGGCATCTCTGGCATAAAGGTAGTTTTCGGCGGGCAATTGAACTGCTTCCAGGGGGCCTTCATCGATGACATAGAATATGCGGCCATTTGCCGAAACCATGGCGCTTAAGCTGGCCGTTGTATCGTGGTGACGGCCCCACATGGGGCTGCCGACCCATTGGTAATGCTTGACCGGGGAGATGGCAGTATCTTTTGAAACAGGATTATTGCCGGCATCGTACAGATACTGATTCCATTCATCCATTTCCGCTGGCCAGGGCTTGACGGTTTTTTCCCAGCCTTTATCAGTTTTTTCCATAAGTACGCCGTTTGGTGTGAGTACACGCATTACCTCATCCATCGTTACTGCCTCAGGGTTTTCGGCGACAATCAGATTCACCATGTTATCCGTGTAGGGTAAACGTTTTCCAATAAGGCGATCCGCACATATCGGACCATATTTCCCCTCTGATACTATATAATCTCTGGCTTTGACTACATTATCCATGTTTGAGTCCAGACCTTGGACAAGATAGGCATCGTTCTTTTTAAGTGCCCCGGTGAGGATTCCGTCCCCGCAGTTTACATGAACGATAAATCCGCCCTTTACACCGGATTGTTCAAGAATAGAATATGCAATATCTTTTGCTTTAGCCTTTGCTGAAATGTGCTTTGACTGTTCCTCGGACCCATCCCTGGAGCATCCCATGACATGGAGGCCAATAAGGAGACTAAATAGTACAAAAATGCAGAAGAGAGGATTAAGGTCAAGATTTCTGGTTTTCATTTCGTTTCCTCCTTTTAATAAGGTCCTCAGTTAGTCCAGGTTTAAATAGAGCATATGGTAGTTAAAGTCTATGTGTCAATTATAAGCTCTTTTCACACCTATGTAGAACAGTGCCCCTTCATGGGGATATCCGGCGACCGTCGAATATTCATCATTAGTCATATTCTCTACTCTGGCAAATATCTCCGTATTGGTCTTAAATCTGTATGAAACATGTCCTGTCAGGTCAGTAAAGGCCCCTAGTGAGGCCGGCGGGGAGCCGGCAGGCAGAAAACGCTCATTTTCATATTCCGACAGATATTTTCCATAGAGCGAGAATGTAAAACCGTTCCTGTTATATAGTATCCCACCACCGAGGATTACCTCGGGGACTTCCCTGTCATCTACCCATTCTCCATTCATTGTGCGTCTTGTCTGCATGGCTGTAGCATTTATAAAATACTGAAAACCACTGTCAAAACGGCGGGTTCGAAGATCAAGTTCAAACCCGTAATTCTCCTGATCATCAGATGCAAAAAGGGCATGGGGTTCACCATCAAGAATTACTGTTGTTTGAGTTACCAGGGCCGCGTCGTTACGGCGTGTATAGAACCCTGACAGGCCCATCTCTCCAAAAGATACCTTGCGCCACTTGATCCCAAGATCAATCTTATACCTGTCTTCCGCGCCGGGTTGATTTAGATTAATATCAAGCATACCGGGTTGAGTAGCGAGCT
>JAFGDF010000219.1 GCA_016932235.1 Deltaproteobacteria bacterium | reverse complement strand
AGAGGCCATTGAAACCTTGATCTACCTCTGGGAAGTGAGAGGCATTCGGAGCCTTTCGGCCATGATTGCGGAGTTCGGCGGTGAGGACCGGGAGACGGCGGCCCTGGGCGTCAATCCCGATGATGATCGCTGGCCCAGGTATGCCTTCAAGGTGGCTACGGGTGCGGGGAAGACCAAGATCATGAGTCTGGCCATTGTGTGGAGCTATTTCCACGCCCTGCGTGAGAATGATTCAATGATGGCCCGGAATTTTGTCGTTATCGCTCCCAACCTGACCGTTTTTGAAAGACTAAAGGAAGACTTCGGAGACGGCCGGATCTTCGACCGTGATCCCATCATTCCACCGGCATGGCTGGGAGATTTTAACCTGAGCATTGTTCTTCAGGATGCGACAGGAGGGGCCGCAACAGGCGGCACCTTGTATCTCACCAATATACACAGACTCTACGATACCGCCAAACGACAAGCCAGGAAGGAGGCCGAGACCTATGAATGGATGGGGCCGCCGGTTTCAAAAGAAAAAGCCCTGGATACGGGCAAGGCATTGCGGGAACAGATCACGGCACAGGAGGGGGTCATGATCCTGAATGATGAGGCGCATCATCTCTGGGACCACGGATCGGCGTGGAATGAAGCGATCGCATTCATTCATCGTGAAATCAAGAATCGGACAGGAGGCGGGCTCGCGATCCAACTGGATTTTTCCGCCACCCCCAAGGACAATCACGGCAGGATCTTCCAGCATGTGGTTTGTGATACTCCTTTAGGCGAGGCCGTTGATGGGGGCATCGTTAAGACTCCGATTATCGGACGGGGTCAGGGGCTTTCCGAAAGACCAAGCAACGATGCCTCGGAACGTTACGAACAGCACCTGCTCATGGGATACCAGCGGTGGCTGAAATCCAGGGAGGAATGGGATAAGTCAGGAAAAAAGCCGCTGCTTTTCGTTATGACCGAGGACACGGAGGCGGCTGACCAAATTACACGAAGGCTAAACGGCGATCCCATTTTTTCTGAGTTGAACGGTCGGGTCATAAACCTTCATACCAATCTTAAGGGCAAGATCAAATGGTTGGGCGGGAAAAAGAAGGGTTATCCCCTTTTTGTTGAGAGTGAAAAGGAAATCAGTGACGATGACCTTGCAGCCCTTCGGGAGCTTTCCAGGGATCTGGACTCAGGGAAAAGCCCCTATCAATGCATTGTTTCCGTGCTGATGCTCCGGGAAGGGTGGGACGTGCGAAATGTGACGACCATCGTGCCCCTCCGGCCCTATACCTCCAAAGCAAATATCCTGCCGGAACAGACACTTGGTCGGGGACTTCGTCGAATCACACCACCCGGGGAGGCAGCCGAACTGGTGACGGTGGTCGAACACAATGCCTTTGTGAGCCTCTACCAGCAGGAACTGAGCCAGGAAGGCCTGCCCATCGAAATCGTGGATGTGGACAAGATCCCGAAAAGCACGGTCACCATATTCCCGGATAGAGAAAACAAAGACTTGAAGAAGTTGGAGATCGTGCTGCCTGATCTTTCGGGGGGATATTCCAGAATTCCTGTATTGGAAAACCTCGACATCTCCGATATAAAGAAGACTTTCTCTCGATTCAAGCCGTTGCCTCTCGGAAAGCAAAGGTCGGAAGAAATCGAATATGAAGGCAGGCATCTCTTTACCAATGAGATTGTGGAACGAATGAAGATCCGTCTGCCTCTTTTGGAAAATGGAATGGGCGCAATATCTTATTACAGGGAGGAACTGGAACATATTACATCTCTGAAAGGGACTCATCAGGTCCTTGCTCCTTTGCTTGAAACCTTCCTGACGGAAATCCTTTTTGAAGAGAAGGTTGATCTCTTTGATCCCAGACTCCTTGGACGACTTGCAGACAGCGATGTTCGTGAATATATCCGCGCGGTTTTCGTGCCACTGATCCTCTCAAGGACCACGATCAAGGAAGAGAGGCAAACAAGAGGAGAGGGAATACCGGTTTCTTCATGGAAGGCATTCCAGGCCACACATTCTGAAACGCATCCGGCAATTCCCGCTCAATCCACCCTCTTTAACCTTGTCCCATGTAACCGCGAATTCGAAGTGGCCATGACCCAATTCCTTGATCATGCACCGGATGTTATGGCCTTTTGTAAGAATGCCGGACCTCAAGCATTGCGCATTGACTATTTATCCGAAAGAGGACGACTTTCTCTTTATACCCCTGACTTTTTTAGCCGGACAGGTCCGAAAGAATATGTCCTTATCGAAACCAAGGGCCGAGAGGATCGCGATGTGCGACTAAAAGCCAAAGCGGCAATAGCGTGGTGTGAAGCTGCTTCCGAAGGTGATTTTCAATGGTCTTACCTGTACGCGCCACAAAAGGTCTTTGAGATTTTGAGAGATAACCGGTTAGAGACCCTGATCAGGGCGTGTGATCCCTATTTGAAACAATTGCTTAAGGAAACTGAGAGTGCTCAACTGTCCTTGCCCTTCGGGGAAACGGTTTCAAAAGAAATAACAGAGATGGAAACGATAATCCCGTTGAGTGAATTAAACGCCCTCCCTTCTCGGTATAAAAAGGCGGTACAACAGGCAATGTCGCTTTATCAGTTTTTACGAAATAAGGAAGACGCATCACTTGCCCCGGTTTTTACTCCTTTGCTTGGCCCTTTGGACGAAGCGGCAAGGGGTTTGATCTTGCGGCGCCTTCAAGATCAAGTCCCTTCAGATCGAAAGTTGCAGCGTGAATTTTTCAGGCCTGAAATGGATGAACTTCCTACCGGAGAGGCAAATTATCACAAGAGACAGGCATCCAACTTAGAAAGAACACTGATTGACCAAAACGGACTTATGCCTATCGGCCTATTGCGATGGTGCCTGGATTACGTACAGACCCACCGCAGGATAGGAGGCGTCTTTGAGGCTGTTAGAAAGAGCTTTGAGGATATTTCCAAACCGGAATTTTTTTCTGTCGTGGACAGTATTTACCAGTTTCGAAATGAATACATCGCCCATCAGGATAGAGAACTGAGTGATTCCAATATAGCAAAAGATGCGCTTAAGTTGTGGACAAAAGGACTTTTCTATATTTGGAATGAACGGTGATAGTAAAGTGAGTGACATCCTTTGATAAAAGCAATGTCTTCTCACATATAAGCATGACGCATCCATGGATACAAGTTCGGTCCGATTCCACGGTCGATGAGGATCGATTTCTATTTTAAGATCCAGCAGAATTGCTAATACCAAGACCGCCGATGCTTAATAAAGGCTGATAAATAAGTTGACACTATTTTGATTGAACTGATAGGAAAGGATCTGACGATATCAATTTTCAGGGGCATAAGATGAATAGAAAGCTGTCAAGATCGATTATGATTCTGATTATCGGAGTTTTATTACTTTGTCCGGGCTCCCGGATCGTGGCTGAACAGGACAGGAAAACACCGGATAAGGCAACCCCGGAAAATATTGGGTCTGCCGTCGAAATCATGCAAAAAGAACTGGACATAATAACCATCCATAATAAAGGATATGATAAATATAGAAAAGGACCGGTAAACTTTTCTCATGAAAAGCATAGCCGGCAATATGGAGTGACCTGCTGGGAATGTCACCATGATTATATCGATGGAGAGGAGAATGCCTGGTCGCCATGGGGAACAACTGAGAAATGCAGTAAATGCCATGATCCTGTTGAGAAAAAAGATGGCCTTATCACGCTTCAGACCGCGTTTCACCTGAATTGCAAAACCTGCCACCTGGAGATGAATGTTTATAAGGATGAACCCATGGCGTCTCAGACGTGCGGGAAATGCCATGTTCAGGATGTGATTATAGAGAACAAAGTTTATAAGGAAGATAAAATGGGCCCGGTAGCATTCCGGCATCAAAGACATGCAGGGAGATACTTGAATCCCGACGGCAGGAATATTCCTTGCGAAGAATGCCACCATGAGTATATCGAAGGGGAAAATGTCTGGAGGGAAGGAGATACCGTAAGAAATTGCGGAACAACAGCTTGCCACGATCCTCTGGAAAAAAAGGGAGAGAGACAGGAAAGACTCAGGACAGCCTATCATAATAATTGCAAGGTTTGCCACAGGGATACAGCAAAGGCCGATGGCAATAAGAACGCCCCGTACATAAGATGTTCAGGGTGTCATCTCGCCGTCCACTAAAATAAGTATGGTCTTATGTTGAGCTTGGTGATATTAATCCGATTATCTAAAAAACTCAGCGACAATTGAGTTTAACGGAAAGGCCACCCATGGTAAATCTGGATCATCCGACCCATCCTGACGGATCTAAATCTGAAAACAAAACCAATCCTTCTTTTTATTATGGGTATTTCATTTCCTTATTTGCATTCATAATCATGGTGGTGCTCTGGGGTGTCTTTCATTCCTTTGGGGTATATTTCAAGCCCATGATTTCTGAATTCGGCTGGACCAGGGCCTTGACCGCCGCTGCTTTTTCTCTGGCCTCGTTTTCCAGCGGAATAGCAACGGCATTCATGGGATGGTTAAATGACAGATTCGGCCCAAGGATCGTTATGACGTTATGCGGGCTATTAATGGGGCTGGGGTGCGTCTTCATGTCGCGGACCCAGTCACTATGGCAGTTTTATTTAGCTTTCGGGATCATGATTGGTCCTGCCATGGGCGGGAGCTTTGTCCCTCCAATTTCAACCGTCACCCGCTGGTTTGTCGTTCATCGGGGATTGATGACAGGAATCGTCGCATCAGCCGTTGGTGTGGGAGCGCTGGTTGTTCCTCAAATATCAAACGCGCTTTTATCCCATTTTGGCTGGCGGGTATCCTACCTGATAACAGGGGCTGCGGCAATGGTGATTGTAGTTACCTTCGCACAGTTTCTGAAAAACCATCCCGGCCGGGCCGAATCAAACCCAGATGAAAAACTTGAGCGGATTCCAAACCCGGCCGACTTTGACCGTGAAAGCATTTCACTAACACAAGCCCTTGGCTCGAACCAGTTCTGGCTATTTTCTCTCACAGGATTTTGCTACGGGTACACATTGTTTTCTCTTACCGTGCATGTGGTGCCGCACGCTGCGGATCTCGGCATCTTGCCTGAGTTGGCGGCCGGCCTTCTGTCGATCTACGGTGGTTTGAGTATTGTCGGTAAAATAACTTTTGGAAAAATACTGGACCGGATTAACAGCAAAAGAACCATGTTTATCGGATTTGGAATGATGGCAATCGCCTTTGCGGCAATCGTTTTTGCGGAAAAGACATGGTCGCTTTTCCTGAGTGTGGGCCTGTTCGGATTTTTCTACAGCGCTTGCACTGTCTCTCAATCTCCCATGACCGCCGTTCTCTTCGGGTTGAAATCTCATGGTTCGATTATGGGTGTTTTCGGAATGAGCGTTACGTTCGGCGGCGCCCTGGGCCCTTTCCTGACCGGCGCAATCTATGACCACGCTGAATCATACCAGATAGCTTTCACCATCTGTATAGCTGTGAGTATGATCGGTATGCTGAGCACTGCGGTTCTCAGGCAAACGAGAATTCAATAAAGAATCTGCACCTATCTCTTGATCCGCTCTGTTATTATCCGTAATTTTTCAACCCACCCCTTCAACTTCTCCCCGTGGTATTATTGTGGCAAAATTTTGTTTGACATACAATGATCATTCCTATATTCTCCGGTCCCAAAATAATGGCTCCCTAAATACTTGATAATGAAGCATTATTTTTCCGAATTTTAAAAACCGAACAATCGGTTAAGCAAAAGGTTGTTTCTTCAAACTACTGATTTTTAAAATCTATTTGACAGAATATGCCTTTGCAAAGATCACAAAATGGAGCTGTTTAGCTTTTTACAGGTACACCAGTAGTAATTTGTCTCTTTGTTGTGAATGATGATAATTTGGGAATCATGCTATTTTTCCCCTTAATAATTATTGACAAACCCTTTTTCGAGTGTAACCCTTTAAAAAAGATATCAATATTATATAGTTATGGGGGGAGGGGTTCTATCTAATTAACATTCAATAAAACAAGGAGGTTTCCTATGAAAAAGTGGCAAATATGTTTTTCCATTTTGTCTATGCTGGTCTTAGTTACCTTTTTGCTCCCGGCCGCTCCTATACCTTCGATAGCCCAGGAGAAGCCGATCGAGTTAAAACTCGCCCACATGTTTCCTGTCGGCTCGCCCTCACATATACACATGGAGGCCTGGGCAGATAAGATAGCCTCAGGAAGCAACGGAAAACTCACCATCAGGATCTTTCCTGTAAATACCCTTGTTCCTGCACCGGAACTCGTAGACGCCGCCGCAAAAGGCACAGCCGATATAACCTTTGGTTTCCGATACGGTCCGAAGAATAACCCTATTGGTGTGACGTTTCCATTTATTTTGGGGGCACCTGATACTATGACTGCCAGCCAGGTCTTCGATGACATATGGGAAGAATTCCCCAAAGAAATGGCGGCAGAATGGGATAATGTCCATGTTTTATGGCTGGTACCCAGCATGATACAGTTCATAAGCACTTCCAAGCCTGTCAGGAAGCTTGATGATATGAAAGGTCTTCAGATCAGGGTGCCTTCAAAAGAGATGGGAGACCTGATGAAGGATCTGGGCGCCGCGCCAGCGTTCATGTCAACAGCCGATTTTGTAATCGCGATTGAAAAGGGGACCGTGGACGGCGCTGTTATCCAGCCCGGCGCGGTCCACGACAATAAGCTGGGGGGAAAAGTAAAATACGTTTTAAATTTTGGCCTTGGAATTCCGACTCCTGTTTTTTGCATAATGAATAAAGATGTATATGCAGACTTGCCGGCAGACCTGAAGCAGGTTATTGATAATAGTTGTGAGTGGGGAAAGCAGGGCACCTTAAAATTTTGGTCCGAGGCTTATGATAACGCGATGAAATATTTCAATGAGACGGGTGTTGAGGTTGTTAATCTGCCGCCTGCGGAGAAAGAACGAATGGCCCCCATTGTGGAAAACGCTCGTGATCGCGTCGGAAAGGATCTTGATGGTAAAGGCCTTCCAGGCTCGCAAGTGGTCAGGTTTATAAGAGAACGGGTAAAACATTACGCCCCATAATCACCTTTTTAGAAAACAGCAGGTTAGGACATGGCGCTTTTTACCAGGATCAATAATATCATAATAAAAGTTCTCCTTGTAATCGGGGCCGTTGCCTTGATGATAATGATGGCTGTTGTGGTTGGCAATAGCCTTGGCAGGGCGCTTTTCAGGACTCCGATATTGGGGGCGATCGAATTTGCGGGATTGACCGGCGTTATAGTCGTTTCAGTTGCGATGGGCTGTGCTGAAAGAGAGCGTAAAAATGTGGTTGTTGACGTCATTACCAGCCAGCTTTCACCACGCGGAAAGGCAATTGCCGATATAGTCGCATTGCTTTTCAGCTTTTGCGCGCTTGTCTTCATGTTATGGGCCATATTAGGTGATGCCGCTGAATCTTTTTCAGTGCAGGAAGTCACGTACGCAACAAGCACGCCGGTCGCCCCCTTCAAGTTCACATGGGCTGTCGGAATCATCATTTTTTGTCTCTTTATAATCCGGAACCTGATAAATGCCATAAAAACGGCGAGGAAAAAATGAGTCCTATTCTGACCGGTATTATTGGTATAAGTATTCTTTTGATCCTTATGTTTGCCGGAACACCGATCGGAATAGCCATGCTGCTGGTCGGATCCGTAGGATTTGTGTATCTAGTCAAATTAAGCGGCGCCCTTCATATTCTCTCGAGCGTTCCCTACGGCCTTATCTCTAATTATGATTACTGTGTCTTACCTCTCTTTTTGCTTATGGGCACTATCATACTTAATGCAGGTTTCGGAAAGCATCTCTTCCGATTTGCCTATACCTTGGTTGGACGTATGACAGGCGGGCTGGCTATAGCAACAGTTTTTGCATGCGGCATTTTCGCCGCTGTTAGTGCCTCCAGCATAGCTTGTGCAATGACAATAGGTCTGATAGCTATACCTGAAATGAGAAAATACAACTATGACAACGCGCTTTGCGCCGGCGCTGTAGCTGCGGGCGGGACTCTGGGCATACTCATCCCGCCAAGTGGCATATTCATTATCTATGGTATTATGACCGAGCAATCCATAGCCGAGCTTTTTGTGGCAGGTATGGTACCCGGCATCATTCTGACCCTGCTCTTTTTTGCGATGATAAATATCTGGTCACGTATTAATCCAGCCATCGCTCCCAGAGGCCAAAGTGCAACCTTTCGCGAAAAGATGGCATCCTTTGTCGGATGCAGCGATATAATGGTCCTGATTATTCTGGTTCTTGTTGGGCTTATAATCGGCTGGTTTACACCGACAGAGGCAGGAGCAATCGGTGCCTTTGGGGCAATCCTCTTATCCCTTATCAAGAAAAAGCTTACCTGGGTGGGATTTAAGGATGCGGTCATAGATGCGATACAGAACACGGGTATGATATTTACCATTGTTATGGGAGCTCTGGTTTTCAACGCCTTCTTTGCTGTTACAACCATCCCCATGGAACTTGCCGAGTGGGTGGGCCGCCTTGCCTTACCTCCTCCGGTGATCATGATAATAATTCTCGTCCTCTACATCTCACTCGGCACCTTTCTTGAGGAGCTGTCAATGATCCTGCTGACACTCCCCATTTTTTATCCGATTGTAATAACAATCGGATATGACCCGATCTGGTTCGGGGTTGTCGTGGTATTGATAGTCGAGATGGGGATGATCAGCCCGCCTGTGGGCATGACGATGTTTGTCGTAAAGGGGATCGCTCCAGAGATACCGATAGGAGTCATATTTAAAGGCGTATTGCCCTTTTTGATCTCCGTGTTTGTCCTTATGTTTTTAATCATCGCTTTCCCCCAGATAGTCCTTTTTCTGCCGCGTCTGATGAGTTAATCCGGGATGTCGTCGCACAGGCCTATGATTATTGAGTTCAAGGGGACAACCGTAAATAATAAAATAAGTCGACAATAGGATCATTTAAAGCTATAGATTTATGCATGCCCCGAGTAGCCCGATTAGATACCCCCGGCCTCTTGCATCATGTCATGATAAGAGGGATAGAACGCCGGAAGATATTCATCGATGATAAAGACCGCGAAAACTTTATTGAACGGCTGTCTGTTCTCATTCCGGAAACAAATACTCAATGCTGCACATGGTCATTTTTACCTAATCACGCTCATTTTTTATTAAGAAGCGGGCCTAAAGGCATAGCTGCGCTGATGAGAAGGCTTCTTACAGGATACGCAATATATTTTATAACCGAAGACACAAGCGCCATGGGCAACTGTTTCAGAACAGATATAAGTCTATAATATGCCAGGAAGATT
>JAFGDF010000218.1 GCA_016932235.1 Deltaproteobacteria bacterium | reverse complement strand
TTGCATCTAGCACCTCGCTGGTGGCCAGGGTTATGCCAAAATCCAGCACCATTACTATATTGTCTTAGATTTGATGGTGGATTTTGGGCATAGGAAAAAGAGAAAGGAGAAGTCTAAATGTCTTATGATACCGCCCTGCGGGCTTATACTTCCAAACGCATTGAGGAGGTCGAAAGTGCTGAAATCCTAGTCGGTATACCTTGTTACAATAATGAAAAGACTATCGAGCATGTTATTCAGATGGTAACCCATGGATTAAATAAACATTATAAAAAATGCCGGAGCGTTATATTAGTAGCTGACGGAGGATCAACAGATGACACCCGCGAGGTAGCCAAGGAATTTGAGATAAAGCCCTGGCAGGAGAAGATCGTATCCATATACCGCGGCCCTGCGGGAAAAGGCACGGCCCTGAGGTCGGTTTTCGAAGCCGCGTGCAGAATGAAGGTCAAGGTCTGCGCCATGGTTGACTCCGACCTCAGGAGTATTACAGCGGATTGGGTCAAATATCTAATCGATCCGGTTCTGGAGAAGGGGTACCAGTATGTGTCTCCTGTCTATGTCAGGCACAAATATGACGGGACAATAACAAACAATATCGTCTATAACCTCACTCGATCTCTCTACGGCAAGCGTATCCGGCAGCCGATAGGTGGGGATTTTGCCATCTCAAGAGAGGTGGTGAAATACTATTCCGAACAGGATGTCTGGGACACGGACGTGGCCCGCTTCGGAATTGATATCTGGATGACTACAAGCGCCATCACCCAGGGATTTCGCATATGCCAGTCAAATCTTGGCGTTAAGATTCATGATGTAAAGGATCCGGGGCAGCATCTTGGCCCCATGTTCCGCCAGGTGCTCTCCGCCCTTTTTTCCCTTATGGAATATTATGAAGATTACTGGAAAAGAGTCTCCGGGAGCGAGCCGCTGGAGACATTCGGATTTGAAGGAAAATTGGAACCTGAACCGGTAAATGTAAACCTTGAGTTAATGATTGAGCTGTTTAAAACAGGGTACAGACAATTTGCTTCATTGTGGAAGGAGATATTCAGTGAATCATCCTTTGCTGAAATTGAAAGGATTTCGAAAATGGAGACCGATAAATTCTACCTAAGCATCGATGCCTGGGTCAAGATTCTTTATGAGCTTGCAGCTACCTTTCACCTGTGGAGCGTTAACAGGAATAAACTGCTTGATGTGATGACGCCGCTTTATTTCGCGCGTGTCGCTTCATTTGTGCGTCAAAGCTGGAATATGTCCTCAATCGAAGCGGAAGATCTTGTTGAAGAGCAGGCGATCAAATTTGAAGAGCGGAAAGATTATCTCATAGAAATTTGGGAAAAGAGATCCATCGAAAAAACAAAGGGAAGAAAATAAATTAATCACCTTTGAAATAACCTTTTGGCACGACCACTATACCCCTTGGAGATATGGTAAAACGTTTGCGATCCTCCTCTGGATGGTAGCCGATTTCCGTGTTCGGGGGGATTATATTGTCCTTATCTATTATCACTTTTTTGATCCTGCAGTTCCGGCCTATGGTCACGTTGCTGAGGATTACCGATTCATCCACCGTGGACCAGCTCCTTACCGTTACATTGTAGGAAAGAACACAGTTGCGGACTATTCCGCTTATAAGGCATCCCGATGACACGAGTGAATCAAGGGCCTTGCCAACCCTGAAATCTTTTTCCTTTTCATTCGCGAAAATAAATTTAGCAGGAGGACTTGGAGAGCAGTAGGTATGAATCGGCCATAAGCGGCCATACAGGTTAAAAAAGGGATCCACTCCTGTTAGATCCATGTTCGCATTCCAGTAGGAATCCAGCGTGCCCACATCCCGCCAGTAAGTCGAGTCCCTTGTGTGCGGATCAATTAGCAAATCCCTCCGGCCGGTCTCAGATGTTTCATACACGTAATCCCTTATCCGGTTTTGCCTATTGTAGGAATAGGCGTACAAGTTCCGGGAATTCAAGATTTTTGGAATAATATCTTTGCCGAAGTCGTTCTCATCTCCTGATTCCAGTATTTCAAGCAGAGTACTTGTTCTGAACAGATATATCCCCATTGATGCCAGAACATGATCTGGATCCCCAGGTATTGTACTGATGTTCTCTTTTGGCTTTTCCTGAAAGGCAAGGATCTTAAAATTTTCGTCTATTTCGGCCACTCCGAATTGGTGAGCGTTTTCCGTGTTTGTTTCAAGCAGAGATATCGTGAGATCCGCATCTTTCTCCATGTGGTAATCGAGGAAAAGGCCGTAATCCATCTTATATATGTGATCGCCTGAGAGGATGAGAACATTACTTGGATTATAACGTTTTATTAGGTAAATATTTTGTCTGATTGAGTCTGCGGTGCCCCTGTACCAGTCATTTCCTATTCGTTGTTGGGGAGGAACCACTTTAATAAAATGACCTATCTTGTGGCTGAAGATATTCCAGCCCTCCTCCAGGTGGTCATTGAGGGATTGAGATTTGTATTGAGGAAGGATGATGATCCTGTATATCTGAGAGTTTACGCAATTACTCAATGTAAAATCAATGAGACGATAAATTCCCCCGAACGGAACCGCCGGCTTGGTTCGGTCCTGGGTAAGGGGCATTAGCCTTTCACCCCTGCCGCCGGCCATAACGAATGCTAGCACGCTTTTCATCTAAATAACTCCTGCTATTGAAACTTTAAAGGTGGAATTTTCCGACCCGATTTTATTGAACCGCGCCGTAAGCCTTGGGTAGAAAATAGATAAAAAATTAACTATATCATAATCCCTGCTTTCTCAAGTAATATAAGATTGGATTTTCTATTTTTTAATATTTTGTTCGCGGAGACTGTCTTTTGCCTGTTTTCTTCCATAAATCATTTTCAGGGAGATGCAGGATCGAAGATCATCTCAAAGATTGCCAGCCTTCTGCTTGCGGCTATCGCCGTAATGATATCAAGTAAGCGGGTTATGTTCTTTAATACGTAAACTTATTTGCCTTTAAGACAGACTAATCTTAGACCTGATTGATGTCCCCGCATAAATATAATAGAATAAACATACTCCACTAAGCAGTGAACTTTCCCCGTTTGAAATTAAAAGGGGGATTGTTTATAGTGGAATAAATACTCAGCTACGAATTTAGTAATTAATGACGTTCGAATAAAGGAGTGTATATGAAATATAAACTGATTATAAGTTTGGTCCTTATCTGCCTTATCGTGATTTTTATTATTCAGAATGTTGCTGTTGTTGAGATAAATCTCTTTTTTTGGACAATCGCGATGTCGCTCGTGTTGCTTATGCTTGTTCTTCTGGCGATAGGTATAATTTTCGGATGGCTGTTAAAAAGCTATTCAATGTACAGAAAAGATAACCCTGAACAAAAGCCTTAGTATTTTGTTTATGTTTTATTTTGAATAGATTTTTCTTTAAACAGAAATAATCTGAATAGCGCGTTTTAAATTTTTTTATAATCTTCAGTCAGGCTCTAAATTATAGGTCTTAACTGTATAGTCGAGATTTGAAAATCATGCTGTTGATTTTAAAGAAAGATAAGGACAAACCGGAAGAGGAAGAATAGTTTTCAGATTATGGAGGTATAATTTATATGAAAAAGGAGTTGTGGACTATAACCGAGATTGTTGATTATTTTCAGGTCGATGAGCATTTTCTCATTGATCTTGAAGATGAAGAAATTTTATGTCCAACCTGTCAGGGAAATTCCTCCATCAAAATGTATCCGGAGGGGGAACTGGAAAAATTGAGACTCGCGAAGATTCTTATAGAGGATATGGGAGTCAATATGGCGGGAGTTGACGTTATAATTCGTATGAGAGAAAATATGTTTGAGATGAGAAGGCAGTTCGATATTATATTGGAAGAACTTGCCGGACAGATCAGATCGGCAGTTGAAAGAGATGAGAGATAAGTCCTTTCCATAAAGATATTGAACTTTCTCGGTATCTCGGTAATTTCATTATATTCATCCATCTAAGGTTTTCTCCCATTATCAATTTTTATAAATAGGTCTTAGCGCCTACATAACGACGCTTATAATAGTTGTTTAACATCGAGTCTACGCGAACTTTCTTTCCCTTGTCGGGTGCGTGAATGAATTGGTTGTTTCCCACATAAACCCCAACGTGCGAGATATCACCTGTTCGGGAAGTGGCAAAAAAGACAAGATCTCCTTCTGCCAGAGCGTCACTTTCTACAGGTCTTCCTGTTGCCCACTGCTCTTTGCTTGTCCGTGGCAGTTCGAAGCCGTTTAGCCGGTAAGCGGCCATGGCGAGACCGCTGCAGTCAAATCCTTCTTCAGGGGATTCACTTCCAAGGCGATAGGGAGAGCCTATGAAGCTCTTTGCGGCTTGTGCAATGCTTTTTCTCAAATAGACTCTGTTGATATTCATGTCATCTTTTCCCCATGGATAATCATCAGGTCCGACAATATAGAATTCCTCGATAAGACCTTTTGCTTGAAGGTCTTTCGCCCTGGCCCTGGCCAGAATTCCGGAAGCGAAATTTCCGCATCGTACTTTATATAGACCGGAATCGTGCATGAAATAATAGGAATCCAGGCCCTTTTTTTGAAGCTCCTCAGAAAGACGAACAGCGTTGTCCAGATTGGAAAAAGCTCCTACCTGGATGGTATATCCCATTCGAGGGATGGGAATTTGACCGGGGAGCGAGGTAATTGTTTTCTTGCTTGTTATCACGGCGCCACGACAGCTGAATACAAAGATCACCATTAATGCGGCTGCCATGATTTGGCTCAGCCTATTATAGAAAAACGGCGATGTGCCAGAAATGCATTTCATGCGTCATACCGCCTTTTCCATATTTAATGACGGGCAATATTAATAAGTTCCGCTTGACATGAAATGGATTATATGCGGATATCTTTTCTTATATCCTCTTTATAATATCCGTCCAGTTTTTTTATGCTATCCAGGATTTCTCTGTCGTCAGTTTTGGGTACCTTGACAATAAGTTTTACCAAAAGGTCTCCCTTTTGTTTTGTTTTCAAATTGACCGCTCCCTTTCCTTTTAACTTCAGTGTCTGACCGCTTTGACTCTGAGCCGGGACCTTGAGTTTGACCTCCCCGTCTATTGTGGGGATAAGAATATTTCCACCTGCCATGGCCTCCCCCACTGTTATGGGCACTTCCATATACAGATCATCCCCTTCACGTTTTAGCAGAGGATGAGGTTTAAGGTGGATAATCAGGTAGAGATCACCCGGTTTTCCTCCGTTAAAACCGGGTTCCCCCTTGCCGGCAATACGTACCTTTGATCCTTCTGCCACACCTCGTGGGATTTTTACCTTTATTGTTTCACTGCCGATAACCTGGCCATTTCCATTGCATTGATTACACACTTTCCCAGATTGCCCGTAGCCTCTACATTCCGGGCAGGATTTTGTGAACTGCATGGGACCCTTGGCGATGTTTATCCGCCCTGATCCTCCACAGGTCTTACAGGGGGTAATTTTTGAATTGGGATCAAACCCCGATCCCCGGCATTTGGAACATTCTTTCATTAGCTGTATGGAAAGCTCTGTTTCAAAACCCCTTAATGCGGAAATCAGATCTATCGTTATGCCATGCTCCAGGTCCCTTCCTCTTGCTGACGCGCCTGTCCTATAACCACCTCCACCTGATTCAAAGTCAAAGAGATCACCGAATACATCCTCATAACTGTGATATCTGCCAAAATCCCCGCCGATGTTTCCTCTGCCGGATTGCTTAAAGTCGGTCCACTGTTTATGTTGCCTTGCTTTTGAGGCATCAAATCCTGCTTGAAGCGCGTCCTCTCCAAATTCGTCATAAAGCTTTCTTTTCTCCTCATTCCCGAGGCATTCATAGGCGCGGGAAATCTCCTTGAATTTTTCCTCAGCGTTTTTGTTGCCGGGATTGATATCAGGATGCCACTTCCTCGCAAGCTTACGGTATGCCTTTTTGATATCTTCTTTTGATGCAGTTTTCGGTACTCCAAGAGTATTGTAAAAATCATCTGCCATGATATTATTTGCCTGTAATGTGGGTAATTAGATTCCTTTTCTGAGGTCAATAAGATGAGTCAAAGTTTATCAAAGAATATGGGAGCATTCAATCATCAAATTTCCAGTTTATCCCCGTACCTCCTCCTGAAACTGTATATCCAGTGGATCAACCCCGATGAGTTTCCGGGTGCGATCAAAAAGATCAAGGATACCGGTTCCGTTGCCGCTTATGGCTCTCATTGCCAGAGCGAGCCTAAGGCCCTGGAAGGGGATTATGTCCTCCGCTTCTTTTATTTTCTAACATCTCAATCAAATGGGCGGGCGTTTTATTGACAAGGATTTTCGTGAACTGTGCACGGTAGTTTTGCACAAGGCTGACCCCTTCGATCTTTACGTCATAGACCTTCCATGTTCCGTCGGTTTTATGGACACTGTAATATATCGGAATGTCAAGGTCTTTTCGCACAAGCTTGGTTTCTACCAGTGATCTGGCATCACTTATATGCTTCTGAGAAACATAGATAACCTTTTCATCGCTGCGTTTTTGCATCCTGTCAATGTACGTATTTCCCAGCAGTTCAGAGAAAAGTCTCGTGAATTCCAATTTTTCATCCTGGGAAAAGCTCCGCCAGTATTGGGCGGCAGTAAGTCTTGACATCTCATCAAAATCAAAAATATCCCTGACTACCTCCCATATAGCCTCCTTTTGAGCATCCTTTTTGCCGGCCTCCTGAAATTCGGACGCTTCCAGTATCGCAATGACCTTATCAACGCTGTTTTTTATTGTATCCAGGGGCTCCTGGGCCTGACCTATAATATGCTGTGACAAGATGAGAAAAAAAACGAACCACACAAAACCAATTTTCTTCATGTCTCATTCCCCATGTTAAAAGTATTATTAGGGCTCCGGCTGGGAAACATTTCCGAATACATATTTGCCAACCAGCTCTTCGAGGTTTAGGGAGGACTCTGTTTCGGTTATACTATCACCAGGTTTAAGGATAAGATCAGAGCCTCCAGGAGATATTTTGATAAATTTATCCCCTATCAATCCGGCCGTGGATACGGTCGCTATGGCATCTTCCATTATGGTCAGGCCGTTTATTATTCTCATTCGAACGACAGCCACCCTTGTTCTATCATCCAGGGTGATTTTCTCTACTTTTCCGATCTCAACCCCCGCCATCTCCACGGATGCGCCGGTTTTGAGGCCTGAAACCGACTGGAAGCGAGCGAAAATCGGATAACTGTCATTACCAAAAAGATTTATCTTGCCTAGCTTGACAGTGAGATAGCCCACACAGATTAATCCGATGATCACAAATATGCCAACCATAATTTCAATTGTCCTGTTTCCCATTTTCTCCTCCAAAAAACTAACATACCGTAAAGCTGGAAAGCAGATTCTTCACTGACAGTGCAGAATTGACGGTCTCCTCAAAGGCGCTGTTTCCATGTGCTTCCGCGACACCGAAGCTCAGTGACAGACAAAAGTCCCTGTCCGGACCGCCATCAAGGATATTCTTTATATTTTCAGCATTGGAAAGCTTTGCGCAGGTCATTCGCGCTTCTTCAAGATTAGTATTAGGAAGTATAACCATTATCTTATCCATACCATATCGTGAGCATATATCAGAAACCCTCAAGTTAAATTGAAGTTCGGAAACAAAATTCCGCAATAATTTTTGAGCCGCCACATGGCCTGCTTTCTCATTAATCTCATCCATATTTTCTATAGAGAATAAAACAACGCTGAATATGGTTTGATAACGCTGCAATCTAGCCAGTTCAGTATTGAACCTGTGCTCACCATGCGTTTTGGGAGCTATATCTGTAAGAGCATCATGACGGCTCTCAAGTCCTTTAACAAATTGCTGGAGGATAGGATTTTCACTCATCCTAATCTCATTCGGGGTCCCCTCAAAAAATATCTTTCCATCCATGAGCATGGCTATGCGGTGAGATATATAGAAAATATCAGGGATATCATGGCTGACAAGGATCGCTGTAAATCCAAAACGCTGCTGATAATCCATGATCATGCTATGGACCGCATTTTTCCGAATCGGATCCAGCCCTGTCGTGGGTTCATCAAAAAGCACTATCAAAGGGTCAGTAACAAGCGCTCTTGCAAGGGCGACTCGCTTTCGCATCCCTCCGGAGATCTGAGAGGGATATTTTGAGTCTATATCCCTCAGATCAAGCTGTTCCATTTTCTGCCGCACCCTTTCTCCTATCTCATTATCGGCCTTGCCTTCCCCTTCCTTCAGCGGGAGAGCGATATTTTCATAGATAGTCATTGAATCAAAGAGGGCGTTACTCTGGAACATGTAACTGAATTTCTTTTTGATCTCTTTCTTTTCGGTCTTGCTTAATCGCGAAAGCTGCTTGCCGTTAATGAGAATCTGGCCAGAGTCGGGCTCCATCAACCCTATGATGTGCTTGAGAAGGACGCTTTTCCCTTCGCCGCTTTTTCCGATAATGGTAATGATTTCGCCCTGATTGATCTCCAGATTAAGTTCTTTCAGGATGGTTTGCGATCCGAATTTTTTTGAAATATTTTTCAATTGAATAAATGGCGGATGCATAAAAACCTACAGAAGAAAGGATGTTAATGCATAATCCGACACAAGGATCATTATGCAGGATATGACAACAGCTGAAGTCGTGGAATAGCTTACGCCTTCTGCCCCGAAACCCTTCAGACGCAAGTGGGTGAAATATCCCTGATAACAGCAGACAGTAACCACAATAATGGAAAAAATAATCGACTTTATAAAACCGCCGGTTATATCCTCCATAAGCACACTGGATTCCGCCCTGGCGAAATAGATCCCGGGGCTGACCCCCAGGAGACCCGAACCGGTTAAGTATCCTCCAAATATTCCAACGACATCAAAAATGGCCGTCAAAAGGGGAAAACTTATAAGACCCGCGGCGATTCTCGGACTCACAAGAAATCGTAGGGGATTGATATTCATGGTTTCGAGCGCATCGATCTGTTCGGATATTCTCATAATGCCGACTTCCGCGGCCATGGCCGAACCGGCTCGTGCCGTTATCATAATAGCGGTGAGAACAGGCCCCAGTTCCCTGATAAGAGAGAGGGAAACAGCGGCCCCCAGGAGACCTTCCGATCCGAACTTGATGAGTGTATAATATCCCTGAAGACCCAGGACCATGCCGGCAAAGGCGCCTGTCAGGCAGATTACGAATGTGGACTTCATGCCGATAAAATATATCTGGTAGATTATCTTCGTAAGCTGGAAGGGCCTTGAAAAGATATGGATGAATCCTTCTGCGAAGAATAGGGTGATCCTGCCGAATTCCTGATTCAGGAAAACAGCCAGTCGGCCGATGGCGGAAAGAGAATCGCATGTGATAGTATATATCGACATCTATCATAGGTCCTTATTCATAAGGCGATGAAAATAAATACAGTTTAAAATCATAATATCATTAGAAACAAAATGTCAACAATGCCTTCCTCATATTGCAGGCCAATTTTCATGCAACCTGAATACTGCCTTCTGCCCTCAGTTTATAAAATGTTAAATATATAGCATACGCCAAAATCCACCACCAAATCTCAGACAATATCGTAATGGTGCTGGATTTTGGTGTAACCATGGCCACCAGCGAGGTGCCAGATGACAGGCGCAAGGAGCACCGACTGAAGCGTATAAGTAATACGCCGCAAGCTTGTCGATAGCCTCCAGGTCGAACGAGAGGAGCGATCGCAGGCAACGCAGCCCTTCGACGTCGCTCAGGGCCATGAGCCTGTCGAATGGCGCCTTGATGGTGGATCAGAAATACTTGGAAATCATTGACATTTACAGTATATGATAATAAAAACAAAATTCAAAATGAGACAATGTTATAGCTAACATTGTCTCAGCGGTTTCACAATGGATAAGGTTCCAATGATATAAATCCCATTTTTCGCAGATAGGAAGGTGGGATTTTTCCACCTTGTATAACGGCAAAATTGCCGTCTAATCTATTTTGAAGGATTGAGAATCATGGACACATGGAAGTTCTACGACATCACTCACCGTGAACATGTGCTATGCAATCCCACGAGCGAGGGAAAAATGATGCGTCTCGTGGAGCTTCTGCGCCTCCCGACGAACGCGCAGGTGGTTGACATTGCGTGTGGGAAGGGCGAGTTCCTGATTCGCTTGGCGGAAGCCTATGGAGTTCGTGGCATGGGCATCGACATTTCTCCTTTCTTCATCGCCGATGCAGAGAAAAGGCTCAAGGCACGGGTACCAAGTGCTGGCATCACCTTCACTCAGATGAATGGTGCGGATTTCAGGCCAGACAAGCCGTACAGCTTAGATCTGGCGTCATGTATCGGTGCCAGTTGGGTATTCGGGGGGCATGCCAATACTCTCGAAGCTCTGATCAGCATGGTGAGGCCCGGCGGCTGGGTGATCGTGGGAGAGCCATACTGGCAGCAGGAGCCGTCAGGTGATTACCTGGAGGCATCCGGGTGCGCGCGAGAGGACTTCGGCAGCCACTCCTCGAATGCAGAAGCCGGAGAGCGGCGAGGAACGGAGCTCGTTCACACCATCGTGAGCAGCAAGGATGACTGGGACAGGTATGAGGGCCTACAATGGTTCGCAACAGCCGAGTACGCTCGCACCCATCCAGATGATCCGGACTTGGCTGAGGTGGTTGAGCGCGTGAGCAAGGCGAGGGCGGCATACCTGCATTGGGGGCGCGACACGCTTGGTTGGGCGATCTACATGTTCAGATCGCACTCTTTGGCCTAACAAAAACGGATGAACGCGAGCCGGAATAGGCCGGCTGGCCCGTTTCGCTCGGTCACATTTGGTGCCGGCCAACCAGGCAGTCAAGACGATACCTAAGGCATATTTTTGATCCGGTTTGGGGGGTATGTCCAATAAACCGCCAGACGCTAAAGCCACTTCTTCATTTTAAAATATATGATCATTATGATGGCGATCACAAGCATGATCCCCCAGGCAAAGAGGTAGCCCAGCCGCCATTTAAGTTCGGGCATCAGCTCGAAATTCATGCCGTATACCCCGGCTATAAAGGTTATGGGTATGAAAATAGTCGCGATAATGGTCAAGACCTTCATCACTTCATTCATGCGGTTGCTGACACTGGACAGATAAAGATCCAGCATCCCTGAAACCATATCCCTGTGAGTCTCAATAACGTCAATTACCTGAACCGTATGATCATATACGTCCCGGATGAAAATGATGGTGTTTTCCTTGATCAGGCTCGATTCATCCCGTGTCATACTGGTAATAACCTCCCTTAACGGCCAGACCGATTTGCGAAGAAAAATCAATTCTCTTTTAAGGTTATGGATTTTCTGAAGCGTATAATTATCAGGCTCTTCTGCCAGATCTTCTTCCAGGGATTCGATGTCTTCGCCGATCTTTTCAAGGACTATAAAGTAGTTATCCACAATAGCGTCTATAAGGGCATATGCCAGGTAGTCCGGTCCTGTTGTCCTGAACCGCCCTGTCTTTTTCCTTAGTCTTTCCCTTACCGGATTAAAAACATCCCCTGTCATTTCCTGAAATGTGATCACATAATTCGGCCCGAGTATAAGGGAGAACTGTTCCGTGATAATGCGGTTTTGTTCTTTATTGAAAAAAAGCATTTTTGAGATGATAAAAAGATAAGAATCAAAGACTTCAATCTTGGGACGCTGATCTGTATGAACGATGTCTTCGAGAACAAGTGGGTGAATGTCAAATTGCTTGCCTATTTTTTCAATCAGCTCAACGTCATGAAGGCCGTCGATGTTGATCCATGTCACGCTTGGTTTCTCTTTATATGCAAAGCAGTCCTCGATTGAATCCAATTCAATTTCTTTAATTGCGGTTTCATTATAATCTATGACACGGATTCCTATTTTATCGGCCTTTTTTTCACCGATATGGATCAAAGTGCCGGGCGGGAGTCCCGGTTTTTTGGATACTTTTTTTAATGACCCGAACATGGATTACCTCCTGAGGTTATTACCGTGGAAGTCAAGCTTCTTTTACCACTTTTGCGGGATGTCAGACATCTCCCTGTCCTCTGAGCCTATATTTAAAGGTCTGGCGGGATCGCCTGCCAGATAGATAGTTTGGGTCGGGAACGCAAAATCTATGCCTGCCTTTTGAAATCGCCGGAACAGTTCTTTATTAAATTTTTCAGAGAAAGCGACATATTTCCAATAATCAGGGGGATGGTAGTAATAGATCACCATTATATTCAGCGAGTCCGAGTTGAATTCATTAAAAAAAACTCTGGGAGGAAGGTCTTTATTCATCCCCTCATGATTATCCAATAGTTCCTTGATTATTTCCAGGGCAAGATCTATTTTTTCCGGAGGGGTATCATAGGTAATCGTAATATTTGTGAACCGACGTATATATGGCCGTTTCCCTATATTATGAATAGTCTTGTTGGCGAGTTCCCCGTTCGGGACCGTGATCAGATGCCCATCCAGGGTTCGGATTTTTGTGGAACGGAGTCCTACTTCCTCAACCGGACCGTCATGGCCGTCGATCACCACCCTGTCGCCGATCTCAAACGGTTTATCAACAAACAGGACCAGGGAACCGAAAAAATTTTTGATTGAGTCCTGCGCCGCCAGGGCGACGGCAAGGCCTCCGATCCCAAGTCCTGCAATGATGGACGTAATGGGCTTATCGCTTAAGATCTGGGCGATCTGAACCAGCACCAGGATAACTACTGCTACCCTGATGCTCTTTTTAAGGATAGGGGCCATCATGTCATCAAGCCTGCTCCCAGTTTTCCTCGACAGATTTGAAAACCATATTCCGGGGATCTCAGCAAGCCAATACAGGCAGTAACCGATGCCGATGGTCAGAAGTATGGCTCTCGCGGTATTCGAAAATACCGCGACTCTGTCTTTTAGATCGAGGATGGAGAGAGCAATCGCTATTCCGAAGGCGGCAAACATGAAAACAGCGCTTCTCCCCAGTGCTGTAAAAGTAGTGGCAAGGAGAAGATTTTTCCTGTTATCGAATTTTATGGCTGATTCCTGCAAAATATGCTTGGCGATCCGACCTAAAATTAATGCCATGAATATGACAACGAACAGCGCTACTATTCGCCATAGTTTATTGCCGGCAATCTCGAATTGTAGCAATGCTTCCATCTGTTTCTCCTTTATGAGAAAATTTGATGGTGGATTTTGATAGTCAGGATATCGTTTTCAATGTAAAGGATTCATGATATTCTAATCCCGGCTTATACATCTGGATATTAACTTAGGTAAAACAGGATAGTAATTCAAGTGAAAACTATCAGGAGATTGATGATTTCACGTAATTTCATACAAAAGGAGATTATATGACACGGTTTATTGGCGAAGAAAAATTGATCGCGCAAAATGAAAATTTTACAGAACCCGGCATACAGAAGATTACGGACAAAGTGTACTTTTACTCGAGCCGTGCCGGGAATAATCTTACTCTGATTGTGGGCGAAAAAACCTGCATGCTCATCGATTCCTTGTTTTGTGATGTGGAAGCACATGAGGCATTGTCCGCAATTCAAAAAACCACCTCGAAGCCGATCAGCCTCCTGGTCTATACTCATACCCATCCTGACCACATAAGCGGAGCTGGAGTTTTGGCCAAGAACGCCAAAGAGATTATGGCCCGGGAAATGACCGTAAAACCTTACGGCAAAAGTGAACTGATCCAGGATATCGCGATGTTGAGAGGTGCCAGGCAGTGGGGGATAGGGCTTACGGGGGAAGAGGCCATCAACATCGGAGTGGGGCCACTTTTTCTCACCGGCACTGCCCCGGTAGTTCTCAGACCGACAAGGCTGTTTGAGGAGAAGAATCTTAACCTGCAATTCGAAGGGACGGACATTGTCCTGATCGCCGCCGATGGCGAGGCGGACGACCAGACCTTTGTTTGGCTGCCGGAGGAAAAAGTCCTTTGCTGCGGCGACGATTACTACGAATGTTTTCCGAACATATATCCCATTAGAGGAGGACAATACCGCAATGTCAGCGCATGGATCGACTCCCTGAATACAATACTCAGCCTTGACCCGGAATTTTTACTTCCGGGGCATACACGCGCGCTCATCGGTCAGTCCCTTGTCCGGGAAACTATCACGGCTTATCGCGACGGCATCCAATTCATTCTCGAAGAGACCTTAAAGGGAATGAATCGCGGGCTCACTCCGGATCAGTTGATTGAACATGTGCAACTGCCTGAGCACCTGAGAGAACGTCCCCAGCTTCAGGAGTTCTACGGAAAAATCTCCTGGAGTATCCGTGCTATTTTTTCAGGGTATCTAGGATGGTTTGATGGCAATCCCACCAACCTGGGATTCATGCCTGTCAAAAGCAGGGCACAAAGGCAGCTTGCCCTGGTCGGCGGCGCTGACCGAGTCCTTGAAGCCGCTCGTGTTGCCCTGGAAAATGAAGATGAGCAATGGTCTGCTGAACTCTGTGATATTCTGCTGAACGCAGGGGAGCGGGTTAAGGAAGCGAAATCAGTTAAGGCCCTGGCCCTGAGGTTGCTGGCAAGGCTTGACGAGAATGCGTGCGCCCGGCATTACTATCTGTGTAGCGCAAAGGAGCTGGAAAAAGAGTGATGCGGCGAAGCCTGACGGAGAAAGCCCGGCATACTCCTAGGCCGTAAAGGTGAACTCATTCATCTTTCCGGATTCCAGATCCAGGTAGAGCATTCGGTTTCTGAGGGGTTTGCCTCTTTTAAGAATAATCTTGAGGACTTCCATTACCTGGAAGGAGGCTATCGTGCTGGGAGTCATGACAGGTACACCCAAAACGGATTCCGGGCTTTCCCGTTTACCTTTTCTTTCATGGGCTTTTTCTCCATAAAGGTTTGACAGCCCTTTGTCCTCGGGGAAAATGGTCATTACCTGACCTTCAAGGCCCGCAACAGCGCCGTGAACCAAGGGAATATGAAGTTTTTTAGCGGCTTTCTCTAGCAGGAGGCGTGTTATTATATTATCGAGCGCATCGACTACTACGTCCGAATCTCCCAGAATAATCTCAGCGGTTTGCTCTTCAAATTTCAGCTGATGAGAAACGACTTCAACACCTGGATTAACGGAGGCTATTACGCGGGCTGCCTCGTCGGATTTTGATTTTCCCAGGGCGTCATTGCTGCTGAGCGCCTGGCGATTGAGATTCGTTTCGTCAAAGGAGTCATGATCTGCAACAATAATCCCCCCGATGCCGAGCCTTGCCAGAAGAAGAATGACCTGCCCTCCCAGTCCTCCAGCTCCGATCACGGCAACAATTGACTGCGCCAGCCCGAGCTGTTCCTCGGCAGTGATAATCCCAAGATTTCGAACATATCGAAACGGATATACGCCGGAGGACAATGCTTCAATAAAGACACTCCGGACGCTGCAATTGAATTCATGCGCTATATCAATAGCGTGACTCTCCGCCAGGACCTGAAGCTCTCTTTCCGCAGGATCCAGGTATTTTATTGATCTCTTTTTTATTCTGTCATTTATTTCGGCATTTAACTTCATTTCCATGACCCAATCTCCGAACAGAGTGTGAATGATTGACTGCGCTTATCTTTTCAAGAGAATATGTTAAAATCAAAAACATTTCCTCTCCGACAGAAAATTCATTAATGCCTGACAAAGCGGGGAAACGGTTCTTCTCCTATCATTTATGAGGAAGAAGTGTCTTTTGAGGCCTGGCAAAGCTTTTACCTTCACGATCTTGAGCATACCTGTCCTGAGTTCCGTGTCAACAGCCTTTGAGGACAGTATGGAAACACCCAGGCCCGATTTTATTCCCTCCTTAACGGCAGTTGATGTTCCGAGACTGGCAACAACATTTAATGATTCTATTCCGTCCGGTAAAAATCTTTTCAGATAATCTTCAAGAGTCCTTTGAGTCCCTGAACCGGGGCTCCTTGAAATGAACGGTTCTTTTGAAAGCTCTTCCAAGGTTATCTCTCCGCTCCTTGTCCAGCGATGTTTTTCCAAAACCGCCAGAACGAGTTCATCCTGCCAGAGTTCTTTGTGAACAAGATTTTTATTATGAAGCTCTATTGAACCCACGATGCCAATTTCGAGGCTGCCCGCCATTAACCGGTCTCTGATTTCCGCGGTATTTGCTACAATTAAATTTACGCTTATCTCAGGGTAAAGTCTCCTGAATCCCGCCAGTAATCCGGGAAGGATATATTCTCCAGGTATGGTGCTTCCCCCTATATCGATTTCACCGTGCATGACACCCATAAAGTTTTCCAACTCAAGAACAGCGGTCCTCTTCATATCAAGCATCCGGACCGCGTTTTTATAAAAAAGAGCTCCGGCCCTGGTGGGAACGACCTCTTTGCCCAGGCGGTCGAGAAGTTTTACCCCGACCATTTTTTCAAGGTTGGAGATCCTTTCACTCACGGATGCCTGGGCAAGAAAAACAGCCTCCGCCGCTTTAGAAAAATTCTTCAGCTCAACCACTTTGCAGAAGATTTCCATTTGGCGAAGGTCAAAATCGATGGAGGACATAGAAAACACCTGAAGTTATAAAAAGGTTATTTTCATCTTGGGATTTCCCTTAAAACTTTTTCCTTATACCTTATCCCTAGGAGACTGTCGGATTTTATCCGACAGTCTCCTGTTAAGATTTAAATTTTACTTGGTTTCTGGTGATTTTTCATTTGATATAATTCATTGGAATCAAAAATTTTAATAAATATAGCTTATTGAAATCAAATCGTTTATTAATCTGGGTTACAAATATCCGAACCACATTCGTTCAATAATCTCGAAATTATTTTCAACGTTCTTTTTCCCCTCTACAATCTGCCCGTGTCCGGGAAGAAGGGATTCAACTTCGAGCAAAGAAAGTTTTTTTATGCTTTCCTTCAGCTCTTCACCATTTCCTCCTGGCAGATCGGTTCTGCCTATTCCCTTGTCAAAGACAACATCTCCTGAAAAAAGGACCTTCATGTCCGGCCAGTAGAGACACACGGAGCCCGGTGAATGACCGGGTGTGTGAATCACCTGAAAGTTCATGTCTCCTGCCCTAAGATCACCTTC
This sequence comes from Deltaproteobacteria bacterium, assembly GCA_016932235.1. Next base: position 15,530 of record JAFGDF010000218.1, on the reverse strand, counting down.
AGCAAGGAATATATGTGGTTCAAATCTTTCAATTCCTAATGCCCTTATAAGGTGAGGGCTGGAGTGATTCAGAAAGTCCAGCTCTGTTTTATGCATGGCAATAATGGAGGATGCTTCAAGGAATATTTTCACTCCCTCGAAGTGATCAGGATGGCCGTGGGTGACAATAACAAGGTCAATATCCTCGGGGGAAAGAGACAGCGCGGATAGATTGTCCCTTATATGACTAAAAAAATGAAAATGCCCCGGATCAATGAGGATCCTTTTATGTCTGTTAATGAAATAGGTGTTACAGTTGTTGGACATGGGATTGTTCCATTGAAATGCGTAAAGATCTTTAAATATTTCCATAATCATCAACCCCTTGGTAACTATAGGATAAAATTCAAAAGACTCCGAATAGGATTTTTGACATTTTAGTAAAAGGCTTGATCACTATTGTCAAGGAATAATGTTATTGATATTGAAAGAAAGAAATACGGTTTTATGGTATTAACAGCATGTAAATACTGCAAGAAATATATAAAGTATGCCCAGGAGCGTATTGCTATAAACAATTATGGGAGAACCAGACCAAAAGGCAAGGAGATGGAGGTAATGACCAATATTATAAAGATTAAAAGCTCCCCTGATATTGACTGTGACAAAACGTGTAAAGGCTGTGAAGTTCCCAGCCGGAAAGAAATTGAAGCCCTGGATGCAATGAGGGAAATCAGAGACCAGGTGAGGGCTATAAAAAAGAAAATAAACGATTTTTCCTCTTCAACAGTAAATCAGAAGGAAAAAGCTAACATGGAAAAGGAGATCATTGATCTGAAAGAACAATGGAAGGAATGGGATAATAAGAGAAATGAAGCCGCGAGGGTCAGGATGATCATGCTGGGACATGAAGAGCCTTAATTACTTAAGGCCTTTCAGAGAGAAGCACCTTAAGTGCGAGGATATTATCATTCCTGGAGATTTTAACATCGACCGACTCGCCCGCGTTTAACCCCTCTATAATTCCAACGAGCGATTTCATGTCAGGGATTTCCTTGTTATTCACTGATACGACTATATCACCTCCGATGACAAACCTTGCTCCATCAATGATTACTTCTTTATCTCCACCCCTTAATCCCGCCTGGTCCGCCGGTCCATCAGCAATAATCTCAATAATCAATACCCCTTTATCAACCGCAAGCCCGAGTTTATCTGACAGTTCCTTTGTAACCGATAAGCCTGATAGTCCCATCCATGGTCTTGCCACCTTTCCTGCTGTTATCAGTTTTGTCGCAATCTCCTTGGCATAATTTATGGGTATGGCAAAACCAATTCCCTGGTAACCCCCTGAAAGGCTAATGATTGCAGTGTTTATTCCTATTACTTCGCCATTTGAGTTAAGGAGCGGTCCTCCCGAATTGCCGGGATTGATGGCCGCATCCGTTTGGATCAGGTTGTCTATCCGGTTTTTTTCATCCGTTCTAATGGATCTGTTCAGGGCGCTTACGATTCCGGTTGTCAGGGTATGTGAAAGGCCAAAGGGATTCCCTATGGCGATCGCCTTCTGACCCACCCTGACCTTATCAGAGTCTCCAAGCGGGACAATCGTTTCAACGCTTGATGACGGTATTTTGATAACAGCGAGGTCCGAACCCGGATCACGACCCACAAGAGTCGCCCGAACCTTCTTCTCCCCGGAAGTTGTTACAGTTATACTCTGGGCATTCGCGACCACATGGCTGTTGGTGAGGATATATCCATTGCGGTCGATTATGAATCCTGATCCCTGTCCTTCCCTCGGAATGATCTCCATCCAGAAGTTCACCCCAAGGGTAGTCGTAACGATATTGACTACGGCCGGATGAACCGTTTCAAAGACGTCCATGTTGATTTTTTCATCAGCGGAGATGACTGTCTGAGGAGCCTGCGAACCGCCTCTGGGTTTATTGAAGTCCAGCGATTCGGCCTTGGGCCTTTGTCTCAAAATCTTAAATATATCGTCTTTATTCATCCAGAAGAGTAATAAAAGGATAATGACAATGAGCCATGTATATCTTCTCAGTCTGTCAGGCATAAGAAACTTCCTTGATTTTCATAGGGCTTGAACCCATTTAATAGTTTTAGTGTTTTTCAACTTGATTGCCGATCCTGTAAAATTATAACTCGACTCTTTACATATTGTAAATCCTATTGACGATTTTTAAAAGAATATCCTTTTCATGTTGAGGCCTCATTTCATGGGGTAAAGAGAAACGTTTTAATGTCGTTTTCTTGGTGTATTTATGGTAATAACAGTTTCAATGATCCCATTCTTTAATCTATTTTAGTTTAGCGATTAAGAGGAATAATAAGATGACGAAATGGTCTCATCCGGGCGGAAAGCTTATTGAATTAGGGCCTACATCGCTGACGGATGAAGAACTCCTCGCAATTTTAATTGGAAGCGGTTATAAAGGAAAAACAGCCAAGGACATAGCAAAAGAACTTATGGATAAATATCACTCTATAGCCGGACTTTTAGGAAGGAAAACAGGGGAATTTTCAGAAATTAAAGGCCTGAAAAGAGTCAAAATGGAGCGGATTGCGGCTCCATTCGAAATGACAAAAAGGATATTCAAGGAGAAAAAATGGGACCTTCCCAACAGCAGGCTTGTTAAACTAATCCTGCCCGGGCTATCTGATACTGATGTCTTAGCCGTACTCATCGGAGGTCGGCATAAAGATTAAACAGCAAAGGATCTGGCAAAAGAAATATTGGATAGATACAAGTCAATCAGCGGCCTTATGGGGCAGAAACTCTATGATATCGCACAAATTGTGGGATTAGGTGATGTCAGGGTGGTCAGGATTGCTGCTGCTCTGGAGGTAGTAAAAAGGATAGCGAAAGCGCTCGAAAGGGAATAGATTTGAAAAGGGATAGGCTTAAAAAACCAAGGAAAGTAGGCACTTCATCAACAGATGCCAGACAGGTTGTTCACCTGAACCGTCAAATTCCTCCCCTCGCTCATACCTCCATGTACCTGTGGCACAAATACTGGTCGAGGAAGACATGGAATGTAGTAGGGGAGTATATCAGGACCTATTGCCCGGAAGGGGGCATTGTGTTTGACCCATTTGCGGGAAGCGGGATTTCAGCAATGGAGGCCCTGAGGAATGGAAGGAAGGCAATAGTATGCGATCTGGTGCCTGTTGCTACTGAGATTACGCGCCTTACCATCAAACCTGTAAGTAGTATGCATCTCTATGAAGCTTTCAAGCGGGTGGAAGAAAAGGTCAAGGCCAGGATTGAAGGCCTCTATCTTACAAAGTGCCGGAAATGCGAAAATGATGTCATTTTTGATAGCGCGATATGGAGAGAAGGTCGATGTGAAGAGATTCGCTATCAATCATGCCCTCACTGCGGGGATAGGCAGGCAGAAAATTGCATGCTTATTAAATCTGATCAGAATCTCCTTCAAGAGATTGAACAGAGAGAGATAAAGGGATGGTATCCTACCAACCCGCTCTATTACCCGGATGGCAGGCCGTTTAAGAAAAAAGAAAAATATGAAACGATAGATGAACTCTTTACAAAAAGAAACCTTCAGGCTCTTAGCTGGCTGATTGAGGCAATAGAAAGGGAGCCTGATAATGGGCTCAGGGATTTCTTGAAAATCGCCTTCTCCTCAATGGTACACCTGTGCAGTCGCATGATCGCGATCAGCAATCCATCGCCGACAAGTCATCACACCGCATTTTCTTCAACAGGATGGACTCAGCACAGTTATTGGTTCGCGACGAATTACATGGAGCAAAATGTATGGAATAAGTTTGAGAGTTCGATCAACGGTCATCAGGGGCTTTTGAAAGCAAAAAGGGAATCGAATGAGATATTTAAGGATATAAAAATTGCCTCATCTCTTAAACAAATTCTTTCCGGCAGAGCGGATGTATATATACAATGGCTCTTGCTTTGACCTCATGAGAAAGATGCCTGATGAGTCCGTTGATTACATATTCACAGACCCTCCTTACGATGCCTCGATTCAATTCGGTGAGCTTTCCTATTTATGGGTGTCATGGCTTAAAATGAACAGTAATTATGTTAAAAGGATCATCGACAATGAGATTATCAGGAATGAGCACCAACATAAAGACTTTAACGTCTATCACTCCCTTTTATCGTCCGGTTTTCAACAGATGTTTCGTGTTCTAAAACCTCGACATTTTCTCACAGTTACTTTCCATAATCCTACATTTAAGGTGCGTAATGCTACAATCAGGGCAGGGGTGTCTGCGGGTTTTGAATTTGAGAAGATTCACCACCAGCCTCTTGGACAGGTTTCAGCCAAAGCTATGCTTCAACCTTTCGGTTCAGCTCAGGGGGATTTCTATCTAAGATTTAACAAACCGGAAACGGCTGTTTCCAAGCCCGAAGAGATTGACGAGGTCAGGTTTGAGAATATAGTTGTTGAATCAACCATAGCTCTGCTTGCCGAGAGAGCGGAACCCACACCATACACAATTATCATTAACTATATAGATCCAGTACTTGCTAAACACGGCTTTTTTGGCAGCCTGCATACGGGACTTGATATAAATGCATTGCTTAAGAAGCATCTTGATAAGGAATTTATCTTGCTTTCTGCAAAGGTTGGAAAAGCAGAGGGCAAACTCTGGTGGTTCAGGGACACATCTATAGTGCCAAGACTGAATGAAATCCCATTGACTGAAAGGGTGGAACAAACTGTCTATAGAAAGCTCCAACAGATGGGGAGAGTGACATTTACAGAGATGTGGGATGCGATTAGCACGGAGTTCCCCAATTCCCTTACATCGGACAGCACGAGCATAAAGGATGCTTTAAGTATTTATGCAAGGCCCGTTTCCGGGGGATACTGGCTCTTAAAACCGGAGATTCAGCAGCGTGTTAATCAGCATAGTGAAATCCTCGCAATGCTCGCCATTATTGGCAAGGAAAAGGGGTATGACATCTGGATCGGGAAGAGGGAGCAATATGAGAAAGACAGCGGTCTAGTCGCAAAAGGCAAAACCCTTGATGAGTATATGACGGTTGAACAATTGGAGGTTGATAATGCGACAAATCTGGATGTGATCGAGAATATTGATCTAATATGGTTAAAGGGTAAAGTGGTAAGGGCCATCTTTGAGGTGGAATCAACAACAGCTATGACCAGCGCCCTTATGCGTGGTTCAAATGTAGATAAAGAAGTTGATAAATTTATGGTATTGCCAGAGGAACGGGAAGGTCAACTTATGAGAAAAATGACATCTCCTCTTTTTAAGGATCATTTTGAAAATGAAAATTGGCAATTAATCTATTTTGATACCCTTCGAAATGCCTACACAAAAGAAAAGGCAAAAACAGATATTTACAGCTTAATAAATCAAAAGGGTATCCTTTTGAAGAGTAAGGGAGGTATTCAAATTCAGAAACGGTTATTTTAAAAATTCGTTTTCTATGCCTAAAGTTAGGTATTTTCTGATTGTTTGACCATTAATATCAAATCTTGAAAAACAGTGATATAATATCTCAAACTTGCCATATCTTCCTTGTTGAAGCTTGAGGGGAAATATGGCATTTTTAATCATGCTTCAAAGTGATATTATTTACGCAATCCAGGTTTGAAATCCAAAATCCACCATCAAATTTCCTCATAAGCGATATGAACAGTGGATTTTGGCATATTCCTGAACACCGGCAAGGTGTCAGATGCCAGCAGGGCCGCCGGGTGCGAAAAAAACCCGGATTGAAGGAAGGATGAAATTTCTTCATTCACGATGGACGGCGGTGAATGTTTTCTATATCGCCTTTAAAGGTATCGTGGAGGGCCACGCTCCGTCGTGGCCGAAAAGCCGGACGCGACAGAGCGCGTTATATAATAAAATATCAAGGGTCCCTCCAGAAGGACCGAAAACAGAGGATGCGATGAAATGTATCCATCCACATGCTTGATCGCAGAATATGCTGAATTTCACGAATTTTCATAGGAGGCGCCGAGGAGGGAGGACTGAGGTGTATGAGCAATACGCCCGCTTCCAGCCCAGAGGCCTCCAGGCCGGAGGGCAAGGACGAGCGATCGAAGGCAATATCGCAGGTGGCATTTTGATGATGGATCAGGGGTAATGGTAATACATTGACATATCTATTGGGCTGTTTTAATAGATTGGTCTCATTCACGGAAGTATCATCAAATAATACAAATTTTAACACTTATTTTCCAATTTGGTAATCCAAAGGGAGGTGCGTAATGACATTAAGGCAAAAGATACTGATTTTCATTATTACCTCGATTTTCACTTTTCCTTGTATCAGTACAGGTGAAGAAAAGGCAGGCATATATACTCTGGAAAAAAGTATAGAAGAGGCCTTGTCAGGGAATTGGGGTGTAAAGGCTAAAGAGGAAAAGATAGTGGAAGCCGAACACCTCAAGGAACAGGCAAAAGCCGATTTTTATCCAAAATTCAGCACCACATACGGATATACAAGGTTGAGCGAAGTAAGCAGATCCTCTGATGCAATGCTTCCTCTGTTCACAGGCGCGGGCATCCCAACAGGCACTTTCGCTTTTATGCCCGGACGTGAAATGAATACGCAGGATAACTTTCAATGGAAGGGGACCGTATCTCAGCCTCTTTTTACCGGCTATGCCCTTTCGAGCGCCTATGAACTTGCGAAGCTCGGGATTGATCAGAGGAAGATGGAACTTGAACTTGAAAGGCTTGACCTTGCACTTAAGGTTAAGGAGTCCTATTTCAATATTTTAACGGCTGATAAATCTATTTTTGTAGCGGAAGATGCCGTCAAATCCCTTGAGTCCCACGTAAGGGTCGCCCGAAATTTTTATAATGTCGGCATGATCCCGATCAATGATTTGCTGAAGGCCGAAGTGGAGCTGGCTAACGCCAGGTATGAACTTATCAGGACGCAAAATGCATCAAAGCTTGCGAGGTCCGCCTTTAATGTTCTTCTGGCAAAACCGATAAATGATGATGTTGTGATTGAAGACATTCTTTATTTTAAGTCGGTATCCATCGATTTTAAGGAATCCCTGGATAAAGCCATTGCTCAGAGGCCTGAAATCAAGGCAATGGAAATAAATGATATGCAGATTGACGAGCAGATCAGGCTTGCAAAGAGCAAATATTATCCTAATGTTGCGCTGACATACGATTACATTAAGGCCGGAGATGATATGGATGTTTCAGGGAGCAGGTTTCACGATGGGAACAATTGGCAGATAACCGCAGGGCTCTCATGGACATTCTGGGAATGGGGCAAGAAGAGTAGTATGGTTGGGGAAAAGGAGAGCCTGAAGCGGCAACTCGCCCAGACCAGAAAGGCTGTTGAGGATGGTATCTCAATGGAACTCAAACAGGCGGTTCTGGATCTCGATCAGGCGGAGAAAAACATTCCCGCAACAAAGAAGGCTGTTGAGCAGGCCGAAGAGAACCTCAGGGTCAGTCAGGAAAGATACAACGCTCAGGTTACGACATCAACAGAGGTCCTTGACGCTCAGACCCTCCTCTCGCGGGCCCGGATAAACTATTACAGGGCGCTGTATGACCACAACCTTGCGAAAGCGGGGTTGCTGAGGGCGATAGGGGAGTATTAGTCTACTATTATATGAAAAGATATTTCAAGTTTTATATAACGTTGTGTAACTTGCGAAAAGATACTAGATGCTGGTCTCTAGCCGCTGGATGTGAAATGAAAAAATTTCCCCCAGTATCGAGCATCCAGGATCAAGCATCACAATGCTTAAGCAACACAGTTAGTTTATACTCAACTCTTCACTTTGCTGCGGAGTTTTACCGATAAGATAATATGATTCAAATCTATAATTTATCAAAAAGTTTTGGGACAAATATCGCATTGAAAGATATAAATCTTAAGATGCGTAAGGGCGAATTTATGTTTATAACCGGACCGAGCGGAGCAGGCAAAACAACTTTGCTTAGGCTGGTTTTCGGATCTGAAGCGCCTACAAGCGGTCAGATCCTGATAAACGGCATAAACCTGACAAGGATAAAGAGGCATAATCTGGATCTTTTACGCAGGAAGATAGGCTTTGTCTTTCAGGACTTTAAACTGCTGAATAATAAGACAGTGTTTCAGAATGTCTCCCTGGCGCTGGAGGTTACAGGAGAACGCCCCTCCATAATAAGGAAAAAGACCCATCAGGCGTTAAAGGCTGTCGGGCTTTCAACAAAGGAAAAATCTTTCCCTCTGCATCTTTCGGGAGGAGAGCAGCAGCGGGTCGCAATAGCGAGGGCCATTATTAAAGACCCTATGATTTTGATCGCAGATGAACCGACGGGCAATCTTGATCCCGGTATTACCAGAGACATAATGATTCTTTTCAGGAGTATCAACATGAAAGGAACGACGCTTATGATAGCGACCCACAACCGGGAATTGCTGCAGGATACTGATCAGAGAATATTAGTTTTAAATAAAGGGGAAATTGTTGAGGAAAAACAGGGCTGATGCATTTACGTGAATGGATATACTTTTTTAAGCAGGCGTTAATAAACATTTCGAATAACAGGCTGATTCACCTCATCAGTATAAGCACGATATCCATATCCATGTTAATCTTTGGGTCGTTTTTACTTGTATCAGTCAACCTCCATACATGGATAAAGGCTTGGGGCGGTTCATTGTCCATGACCGTATACCTGCAAGATGGAATCAAAGATGAGGTGCTGAAGGACGTTGAAACTAAGCTGAGACAGATTAATAAAGCTGAGGTAAAAGAGTTTATTTCAAAAGAAAAGGCTATGATGCTCTTAAGGGAGGCATTGGGTACCCAGTCGGGCTTATTAGATGGCCTTGAGAAAAACCCCCTTCCGGCCTCCTATGATATAATATTCAGAAATGCTACAGCAGATCAGATTGATCCAAGAAAGATTAAAGAGGATATTGAAAAGATAGAAGGAGTGGATGAAGTACAATATAGCGAACAGTGGGTGGAGCGTTTTGAGGGCATGTTATATGTGTTTAAGGTCATCGGAATCATCATAGGTGTTTTTTTATGTGTCGCGGTTCTTTTCATTACCACAAACACGATAAAGCTAACAATCTATTCCAGAAAGGATGAGATCGAAATCTATAAACTGGTAGGCGCTACAGACTGGTTTGTAAAAATCCCTTTCCTGATAGAAGGATCTATTCAGGGCATTATTGGAGGTGTTATAGCTTTCGTGGTCCTTTTTCTCGGATATTCCGTCTTTTCATTAAAGAGCATACATGTTTTTGGACTTCCAGTGCTTGATATAGTCTTTCTTCCTGGAGATTACTTGCTTCTAATTATTTTACTCAGCCTGGCGCTGGGTTTTATAGGAGCTTTCATTGCTGTAGGAAGGTTTTTTGAGAACTAGCCGGCTGTCGGACTTTGTACGGCAGCCTCCTGTCACGAATGATTCAGAATAAAAACCAAATGATATTATTAAATAACAAATCGAAAACCCTCTTTTACTCCCTCGTAGCCTGCATATTAACATGCTTGATATTGAGTTTCAATTTCCTGTCAGATGTCCCGTCTTGTTCAGCAGCTTTTTCGGAATCCGATGAGAGATTAAAACGGATTGAGACAGATCTCTCAAGAGAAAAGGAACAATATCTGAAGTTTAATGAGAAGGAAAAGGCCCTTCTCAAGCAGCTTTCTGAAATCGAAGCGGATATTGAAGAGAAAAGAAGTTCCGTAAAAAAGTTAAAAGAAGAGATAAACAGGAGAAAGAAGGAACTCGGTGAAAGACAAAAGTACCTTGAGCAGCTCAATAAATCACTTATTAATATTGAAGGTTTACTTTCCAGGAGACTTGTTGCTTTCTATAAATACGCGAAAAAAGGATACCTGCAAGTCCTGAGCACAACTACCAGTCTGGACCAGCTAGCAAAGAGAATGAAATATCTGAAGGTTATCCTGGGTGGAGATAAAGCGGCAATGTCTTTTATGTTAAAAGAGTTAATAAAATACAGGCAGGAATCTGCCTATTTAGAGAAAGATCTGGATATAATAGCGCAGTTAGAAAAAAAAGAAAACAGTCAATTATCATCGATCAAACAGGATCTTGAAAAAAAGGTCATACTTCTTGCCAAGATACATAGAGAAAAAGAGTTCTATGAGACTGCAGTAAGAGAGCTGGAGCATGCAGCTGAAAATATCAAGCAGACCATAATGAATCTGGAGATAGAGGATGATACTGAAAAGGTGAAAGGATTGCCCGAAGATTTTAATACATCGAAAGGCAACCTGGCCCTTCCCCTTGAGGGGGACATAATAAAGGACTCCGAAGAGTTAGGATCCAATCCGCTTATACCTCAAAAGGGTATTTATATCCGGGGATCACTCGGTAAGGATGTAAAGGCGATCTTCCCGGGGAGGGTGGATTTTTCAGGTCAACTTAAGGGATATGGCCAAGTAGTAGTCATCAACCACGGTTCACGGTATTTCACGGTATCGGCAAACCTCCTTGAGAGAACCAGAGAGGAAGGTGATATGGTCAAGGAAGGAGATGTCATTGGACTTGTCGGCGAGACAGGTTTAAAAATTGGCCCTGGCCTTTATTTCGAAATACGCAAAGGGGAAGAAAACCTTGAGCCACTAAAGTGGCTAAAAGTTAATTGACCTTTTTAAATATGGTGGGTTAGAATGATTCATGTATATGTCTGATAAGTATAAATTACCGGGGATACTGTCGGCCAAAGTCCGACAGGCTGCTAGCGCGAATAATGCGTCCATTTGAAATAAGACTGTTTCTACAATCTTAATTGCCACATGCCGGACTTTATCCGACAGACGGCTGGGAGATGGAATATGGGATTTAGCAATAAATATATGATGTTGAAAATTATGATGATCTCCATGGTCCTCATCGCAATTCTACTGTTTAAGGGCAGCAGGGAATATGTTAAGGCTGATAATGCGGATATATATAAGAATATAGAGATTTTTACGGAAGTGATTCGACAGATTGAGGATAATTATGTGGAATCGCAGGATGCGCAGAAGCTTATCTACGGCGCAATCAAAGGAATGGTTCAGAGTCTGGATCCGCACTCATCTTTCATGACCAAGGAAGAACACCAGGACCTGTTGATTGAAACAAAGGGAAGTTTCTCCGGTATAGGCATTGAGATCACGATTAAGGATAATATCCTCACGGTTGTATCTCCTATTGAAGGAACACCCGCCTTTGAGGCTGGAATGAAAGCAGGAGACAGGATAATCAAGATAGAGGATAAAAGCACTAATGACATGACGCTCCTGGATGCTGTAAACCTCATAAGAGGCCCCAAAGGAACCGATGTTAAACTTGTGATCAGCCGGGAAGGAATTGATAAACCTTTGGTATTCACTATCACCAGAGATGTTATACCATTGAAAAGTGTCAGACATTATATGCTCAAACCCGATATTGGATATGTGCGTATCTCTACTTTTCAGGGGCACACGGCCGATGATTTGTCTTCAGCACTGGATGATATTGAGCTTAAAGGCAAGTTGAAGGGATTAATTCTGGATCTGAGGAATAACCCGGGAGGGTTGCTTAGGGAGGCTATTGGAGTGTCTGACCTCTTTCTCAATACGGGGTTGATAGTAAGCACAAAGGGCAGAAATCCCGATCAGGATATTATTGAATCAGCGCAGAAAAATGACAAGGAAAGGAATTATCCAATAATAGTATTGGTAAATGGTGGCAGTGCCAGCGCTTCGGAGATTGTCGCGGGTGCGTTACAGGATAATAAAAGAGCGTTGATACTCGGAAGCAAGACATTCGGTAAAGGATCCGTACAGACAATTCTTCCGCTATCAGACGGCTCCGGTCTTCGCTTAACAACAGCAAGATACTATACTCCCAATGGGCGATCTATCCAGGCAAGCGGTATCACGCCGGACATAGAACTGGAATTTGTTCCTCCGGTTGAAATGGACGAAAACGAATCTTCAGCACGGTTTATAAGGGAGAAAGATCTTGAAGGGCACATGGAGAATGATGATTTGTATCAGCAGGAGCAAAAAGACGAAGGGGAGCCGGAAGCATCAAATGAAATAGTGAACAGGCTTCTGGAGAAAGATAATCAAGTTCGCCAGGCTGTGCAGTTAATCCAGTCATGGGATGTGATCTCCCAGATTAAAACCGGATATTAGAGATTATGATCATACCGCTATTTTGCTTCCCGGTCGATTGAATGCACTTTAAAAAAAAGAGAAAAAGCGTTAAAAAGGGAAAAAATCGCTTAAAAGGTCTTCTGTTTTTCTCTTCTGTATCTTTATTGTGTTTATTTGCCCTGGGTTTTTTATATTTATCAAAGCATGACAGTAATACCACACCCTTAATCTTTGAAGAGGCTTATTCAACCACTCCTGACTTAACCAGCCACGTAACTCAGATTGACCATCTTATTTATGAAGCAATTTACATGAACGGTACTGAGGAAAAGGACGTAATTTTTTCGGCAGTTAACCCGATGCAAGATGGTACTAATTATTGGAATTTCACCGAGTTGCAAATTAAGGAGGAGGATCTGAAAGCAGTCAACCGTCTGAAAGACATTCTCGCGCATAACTTGGCTGAATTTAAGCCTGTTGTGACCTTTCATATGGAGGACGTTTCAGATAAGGAAATTGTTTTTAATATTTTCATTTCTGAGCTCCATACCCATAGAATATGCATGATATATTATAATGGGGATGTGAAAGAAACGATGAGCCCATGCCCGAAGATCGCCATTATTATTGATGATCTAGGGTATGATAAAAAAATAGCGGAGGCTTTTATCGATATCGATTTACCGTTGAATCTCTCGGTCCTCCCTTATGCACCGTTTACCGAACATGTAATTAAACTGGCTGCAAAAAGAGGGCGCGAAATTCTTCTACATCTCCCTTTGGAACCCAAGGATTATCCCAGTCTTAATCCGGGCCCGGGCACACTCCTGAGAAACATGGGAGACGATGAGATAAGAGAAAAGCTCGACGGTATCTTTAGGCAGACCCCGGGGATCAGCGGCGTAAACCATCATATGGGGTCACATTTTACGGAGAGCTCTGATAAGATGTCCGTGGTTATGAGTGAAATAAAGAAAAGGGGACTTTTCTATGTTGACAGCAGGACTACAGCCCTGACAGTGGGATATGATATTGCAAAAAAAATCGGAGTTCCAGCTGCCAAGAAGAGTCTGTTCTTTGACCACGATGTAACAACCATGGCGATAAAATACCAGATGGAGAGACTCCTGAGCATAGCGAGATATTCAGGATCAGCTGTCGGTATAGGGCACCCTCATCCTGAGACCTTAGAAATTTTAAGCCAATATGAAGATAAATTAAAACAGGAATACAGGGTTGTTCCTGTTTCGTCTCTTGTAAACTAGGAGCCTGTCGGACTTTGTCCGACAGGCTCCTAAAAAGTCATTTAAGTGATATTCTATCCTGAAGGAGAGCATAATTGAAAGTTCCGTTATTGGATTTAAGAAGACAGTATCTACTTATTAAAGATGAAGTAATGTCCGCTGCGGAAGAGGTTTTTGATTCACAGCAATATATATTTGGGCCGAAGCTGGAGGAGCTTGAAGAAAGAATTGCAGTATATTCCGGGTGTAAATATGCCGTGGGAGTATCGTCCGGCACTGACGCACTGCTAGTTTCTCTTATGGCTGCGGGACTGGGCGATCGTGATGAAGTGGGCCGGTTTCAGGACGATCTTGTGATAACAACACCCTATACTTTTTTTGCGACAGCAGGTTCGATTGTGCGTCTTGGCGCAAAGCCCCTGTTTGTTGATATTGACGAAAAGACCTATAATATAGACCCCTGTAAACTGAATTCAAAGATTCGTTCTATGGGCAAAGGGCAGAGAAGCAAGCTCAGGGCAATAATTCCGGTACATCTCTATGGGCAGTGTGCCGATATGGAACCCATCGAGAATACTATAAAGGATCTTAACCTTTCAGTAGATTATCCAGGAATGACCTTGATAGAAGACGCGGCTCAAGCGATAGGGGCTGAATACGAGTATTCAAACGGCGTTGTCAAGAGATCAGGTTCCATGGGACAATCCGGCTGTTTCTCTTTCTACCCGACAAAAAACCTCGGGGGATTTGGTGAGGGAGGGATGGTAACCACAAATGATAGGAGAATATACGAAAGGATAATTGCGATTCGACACCATGGTGACACAGGAAGGTATAACCATAAATATGTGGGAGGAAATTTCAGGCTTGATGCGATCCAGGCCGCGCTGATACTTGTTAAATTTAAATACCTTGAGGATTGGAATAATAGGAGAATTGAAAATGCAAAGTATTACAGGAAATTATTTAAGGAAAGAGAAATGGATGGCATTTGCTTGCCTTATCAAAAAGAGATAAGGCATATATATAATCAATTTGTTATAAGGGTCCCGCGTGGCAGAGATAAAATGATGAAATATTTGTTGGATAACGGCGTGGGCTGCGCCGTGTATTACCCTATCCCGCTTCATCTGCAGGAATGCTTTCAGAATATTGGATTGTCATATAAAACCGGGGATTTCCCTGTGTCGGAAAAGGCGGCATTAGAAACTCTGGCGTTACCGATATATCCAGAACTTGAAAAAGAGCAACTAGCTTTTGTTGTTGATACGGTGAAAAAATATTTTGATCAGGAAAAGGTGTGATTTGTATGAAAAAGCTTGACATATAATAGGATAAAGATTAATTTAGAGTCCTATTTTTCAGTCTATCCGGCATATCTCATTGATATTACGTAAGATAACCAAGGTGAAATAATCTGTTTTTTCTGTGAAAATATCCTGATAGATAGTTTTAAAAAGTGCTTGACATGTTGCTAAAGAAGATTTAGGGTTCCCCTTTCTCTCAGTCATAAGCGAGACGCTACGTGTTATAGCAGGTATTTTATACCGGAAAGCTGATGAATTTCTTGATCAGGGTAATAATACGGTAAAAAAAGCTTGACATGTTATAGAAAAATAGTTAGCTTACATATTCTTTTTTTTAAGACTTGATACTTTAATAGCTTGACATCAAAGTCGGGAAAAGATAAAATATAAATAAAGATCTGCTAATTTGTTCTTTGAAAACTAAATAGTGATGCCGCTTGGGTCATTCGAAAAAAAGTCAATTAGACTAAAATATAAAAGTTTAATTGGAGAGTTTGATCCTGGCTCAGATTGAACGCTGGCGGCGTGCATAACACATGCAAGTCGAACGAGAAATTCCGACTTCGGTTGGAAGAGTAAAGTGGCGAACGGGTGAGTAACGCGTGGGTAACCTGCCCTCGAATTCGGGATAACTTCGCGAAAGTGATGCTAATACCGGATAGCGTCCTTTTTGCTGTGGCATTAAGGATGAAAGATGACCTCTTCATGAAAGTTGTCGTTCGAGGAGGGGCTCGCGTACCATTAGTTTGTTGGTGGGGTAATGGCCTACCAAGACGACGATGGTTAGCTGTTCTGAGAGGATGATCAGCCACACTGGAACTGAAACACGGTCCAGACTCCTACGGGAGGCAGCAGTGAGGAATTTTGCGCAATGGGGG
>JAFGDF010000217.1 GCA_016932235.1 Deltaproteobacteria bacterium | reverse complement strand
TTTCGATTTCAATGGATTATTTTACACCAGATGTGGGACCTGCGATAAGATCTGTCCAACAAGTTGAAGAGTCGTTGGACAACCTCTTCTTCCCTTTGACAACCCATTATCATTTATAGTACTGATAGCATATTTAAAATGAATTCATGCTGGCATCGGTAGCCGACAATGTAATCTATTATCAAAAGTAGAAGCGGATTGAATCCTAATCAGAAAATATAAGGCATAAATATGGCATTCAGACGAATTCTTGTTGTTGAAGACGATGCAATTATCGCGCTTGAGATATCCGAACGAATACGTACAATGGGCTATGAAGTCATCGATGAGATGGCGACAACCGGAGAAGAGGCTATCCAATTAGCAAAAGATACTCTGCCTGATCTTATACTGATGGATATAAATCTCCGTGGTAGCATTGACGGTACTGTTGCAGCCCGGCGCATAACAGATTTTTTGGACATCCCCGTTGTGTTCATTACTGCTTACACAGATAATGAAACACGCAGGAATGCACAGTCATTTCTATCCTATGGTTATGTTGTCAAACCTTTTAATGACCAGCAACTGATATGTGCTATTGATATGGCTTTTGCCAACCATGCACTTAATCTTAAGCTGAAAGAGCATGATTACTGGCTGGACAAGACTTTAAAAAGCATCGGAGACGGTGTGATATCCACCGACCGTGAAGGCAAGGTGACATTTATCAACAAGGTGGGAAAAATATTGCTTGGGCTTGAAGGTCGTAAGACTGTAGGAAAACCACTCAGGGAGATTTTCATTATCCAGGATAGTTTTGGAACCCCTGTCAATCCTGTTCAAATATGCGATTGCAGTATTACCAAAGAGCAAGAGGCCCCTGTTCAGCAGGAATTTATATGTACAGGGGCCGATGGGCGGTGTTTCCCGGTTTTGCTTACGGTAACCGGCCTTTTTAATGAGATGAACGAATCATTTGGAATAGTTATATCCTTCAATGATATATCAGATCGGAAATCTGCAGAACAGGCCCTTCGCGAGAGCGAGGAAAAATTCAGATCTCTCTTCGAACACATCAGCGACGCCGGTTTCCTCACGCAACTTTCGGGTGACGGGAAAGAGAACTGCATCATTGAGGTTAATAAAGCGGCCTGCAGCCTTCTTGGATATTCTCGTGATGAACTTATCGGCAAGGACATGGCTGACCTGAATGACCGGTGTTGCAGCCCGGTTTATCCTGATTACCTGGACCGTCTTTATCATGACGGGTCCGTCACTTACGAGATGATTCTTACTGCAAAAGATAAGAAACGCCCGTTCGTCGAAATTGATGCGCATACTTTTTTGATAAGTGGTAAAAAAATGGCAATTTCATTGGCCAGGCCCCGCTGACCATTACATATTTCATACCGACAGAAACATCATCTCCCGATTAACTGGAATTAAAAATCTATCCTTCTTCTGATCCTGCCAAAAACGGATGTAAAAACAACCTATATATATCCATAAATCCCTGATAATCATTATCAATGAATTTTTCATCTACTGCCGACGTGAAAGAGCCTTTAAAACGAAAAAATACTACGCCAAAAGATGGCTCTATCTCGATTCTTTATGTTGATGATGAACCAGTTCTTCTCGAAATCGGCAAAAAGTTTCTTGAAAAAAACGGGCTTTTTCATGTTGATATCGTTACATCAGTAACGGAAGCCCTTGAACGTATAAAGATTATTAACTACGATGCCATCCTCTCGGACTATCAGATGCCGGATATGAGCGGAATCGATTTTTTAAAAGCCATACGTTCTTCTGGGAATTCGCTCCCATTCATCCTTTTTACCGGAAGAGGGCAGGAAGAAATTGTCATTGAAGCCCTGAACGAGGGGGCTGACTTTTACGTGCAAAGGGGCAGTGATCCACGTACCCAGTTTATAGAACTTAGCGACAAGATCTCCTTTGCGGTTCGGCAATGGAAATACGAAAACAGCATCCGTAATCTGGGAAGACGTGAAGTAGATATTATAAATTTCCTCCCGGATCCGACATTTGCAATCGATAATATGGGGAAGGTCATTGCATGGAACCATGCAATCGAAGTGATGACAGGAATACCGGCCTCTGATATGCTCGGAAAAGGAAATTATGATTATTCGCTTCCGTTTTACAACGAACGCCGCCCTATGCTTATTGACCTCATTTTAAAACCACGGAAGAAGATTGAAAAATATTACAAGAATTTTACCTTTGATAAGAATATTGTGACCGCTGACATTGAAATATCTTTCAGGGACGATGTTCAGATGACTTTTATGTCCATTGCCGCCCCCTTGTATGACGGAGAGGGGAAGATTATCGGCGCTATTGAATCCCTTCGTGACATTTCTCAAAGGAAACATTTGGAGGAGGCAGTGGTTAAAAGCGAAAAGAGGTTCCGAGATATGACAAATCTTCTGCCACAGGGTGTATTTGAATGTGATCTCACGGGCATTCTGACATTTGTCAACCAAAAGGCCCTCAATATGTGGGGATACGACCTGGATGACTTCAACAAAGGAATCCACACATACGAGACGGTAATTTTGGAGGAACGTCCCCGTATTATTGAGAAGTCGGAAAAAATCTTAAATCTTAGAGACCTGACAATAGACAAATACGACTACCATGGACTTCGGAAAGACGGTAGTATCTTCCCTGTTTCTATCTCATTAACGCCTATTTTAGAATCAGGGAAAACTACCGGTTTACGAGGGGTCCTTGTCGATATGACCGATCATCAAGAGAAAATTGACAAACTCCGGTCCGCATACAAGCACATCATAGAAGTTGAATCCACACTTCGCAAACAATATGAGAAGCTAAAAAAGGATGAGGAACTGATCCGCCAGAGCGAGGCACGTTTCCATAATATGGCAGAACTCCTGCCCCAGGTAGTTTTTGAAACCGATACTTTCGGGAACCTAACCTACACAAATGAGATTGGTTTCAAGTCTTTCGGATACACGCGAAAAGATTTCGAATCGCGAAAAAAATCAGGCAGGAGGCTTTTCGTAATGGATGGCATTGTACCGGAAGACAGGGAACGGTGCATGAAAGCCTTTATGAATGCCCAGAAAACAGATGCAAAACCCCATCAGGATGAATACCGTGTACTGCGTAAGGATGGCACTTCGTTTCCCGCCATCATCTCTTCTTCGCCGATAATAGTCAAAGGAGAGATCAAAGGGGTTCGCGGGCTCGTCATTGATATGACTGAACAGCGCAGCATAATTGAAAAGTTAACAACCGCCAATAAAGAACTCGCTGAAGCAAAGGATGAAATTGATAAACAATATGAGAAGCTAAAAAAGGATGAGGAACTGATCCGCCAGAGCGAGG
>JAFGDF010000027.1 GCA_016932235.1 Deltaproteobacteria bacterium | reverse complement strand
TCTATCATCTCGTCCTGAATGTCGGAAGATTTACCACAGAGGCGGCCCTGAAACAGATAATGACCCTTGTTCATGAATGATCCGCCAGTGATCATGAATAAAATATTCCGATTATTATAGTAACATTTACCTAAGGACCTTTAATCAGGGAATAGCGACTTAACCACATCACAGGATGTGGGCAACGACGGCAAGTCTATCTTGTTCCTTTTCTTGTTATCAAATTCATCTATCGGATATACGCGCCCCTCCTTGGTTATTATTTCCTTCTGCGCCTTTACACCCGGCGGCATATAACCCGATATTACGGCCATATTTTTCAACAAAGTCATGAATTCAGTTATATTCACCCCCTGGGGACATCTTTCCTGACAGGCGTAGCAACTCGAACAAAGCCAGATAAAAGGGCTGCTTAAAACTTCATTTTTCAATCCATACAAGGCCATCCGGATAATACGCAACGGATTAAACCGGTCATTTACAGCGGTTATGGGACAGCTTGCCACACAGGTTCTGCACGTAAAACAGGCGGAGATCTTGTCCCCTCCAGGCTGTTCAAAAAGCTCCCTTAAAAACTCCGGATCTCTTTTTTCCAGATCTATCTCTTCCACTTACGCCTCCTTTCAGTAATTTCCAATTAGTGTCCATCCAGAAACAGGCAGTTTCTGGATGAAGCTTTCAGCTTTCAGCAATCAGCCCATCGGTCTTGCGCCCCGGGCCTTTCGCCTTATTTAAACTTCGTTTATCATCGCCATGATCTGATTTTCTCCAAACCCCTTAAGATTAACCGCTCCCGAACGGCATGAAGCAACACACAGCCCGCAGCCTTTACAGAGTATTGGATTAACTTCCGCCTTTTCATCCATGGAAACAGCCGAGTACGGGCATATATCAACACATATGCCACAACTGCTGCATATTTCCCTTTTGACCGCGGCCACCACTCCGCTGGTCGTTATTGTGTCACGGGAAAGCAATGTGACCGCCCTGGAAGCGGCTGCAAGGGCCTGTGATATGGATTCATCAATGGATTTGGGGTAATGGGTCATTCCGCAGAGGAAAACGCCGTCAACTGCAAATTCCGACGGACCAAGCTTTGCGTGTGCCTCGATAAAAAAACCGTCCTCGTTCACTGGAAGCTTAAACATCTGAGCGATTTTTTCATCCCTGTTGGGGATAATGGCCGTCGCCAGGACAAGGAGATCGGACCTTATCGATATCTTATCCCCGAGAACAGTATCCACCGCCTTTATTATAAGACCGTCCTCCCCTGATGATACAACGGGCTTGCTGTCCGGGGAAATGCGGATGAAAATTATACCTGCCAGTCTGGCTTTCCTGTAAAGATACTCCCTCTCCCCATAGGTCCTGATGTCTCTAAAGAGGATGTATACCTGCATATCAGGATTAATCTCCTTTAGGTGAAGTGCGCTCTCAATGGAATGGGTGCAACATAATCTTGAACAGTAAGGTCTCTCCGGTTCCCTGGATCCGACACACTGGATAAATACGGCCGTCTTGATCTCCTTCAATGCAGGATCCTGTTCCATAAACTTTTTATCCAGATCAAGGTGGGTAATCACCCTTTCATCTTCATCAAGAAGATATTCCTCTGGCCTGAATTCATGGGCCCCTGTAGCGATTATGGTAACACCATGTTCGATCTGCTTTCTATCTCCCCTGGTTTCCACTGTTGTGTTAAAATTTCCTACAAATCCTTCCGACTCTGTCAGTTCTGAATCCAGATAGACCGAGATATTATTATCTGACTCCACATCTCTTATCATTTCAGAAAGGTTCTCCCTCACATTCTCACCCTTCCAGGTCCTGAAAAGGTTGAGGGCCTGCCCGCCAAGGACAGAGCCGCGTTCAACCAGATGCGTCCTGTAGCCCTGCCCGGAGAGATTCCTTGCCGCGGCTATTCCGGCTATGCCACCGCCTATGACAAGTGCGCTTTTATTGATCTTCACCTCAGATTCTGTAAGGGGCTCCGTAAGGGCGACCTTTACGACCGCCATACGAATCAGATCCATGGCCTTATCCGTGGCCCTGGAAGGTTCACCTTTATGAACCCAGGAGTCCTGATTCCGAATGTTTGTCATCTCAACCAGATATTTATTGATGCCTGCATTAACCAGTGTTTCCTGGAAAAGAGGTTCATGGGTTTTTGGTGTGCAGGCGGCAACGACGATACGGTTCAACTTTTTCTCTCTGATTACCCTGGTCATTGCTTCCTGGGTGTCCTGGGAGCAGGTATAGAGATTATCCATTACGAACTCGACATAAGGAAGTGTTGCCGCATAATCCCGAACCGCTTCAATATCCACCACGGCACTGATGTTAATGCCGCACTGACATACAAAAACCCCGACACGGGGCCTCTGGCCCGATATATCTATCTCTGCGGGTGGTTCTTTTTCTACGGTCAGCGTATACCTGGCTTCGTGCAGCAGTGCCCCGGATTCTGCGGCCGCTGACCCGGCCTCGATGACAGACTGTGGAATATCCTTCGGTCCCTGGAATGCCCCGCATACGTATATCCCGTCTATCGAAGAAGTTACAGGATGGAACGATCCGGTGTCGCAGAATTGTCCCTCGGTAAGATTAATATCGAGGTTTCGCGCAAGGTCCACTGTTTCCGGAGGTGTTTCCATTCCCACGGAAAGGACCGCCATATCAAAATATTCCTGGGCAAGGCTTCCGTCTTCATTCACATAGGGGATCAGGAGCCCTTCACTTCCTTTAACGGATTCAAT
>JAFGDF010000026.1 GCA_016932235.1 Deltaproteobacteria bacterium | reverse complement strand
CTTCACGATTGCTTTTGAAATATAGAGACTGCGGCCGACTCCATGACGATGTCGGGCTCATTCCAACCCTTGAGGACCATGAGCTTCTTGTAGGCCCTCCGGTAGAGGAGGACAGCCTCGATTCGCACATCTCCCGAATCTGGAGCGCTAAACAGGAATTCACCAACATCGGATTCGAACGCTCCGAGCCGGGTGTCCATCACTACCCGTGTCGGGTTCCAATATGCAGCCGTTGGTGATACTCCTGTCCTAATCTCTTCAAGCAGCTTAACGAACACCTTTCCGGGAAGCCCGGCGTAGCATCCGTCTGCCGGATCCCCGAGGCCGCACCACTCCGGGAGAACAGGCCCCTCCTTGAGAGATAATCTGGAAGCGTCGCTGCCATAGGCCACTACTACAAGTATTAAATGTCGAAGTGGCGAGTCAGTGGGAACATGGTGACCAGCGAGGTCATTGACAACCTTTGTTCTGACCCGGATCCCTTCCGGCAATCGCTCTGCCTCAATGGTAAGAGACACCGAGTTCTCGAGGAGATCAAGGTCTCTTGCTCCGGGCATTTTGTGACTGACAACAGTATCAGGATCACGTCTGAGCCCGCCTTTTTCGGGATGGGCGAAGAATTCAGCCCCGGAGCTCGGCATATGGCAATCCTGGCAAGTCTTTCCCGTTTCCTCATTGCTGTAGGGGCTTCGCAGCCACTCCCCGAAGGAATCGTAAACAACCGTATTCTCAAAAACTCCATAATGGCATGGGGCGCAGAACTGGCTGCGCGTCTGAAGTTCGGAATACGTGTCCTCGCCCGGGGAGATATCGTCCAGGGGCCCGGCAAAGAATTGATGCCCCTCGAAAGGTCTGCGGAATTCGTAGGAAAGTACCCCGGGTTTATCCGGAAAAGGAAGCCCTGTGACGGGGTCGAGGCGGACATCCAAGATTTTGTGGCAGAAGTCGCAGTTGACTCCCTCTGCTTCGACTCCCTGTACCGATACAGGATCAGTATTAAATGGCGCATTGATTGCCGCCCCGGGAATATGGCAGGTGCCGCAATTGCCGGTATGGTTCGGAATATCGAGCCTGTAACCGGGTCCGTAATAGGGCTCTTCAGGATCCGGGGGAAGAGGAAACAGCTCATTGTCTTTTGTGCGTCTATAGCGGGTTGACGGGCTCCGGCGGCCTGACATGTCTTTGCCGGTATGCATGGTAATAAAACGCGGGTTTACGGCGGATTGGGAATGAGCGTCTTCAAGCCACTCATCGACCGGAAGAACGGGGAGTGAGGCATCCTCACGTCGGTAGTGACACTCGGAGCACGCCTGACTTTTGCCGGAACCGGCTGATCGTAAGGAGGGCAGCCACTCGTATTCGCGATTATCCCACCGGCTGTGTCGGTGAATGGAAATCTTCACGTCCTTTTCCCCGGGCGAGGCCTCAACCGGCCCACCAATGAAATAGCCTTTAGCCCATGCTGTGAGCTTGACGGGGCCGCTGAAAGATTCGGGTGCAGCCAGTTCGAATTCTCCTTCAGAACCGGTTACAGCGCTGTGTTCAGTAGTCTGGATCCGGACTATGGCCCTGGAAACGGGGCCTTTGTCGTCACAGACGATACCTCCAATAATCCTTTCAGGAGTCGCTCCCTGCGCTGAAACCTGTAACCACGGGCGAAATATAATCCCGGCTAATACAAAAACGCCTATAACCGCGACCCATTTCGAACCCCTTGAAATGGAAATTCTCGCGGAGGCGTAACAATTGTGTGAATACAAAGGCATTCTGGTCATTTCATTTCGTAAGTAGGAGGGTCAGGGCTACACAATTGACAAAACAATAATTCTGTCAAATGTGTAGCCCTGACCCTATTGTCCTTAAACAGGTGGCTGCGGCGGCGGAGATGGGGGCTTTATATTTGAAAATCCGGCCTTGATCTCAAGCGGATCGGCAAAATACATATATTTATCATCCTCTTTATCATAGGCCGGCCATTGGATCATGCCTTCAATATTAGGATCTCCTGTCAGGGCAAACCGGGTCCACATCTTCATCATGGCCTCGGAGACATTTCTGTCCGCTTCAGTGAGACCCGGATCATTCGGGTCTTTTGCACCTGATGCGCTAGCGAGGCCGTGCATGAAAGGCCACCAACCCGTCCTGTTGTCATAGTCCCCAAAGACATACAGGACCTCCATGGCATGCGTGGATACGGCCCCTTCCGCCCTCCATTTGCTGGGAACCTGGTCGAATATGGCGGCATAACCCTTTACACCGGCCTTATTCTGGAAATCATGCATGTTCACATAGGCTGGAATAAGCTGCGGCAACAATAATCCTCCCGGTCCTGTTATTTCGCCCAGGTTGGCTACGGTGATTAAGGGAACAGCGTTATATCCTCCAGCCTCAAAAAGCTCCAGCGGTGTTTTAGGCAGAAACCAGCCGTCAACAGTTGAGTCATCCAGACCGATACTCCTTCTGTCACCCTGAAGATCCTTCATCATGGCATCTCTTGCCTCCATGATCTTTTCGAATGGAAGCGCCCTTGCCGCCTTCAAAGGATCTTCCTCCTTATCAACGCCCAGTTTGGCAAATAATTTAATGCCCAGTTCCTCCATCTCCTTGAGATCTCTGCCGTTTAAAAAACCTCCTATGGACGATCCGCTCTCGCAGATGGCCCGGTGAAACAGGCCTTTGGCAAGAGGAGATGCCATAAGGGTGGAGACCTTGGATCCTCCTCCGGATTCCCCGAATATAGTGACATTATCGGGATTGCCTCCGAACACGGATATGTTTCTCTTGACCCAATTAAGGGCCGCTATCATATCCAGAGACATGTAGTTGCCTGATGAATTATTGGGCGATTCCGCTGTCAAAAGGGGATGCGCAAGCAATCCGAAACTATTAAGCCTCATGCTGACGGTAACGAGCACCACACCATGCTGAGGCAGACGATGCAGGTTGGACAGGAGATCAGTGCCAGATCCGGAAGAGTATCCCCCTCCATGCAGCCAGACCATTACAGGCAGCGACTCCCCAACTGTTTTTGCCGGGGTCATTACATTTAGATAGAGGCAATCTTCGCTCTGTGGTGGTGTTTGCGGAAAACCGGGCATTGCCGCCTGTGGAGGTATTTTGGAGAATTCCACGCATGGACGTATTTCATCCCATGGGGCAGCCGGCTGAGGCGGTTTCCATCGCAAATCACCCGCTGGCGGTGCGGCATAAGGGATCCCCCTGTAGGCCCTTACGGGATTATGGACATCTCCTATCAAGGTCCCCGAGATATACCCGGTATCTATCTTCAATGGATCAGAAAGAACTTCCGGCATAATAACTTCAGTCTTTTTCACACAACCTGAAAGGATTATCCCTGCCAATAAAAAAATCATTAGAAAAAAGGCAAACACTCTTTGAATAGTCATCTTGTTACCCTCCTTACGGTCCTCATTTCCATTTGTCGATCAGAATTCCTCTGCCGAATCTAAAGTCCGTTACAAACCATGTGCTCTGGATCCCTCCGCCCGCAACCACAACCTGGATAGACCTGGGATCAGAGAATGGCTTGATCATTGCTTCCGGGGGCAGTTTTAACCAGCTTGCGTAAGGTTCCAGCCCCTGAAGGGCCATCGGCATCATTGCTGTCGTATTCACCCCGTTTCCCCAGTATGTTCCGACGGCTACCTCCACGTTCTTGGACAGCCATTCACTCAGTTCATCCTTTGTCTTGAAACCATGGGCGTCCTTGAGCAGGCCGGCGACGGTCGGGTCCACCACGACGGTCGCTCCCATGCCCGTGAGGGCCCTCATATAGTCCCTGATCAGCATATGAGGAGGATGGTTAATCAGGGATTCTCCCACACTCGATATGTAGCTCCATCCAACGCCTATGCTGACAACGTTGTCCGTGGGCTTGAAGCCCAGCTGCACATGGAGGGGTTTCCATCCCTCGGGCAGCATTTCTTCGTTCTCGGCAAAACATATATTGTTGTATTGAAGGTTGCTTCCAAGCGTTGAATAAGCGCCTTCGTTTAGACGGAGGTCTCCCATTATCTTGCCTGCCAGCGTGAAAGTCCTGCCTAACACCGAGTTGGCCTCGCTGAAGGGACCCATTGTGTCAACGCCTGAATTCATGCCCAGTTCTTTTCGGATCGGCCCGCTCACAATGATCATGTTTGCCATGGAGCTTGTTGAATTGCCGAAAGACGGCGCCTGGGTAAGGATTGCGAGAATGGTCGGGAAATATTCCGGTTTCGCGCCGGCCATAACCGCGTAAATCGCGGCCTTTTCTACCGTCATTTCGCGGGAGCCTATTTTGCTCACCACCTCTTCGGGCCTGTGGCTGGTCCCCTTGAGCATTGCCTCCACCCTCTCTTCGGTAGGAAGTATTATAGGATTGAAGTCGGTCCACTCCCTGTCTTTAAACAGGCGTTGCAGATTGTCCTCAGTGTCCGGCCTCAGAAGCCTCGGCTCGGGAGTTCCCTCCGGGGGCATCCCCTCTTTCTTTTCTTCATCAGTAAGAGGCTTTGTAAGGGCATCTATAATAGCCTGCATCATCGGCTTGCCGCTCAGGAGATCCTTCCCTTCGACATAGCCCTTGTGTACAGCCCTTGGCTGACCGGCAACGGGAAACGGAAACGCGACAAACCGGATGGGCATGCCGTTGGAGTATTTAAGCTCGTAATCCTTGAATTTTACAACATTGACGCCGGAAGCGCCCACGGTGGGTATCTTGCCTTCAAGTTCAATGTTCCTTGCAAATCGGCGCACGGCCGATACGCAGCCGTGTCAACCGCCAATCCCGATGACGACTCCACCGGCCTTCTTGGAGATTATCTCCTTCCGCAGACCAGCATCATCGCCCATCCAACCGCTGCTTGCCCTTCGTATCTCTACCTTGACTGACGGCATGTTCCGGGAAAACCAGTCCTGCATCTCCTCGAAGACGCTGTACGCGGCCTTGGGACCGCCCCACTGAAGGTCGACCAGGTAAATGGTTTTTCCTTCCAGGGTATCGGTGCGCGGCGCGAGCGGAATCCGCTCCACCATCCTGCTCGAAATCGCGGGATTCAATACAGTGACCAATCGTTCATTGCTTTTTGCCGTATCCGCCTGCCCTGTTGCCAATGGCGTTACCCCGATCGAAATCAGGGCAACTACCACGAATAGAAGGCTGAAAATCAGTATCTTTTTCCTCATATCTCCCTCCGCAATTGATGGTTATTTGATATGTTTTTTTTGACAGGTATTCCTTTTTTAGCCAGTGGATAAACTATATGGACTTCCCTATTTTATGTCAATATTAAATCTCCCCGTAAATTCTGCCGTTCCTTCAGCCTTCAGCCTAAACCGCTTCAGCCTGAATAGAGACTATTTTATCTTGATTTTAGTCTGGGTTAGAGATAATCTCCTCGAACAAATAGTTAAAAGATATGCATGACCTTCATAACAATAATTAAGTATGGTAGGTTATTTGAAAAAATAACATAAAAACGAAAATATTTGCGATTGCTGCGAACTGCACCGCAAAGGAGGAAGAGAAGATGAGCAAGCATTGTCTGGTTTTTGTATATGTGATTGTAATTGGATTATTTCTGGGAATATCTATTGCATCAGCACAAGAGCATCCTATGCATGATGGAGAGGGTGAGTGGATGGAACCCCCGGAGGAGACGGCAACCGTGCAGTCCGTAACCACGATAGTGACCAATCCCGTTGTCATCAATCCCACTTTCTCTGCAATACCCGCCCCCACGCCGGCCGCGCCTTCCATAATGCCAGGGGCCATCGAGGCAAGCCTGCAAACCCTTTATTCCTCACCCATCCAGGTGTACAACATTCCCCTTTCCTATGCCTTTACGGAAAATCTCAAGATGGAGCTCTCCATCCCCTATTTGCGCAAACAAATAAAGGGTGAATATACGGGCGCTGACCTTACCGCCAGCGGTCTTGGCGACATAACAGTAGGCGGCAAGTATCGCTATGGAGACATCAACAAATACCAGTGGATAACCTCGTTCTATATAAAACTGCCCACGGGGGATAATGAGCTGTTCGAAGACCAGCAGGAACAGTTGGCCCTCGGAACCGGTTCATATGATTTCATTATAAGTCAGAGCGTATCCAGGCTTTTCAGAAATTTTCTTGTGACGGCCAATGTCGGTTACACAATCAACACGACGGGCGATTACACGGCAATCAACAGCTGGGGCGTAAATGCCAGATATGAAAACCGGGCGGGAAACGTTTTCAATTATTTGGCGGGCGCTGAGTATTACACGCCCATGCGCAAGCTTTTGGCCTACGCTAATCTGGCGGGTATTATTATGGGCAACAGCCATAT
>JAFGDF010000216.1 GCA_016932235.1 Deltaproteobacteria bacterium | reverse complement strand
TTGAGCAGAATCAGTAAATGGGAATGGCACAACTACAACATCAAATGTTTCATAGGTCATTGTATGCTTCCTCATCGTTTTGTGAATTCCATTCATTTAGAGTAGGAACAAGCGCATTACTGAATTCAATATCTATTGGAATTGCTTTTCTGAGTTTAATAATGTCTTTATCGATTTCAAAAGCAATGACATCACCAGCATTGAGGTCTAATTTCTTTCTCACGGCTTTGGGGACGGTTGCCTGATATTTTTTTGTAAGTTTACTTATTGCTGTTTGCATTGGATTTACCTATCTAAGAAAATACTGCATTACGGTAATACTAATACGACAGGTAATGTATGTCAATAGAAAAATCCAGGATTCTGCCTATAAAATGATGGCTGTTGATGAAGTAAGAGAGGCGGAAGCACTTGAATGGGCTGAAGTCACTTTCGGAGACAGCTGGCAGTAAACAGCACCCCAACCTTTTGGCAGAACTTTTTGCCGGAAGAATTGACACCCGGACATCAATTCTTCCGCCTTCTTTATGAGGGTCTCTCATACGAGGTGTTTGAGATATATTTATTGCGGAATAATTCCGTGATGTTCATCAGGTCCGGGGTTAAGTACTGTCTGACTTTTTTTTGAATTTCCCGGGGAATATCTCCGTAGAATGCCTCGGCAATGCCGCCGGTGATGCATGCAAGTGTGTCACTGTCGCCTCCAAGTGAAACGGCGTTTCGGATGGCATCAACATAAGATTCAGAATCGAGAAAAGCAATAACAGCTTCAGGGACGGTCCCCTGACATGAAATATCAAAAGAATATCGGCTCCTGATCTCTTCAACAGTCCGGTCCAGGTCATAGCCGAATCGCTCTTTGATCTGCTCTTTGATCTTTTTTTTGCTGTAACCTTTCCGGGCAAGGAATACCGTAAGGGCGGTTGCCTGGGCTCCCTTGATACCCTCGGGATGATTATGTGTGAATTCAGCGGTTAATTGCGCCTGCCTGATTACCTCTTCTTGCGATTCGAATGCAAAACCAACGGGACTGACGCGCATCGCGGAGCCGTTTCCACAGCTGTTATAAGGTCTGGGGGTGTCTGAATAAAGCCAGCGGATGAAAGATCCACCATAACCGGCATAAGGATAGCGCCTGCCGATTTCAGTGACCGAATCCTGGTATGAACGGCCGCGGATGATTGCATCCGCCACAGCTACTGTAAGGACAGTATCGTCGGTAAAGCGACACCCGGGCCGGAAGAGAGGGAAATCTTTGGTCTTGATAGGGAAGCCTTCATAGACCGAACCAATTATATCTCCGGCAATAGCTCCGATCATATCGCTCACTTCTCATCTGATATTAGGCATGAGAGACCAGAGAATTATCCATGATCCGGTATCAGGATCCCTGTCCAGGCATAATATACCGCCGTTCTGGAATTTGAACACGGGTGTGTCCATTGATCCGGTTATCAGGTAAGAGGTTAACCTCCCCATGAACGGCTGATGACCGACAAGCATAATATTGGAACCGCTTTCGATGGTCCTGGCGACAGCCGTCACGTCATCTAGAGGCTTTAAGCCCATCCTTTCCCGATGTCCGTCAGCGGGTTTAAGTATCGATGAAAAAATTTCAGCGGTTTGTCGTGCCCTTGTCTTCTCACTGTGTTCTATCATGGATACTTTAACACCGTATTCATGTGCAACATCTGCGATATGTTTTACTTCAGAGCGGCCTTCATCGGAAAGACCCCGGTCGGGATCGATTTCCTCGGGAAGGCTTTTGCCGTGCTGTACGAGATAAATGGCCATTGCATTACTCCTTTTGTGACTGTCTGACAAAACCTATCTGCCGTTCGCCTGGATCACGGCCCTGAGCCATGCCGAAGGGCT
Source organism: Deltaproteobacteria bacterium (assembly GCA_016932235.1). The sequence continues at coordinate 23,876 of JAFGDF010000216.1, read as the reverse complement.
GCGTTACCATCATGCCTCGTCACTGCGGCGTACTTGCCTGTACGCCTCATTCCTCGGGACTTTTGAACTTGCATCCGGGCATTTTTATACTGGTGATCATCCCGTTACTCTTGTGACGGGTCTGGTTATTCTCATTGCTCGTGGAATTTTTATTATAGTACAAATAAGCACGCTTAAAATCAACCGGGATATCGATCAAAAATCCACCGATAGCGCTTTGATGGTGGATCAGGGTCGATGTTAAGAAGCTGCGCGATGAGTTTTTCAGACAGTGAGAGGTGTTTATGACACAATCTGCTTTGTGTTGACATGTTTAAGATAATATGCATTATTGTTCATCAAAAAAAGCAGGAAACAGTTCATCACCGGCAATAGAAACCTGCTCATTTTATGGAGTCTAAATGGTTCATGATTACAGGCTGGCCAGGGAGCGGATGGTCAGGGATCAGCTTATCCCCAGGGGCATAAAAGACAGGGGGGTCCTTGCCGCTATGGGGAAGGTTCAGAGACATCTCTTTGTCGAAGAAGCCCTGATCGGCGAGGCCTACAATGATCATCCCCTGCCCATCGGGCATAAGCAGACCATATCGCAACCCTATATTGTGGCCTTGATGACCGAGGCTCTGGCACTCACCGGGATTGAAAAGACTCTGGAGATCGGTACCGGAAGCGGGTATCAGGCTGCGATCCTGGCAGAGCTCTCCGAGAAGGTTTACACGATAGAGAGGATCAGGCCTTTAATGGAAAATGCGAGATCCCTTCTGAATAATATGGGATATACAAACATCCTTTTCAAGGCCTTTGACGGGACAATAGGGTGGAAAGAACATGAGCCCTTTGACGCGATAATGGTTACGGCCGGAGCTCCGGCGGTTCCCGGGCCATTGATGGCCCAGCTGGCAGATGGAGGCAGGATGATCGTTCCCGTAGGCGACCGGTTCAGCCAGCAATTAATCCTGGTAACAAGAAGGGGTGACAGTTACAGGGAAGATAATCTGGGGGGTTGCCGCTTTGTTGATCTGATAGGTGCTCATGGCTGGAAAGAAGAATAATCTACGCATCGAGCATGGCCGGATAAAAGATTCTACCGATGGCTTTTAAGAGCACTCCTTATCTTAAAAAAATCCAGAAACTTACACTCCCCATTAACCATCTGAAGGGCGTGGGGCCGAAAAGGGCCTTTTACCTTGAAAAAAAAGGGCTTCATACCGTCCTTGATCTGCTTTTCTTCGCACCCATCCGTTATGAGGACAGGACAAGGATTACGCCCGTCGAAAGGGCCGCTGCAGGAGAATCCTCGCTGATAAGAGGAAGAATTGTTTCCGGTGGGGAGGAAAGGTTTTATCGCAGCCGGAAAAGGCTCTTCCGGATCGTTCTTGAAGACAGGGAAAGCCTCCTCGATCTTATCTGGTTTAAATATCGCAGGCCATACCTTGAAACACTTGTTAAACCGGGTCGTGAAGTGACTGCGTTCGGCAGAATAGGTATAAACAAAGGCCGGAGACAGATGATTCATCCTGATATCGATATTCCGGATACCCGCGGAAAGAGGAAGGACCTTGGTTTTTATCCAGTTTATTCTTCAATAGAAGGTATTTCCGATAATTTCCTGAGAAGTCTCATCCGGACGACATTAAATAATCACAAGGATTCCATAATAGACCCTGTACCTGAACGATCAAGGAAAAGAACCGGCCTGCCGGATCTCGTGCAGGCCCTGGAGCATATACATTTTCCTCCGGACGGGCTGCCCATAGAAAGGCTGAACGAATTTGATACCCCTTTTCACAGGAGGCTTATATTTGACAGGTTTCTCCTGGTTATGCTGTATCTGGCCTATGAAAAAAAGACCAGGGACAGTATCTTGGTAGAACCCTACAAAATACCTGAGGGAGGTTTGGATAATATCATCAATCTGTTTCCTTTCAGGCTGACTGATGGCCAGGTGAGGGCCATGGAAGATATAAGAAAGGACCTTGCTTCGGGGAGACAGATGAACCGGCTGCTTATGGGTGATGTGGGTTGCGGTAAAACGGTCATAGCCGCATTCGCGGCTTATGTCACAAGCCTGAACAACAGACAGACCGCTTTAATGGTTCCGACACAGGTCCTGGCAAATCAGCATTTCGATTATTTTATAAATCTTTCGGAGAAGATGGGTTTCAGGCCTGTTATGGTGACCGGAGATCTGCCCGGGGCTGAACGCAGACGGAGGTACGATGCAATAAAAAACAATCATTACGATATTGTTATCGGAACACACTCATTGATACAGGAACGGCTCTTGTTCGGGGATCTGGGCCTTGTGATTATTGATGAGCAGCATCGTTTCGGGGTCAGGCAAAGATCATTGATGAAGGAAAAAGCTGAAAATACACATCTCATGGTAATGACGGCCACGCCAATTCCGAGGACTCTGGCAATCACAGCCTTCGGCGATATAGATATATCAACGATAGAAGAATATCCCGAGGGACATAAGTCGATTGAAACGCTCATTATAGACCATGACCAAAAGGCATGGGCCTTTGAAGAACTGAAAAGACGGCTTTCAAAAGGAGAGCAGGCTTTTGTTATCTGTCCGGTGATAGGATATTCGGAGGATAATGATCTTAAAAGCGCCCAAGAAATGGAAAGTAGATTAAAGGCCGCTTTAGACCCCCCGTATAAAGTTTCTCTTGTGCACGGCCGCATGTCCATGGATGAAAAGACAGCCGTAATGGAGGCTTTTAGAAAAGGGCGGATTGATCTTTTGATAGGAACAACGGTTATTGAAGTCGGCGTGCATGTTCCAAATGCGACGATCATGATCATAGAACATCCTGAGATGTTCGGCCTTGCCCAGCTCCACCAGTTAAGGGGGAGAGTAGGCAGGGGGTTAGAAAGAGGATTATGCCTTTTGATTCTGGCCGATAATTTGAGTGAAAAAGCTGTTTCAAGACTGAAAGGTTTTTCAGCAAATCATGATGGTTTCAAGATAGCGAAGATGGATCTGGAATTGAGGGGACATGGCGAAATGGCCGGGCTAAGACAATCCGGACTTGGAGAGATAGATTTCTCAGAACTGGTAATCTATGGGGATATCCTGCTGACTTCAAGAAGAGAAGCCCTCTCGATAATAGAGTCCGACCCGGAACTTAAGGATCAGGAAAACCTTTTGTTAAAAAGAATGCTTGAGGCAATAGCGGGTAAGAAGGCTATTTTGTAAATATATTTGATGCTTATCGTCTAATGATCGAAGATATACCAGTGGTTCCCCATATGGCTTCACAATCGAAAGAGATAGAGGTCAGTATTTGAAACGGAAAGATCTTATCCGTCAGCTTGTTGATGCCGGATGTTATTCGAAACATCACGGCAAAAGACATGACTTATATGAGAATCCCACTAACGGCAGAAAGTCTCCTGTACCAAGGCATGCTGAAATCAAGGATACCCTGTGTGAATAGATTAAAAAAGCAACTCGATATCTCAAGGTTGTTTTAGCATCCCAAGAAAGCCCAAAAGATAGCTTTTTTTCAAGATCTCTTAACTCACTAAAAATCTTTTCATCCCTATTTTTTACATCATTCCACACCTGTTTAAAAGCTACTCTGGACATGTTTAAGATGATACCTTCACACCAATACTTCCAGGTAGATTCATTTATTCGGTTATTATTATAGTAAAATGTTACAAAAGCCGTGACAATGTCATTCCCGCGCAGGCGGGAATCCAGTGTTTTTAAACAGTTGTAGATTCCGGGTCAGGCCCGGAATGATGACAAATGGGGTCATGCAAAGGTTTAATGACCATAATAAAATTGCTTCACAATTTTATGAAACGCTGCTTCCACTCTGGGTAGCAGAATACTACTAAGGACGGTCGCTGCTCGAAAATAGGAGGTAGTCAATATGACTGCCATAGGACCTATTAATGATGGGAAGTCAAATGCAGGAACCAATGAAGATCTTGTGGAGGAGATAAAGAATGTTAAAAATACTTCTATGTGCTCGCTTTCTCATTTAACCATTCATTGATAAGGGTATCTTCAGGTTTGTTTAGTGTTTTGGCCTTGTTTTTTATGAGGGAATATAATTCCATATCGATGCCCACATATTTTTTCTTTTTAAACGAGAATTTCAGTTCATTAACCTCTTGAACATCATCGAATTCTCCGAAGTCATGCTCATCCCAAAAATCGGAGGCCTCATTTATGTACATATCTTTTATGCTCTTATTTTTTCCCATACCTTTTCCTCTCGCTTTTGTTCATGTCCCTTGCCGTTATAACAAGGGCCTTATTTCCGAGTTTTCTAATAAAAAAGACAGATAAAAAGCGCCCGGCATTGGTTCTACCAAGGGCATTGTACAAATGTTCTGCCTCAACCTTACCTTTTTCTTTTCGAAATATTTTACAGTCACCTGTTAACATCTCTTCCACCTCAGAAGGCAAGACATTGTGTTTCCACGCGAGCTTTTCGACTATCCGATCAAACCATATAATATCATCTATGATGACCAAGACTTTATCCATCTAATAAGGTTTTCATTATCTCCAATCATAAGAGAAACATATGATGGCAGTCAAGTGTATATTCATTAATTCATGCTGTTTGCAAGGGTGATTATTATCGCCCCTGCTACCATTATGTTTCCTCCAATCAGCTTAATTTTCTGAAATGGAAAATAATAGCCAGATCATGCAATGAATTTTTTCAACTGTTCCCGGCTGATCATCCCTTCCCGCAATATCTCCGGAGGTTCGGTGGTTACATCAAGAATGGTAGAACCCTTGCCACTTCCGGTCCTGCCCCCGTCAAGGATCAGGTCCACTTTTTCACCGAATCTTTTTTGAACTTCATCCGCTGCAGCACACGGAGGCTCTCCTGAGATATTTGCGCTGGTTCCTGTTATCGGCCCATGGATGGCCCCGGTCAGGGCGGCAGCGACTGGATGGCTTGACAGGCGTACGCCGATTTTGCCTGTCCCTGAAGTAAGCAGGGGAGAGATATTTGAACTGGCATTTAAGATTATTGTTAGCCCTCCGGGCCAGAATGTCTTTGTCAATTCCATGGCTATGGAAGGAATCTCCTCCACGTATTTTTGAAGGTCATCCCTGGATGGCAGCAGTATCAGGACCGGTTTGCCGGATTCCCTGCATTTGATATGAAAAAGGCGCCTTATGGCCTCCTCATCCATGGCATTGACACCGAGCCCGTAAAATGATTCCGTCGGGAAGGCCACGGAACCCCCAGCAAGAAGAATATTTCCGGCCTTATTAACTCCCCTTTTCAGGTTCTCACAGGTATCAACCCTGAAAATATTCTTCATGCCCATTTATTCCTGCCAGTTCTCGGCCTTTTCAATGGTTTTTCTGGTAAGGTTTTCTCTATAGTCCTTGAGTCTTTTCGCTATGTCTGGATGCCTTAAAGACAGAATCTGAGCGGCAAGTATAGCCGCGTTTTTTGCCCCTCCCTTTCCAATAGCCATCGTTGCCACAGGTATCCCGGGAGGCATTTGCACCGTTGCGAGAAGCGCGTCCATCCCCTGTAGAGGGGATGATTCTATGGGTACCCCGATGACCGGTAAAAGGGTATGGGCCGCTATTGCACCCGCAAGATGAGCAGCCCATCCGGCCCCCGCTATAATGACCTCCAGGCCTCGATCAGCGGCATTTTCCGCAAATTCCCTTGTCTGTTCGGGTGTTCGATGGGCTGATGTGATTTTTATTTCGTACGGAATGTTCAATTCCTTCAGGGTTTCAATAGCACCGCGTATAATGTCGGCATCAGAAGTACTGCCCATCGCGATTCCTACCAAAGGTTTTTGTGATGTCATATTTTCACCCCCTGTAATTTGTTTCGATGACGGTAATTCAGCCCGGTTTAACCATCCCAATCATTGGATAAATCACCATGCCTGACAGCCAGGCGATATCCTCTGCGGAAAGGACTTTTGAGATATTTTTATTAAAAAGGATATTTGCGTCAGGGGGAAATTCATCGTCACCCTCCCAGAGCACCAGGGCCAGAGAAACTTTTGGCAGGGCTTTGATCATGACGGAATGATCCCCGTAATCAAGTTTAGCGGCGTTATAAACCTTCAAGCACAACTCGACAAGCAGCGCCGGATTTTGTCCGAATGTCTTGAGCAGGGGGTCTTTGGCCCTTTTAATAAAGGCTCCCATATAAAATCTTCCATCGGGCAGGTCCTGAAAGGATATCCATTCCTCATCATAGGCGGGCTCTTTTGAGGAAATTGTGCCGCAAAGGTAATGCATTATTAATACCTGTTGCTGAATGGGCAGTCCTTTTCCTGAATCCCTGTATGAGATCTCCATATCGGGCCAGCTGATAAGGATATGCCTGTTCAAAAAATTAAGGGACAGGGATTTTTCCTCTCCAGTGGTCCTTTCAAGCAGAGCACCTGAAGAATCCGCTATTCTTGCCGGGTCCTTTGCTACAAGCTCCTTTTTGGACAGTTCCCGTGCCTGTATATAGTCGTCTATTTTCGGCATTACACTCTTTTTTTTCCCACTAATGTCCGGTTAGGAAATTGCAGTTGAATAAAAATACCGGATGACTGTAAATAAACCGATGAAATAACAGGAAATCAATATCCGGTTGCTGGAATCGCGGTATGGGGAACTCTTTTTATCGGCGAAAACCTTGGAAGCAGGATAATTGCGTAAGGTGCATGCCAGGCGGGCGGAATGCTCATCGGTTGTTCAACCTTAGCCGGTCCTGACAACGATTGAGATGACCCGCCGCCCGCCTCGTAAGGCATTATGCTTAAAACTTGCCAGGAACGAGTTCGACCGAAAAAAGAGTTTCCCATACCGCGATCTTTATGCAATTTCCTAACCGGACATTAGTAACTTTTACTTAGTTTATGATAATGATCTATTATGTTATACTCAACGGAAAATCAAGTATTCATGGATAAGTAAATGAAAAAAAAGAAAAGAAATTCTTTTAATCCTGTGATTAGAGATCTCGAATTAAAGGTAAGGCGTCCGGAAGACCAGGCAAATAGGAACAAAGAAGCGCATCCTGAAAAGGACAAGGGGTTTCAGGATGACAGGGCACTCTTTCTTGACGCGATCTCAGGGGCTAAGCCTTTATCTGGTAAGGACATCGATGTCATAATCCCTGCTCCAAGAAATCCCTTGCCGGTTCATCCGCCGCCTGACGATGAGCTGGAGGGCCTGATGCATCTTCAGGACCTGATAAAAGGTTCCATAGAGATGGATATAAGTTTTAGCGACGAATATATCGAGGGTGCGATCTCCGGGGTCAGCAGAAAAATAATGAAAAGGTTGAAACAGGGGCACATCCCAATCCAGGATTATATTGACCTGCACGGCCTGACACAGCAGAAGGCCGAGATCGAAGTCAGAAACTTTCTTATCAACAGCAGTAAAAGAGGACTGCGATGTGTTCTTATCGTACACGGACGCGGCCTGAATTCACCTGACAGTATCCCAGTATTAAAGGAGAGACTCCCGACCTGGTTGAATCGCGGTCCCGCAAGAAAGATAGTTCTGGCCTTTGCCTCGGCAAGGCCCTATGACGGCGGTACGGGTGCTATATACGTACTGTTAAGAAAAGGGTGATGTTATCTCAATCCAACTTCTTCCTGAATCTCAGCACAGCGGCAGTAAAAACCATCAGGCCGAGTATCAAAAGGCATAGATACTGAGGCCAAAGCACCTCAAGGCCGACTCCCTTGAGGAATATCCCCCTTATGATGATAAGCATGTACATTAATGGATTAAGATAAGTAAACCACTGGATAATGGTTGGCATATTTTCTACGGGAAAGACAAAACCGCTGAATAAAAAAAACGGCAGGAGGAAAAAAAACACCGTCATCATGGCCTGCTGCTGGGTGGCTGATATTGTGGATATGAATATCCCGATACCCAGGGTGCTTAGCAGGAAAAGGCATGTGCCCAGGAGGAGCAGGGGGGCGCTGCCCATGAAGGGCAGTTCAAACCAGAAAATAGCGAAGATCGTAACCACCACCATCTGGCACAGGCTTATTACCGTGAAAGGTATTATCTTGCCCAGGATAAGTTCAATGGACTTCATGGGCGTAACAATGAGCTGTTCTATTGTGCCCTTTTCCTTTTCACGGATTATGGCCATGGAGGTAAAAAGGAAAGACATTATCATGACCATGACGGCCACTATGGCTGGCACGTAGAAATACCTGCTCTCAAGATTGGGATTGTACCATGTTCTTATCTCAGGTTCTGTCCTGCCGTGTTTAATCTTCTTCAGATACAGTTCGCCAAGGATATCCTGATTGAGTCTGTTGATGACGCTTGCAGTGTAGGCAATCCTGGATGATGCAATATTGCTCATGCTGCCGTCCACTATTATCTGGACTGGAGATGATTTTTTACTGTGTATCATACCACTCAAGTCAGGGTTCAGCCTTACCGCGAGATCGACCTCCCGGTCGATTATGAGCCTTTCAAAGGAGTCATGATGTTCCACGTGGTGGGTAACCCTGAAGGTCCTGTTCGCGTCCAGCGCCTCAATCAGCATCCGGCTCTCCACCGTACGGGATTGATCGAAGATCGCGACCCTGATATCACGAACATCCGTCGAGACCACGTACCCGAAGACCAGCAACTGGACGAAGGGGGCGATGACCAGCAGGGGCCTGTTTTTTTTATCCCGGAAAAGCTGGATAAATTCTTTTCTGACAATCTCCCTGATCCTCAGCCAGCTCATGTCACATCCCCTCCTTTTTCAATGTGAAGAAGGATATCATGCTAATCACCAGAGCCATGGAAAGGAGGATGGTGTAGTCATGCCAGAGATCTCCAAGTCCGAGATTTCTCAGGTAGAGACCGTTGAGGATATCAATAAAATATGTCGTAGGCACGATCCTGGAGACCCACTGCAGCGCCGCAGGGATATTGGTTACGGGAAAAACAAAGTCGGACAAAAGAAATGAGGGAAGATATGTGAGAAGGAATGCGACCTGGTTCGCCACCAGTTGCGATCTTGTCACGATGGAAATCAGCAGACCAAGGCTGAGAGCGACCCAGAGATAGACGGCAGATGCAAGGATCATCAGCCAGAAGCTTGACTTCATAACCACGCCAAAAAGGACCTGACCCATTAAGACAGCCATAAGCACATCCACCATGCCGATAAAGAAATAGGGGATCGCCTTACCCAGAAGAAATTCGCCGCCGCCTACGGGCAGGGATTTAATGGTCTCCATGGTCGCGTTTTCATATTCCCTGGCGATAACCAGGGATGTTAACATGGCGCCGACGATAACCAGGATGATAGCAATAATCCCCGGGATGATAAACTTCTTGCTCTCCAGATCCTCGTTGAACCAGACCCTGATCCTCGCGTCAATAGGGGGTTCTATCGGCTCCCTTCCCATCCTGTTAAGATACAGCAGGAGATTCTTCTGATTATAACCATCTATAAAGGCATTGATATAACCTCTTGATATGGCGGCAAAGTTCGGATCGCTGCCGTCCAGCAGTATCTGGATGGGCGAGTCCCTGTCAGACTTCAACTTCTCGGTCCAGTCGGGGGGTATGATTATGACCATCTTTGCGGTGCCATGGTCAAGTTCCGCCGTGGCCACTCTGCTGTTTTCCCTGTATCTCCCGATATTGAAATAAGGTGATGCGTGCAGTCCCTTGATAAAATCCCGGCTGAGACCGGTGTTATCGTAATCGACGACAATAGTTTCAATGTTGTCCACATCCAGGCTCAGGGCGTATCCGAAAATGAGTATCAGCAGGAGGGGCATCACAAAGGCAAGGTAAAGGCTCCGAAAGTCTCTCAGCAGGTGATAGAATTCCTTTCTGGCCACGGCTTTGACGTTTATGATTATCAATGTCAGTCCCTTTTCATGAGTGCCAGAAACACGTCATTCAGATCCGCTTCGGGGTCATCCGGGAAAACCGCCTCCGCTATCTCGGGGGGCCTTCCCATAGCCGCTATCCTGCCCTCGCTTATCAATATGATCCTTTCGCAGTTTCGGGCCTCCTCCATGTAATGGGTGGTGACAAAGACGGTTATTCCCTGTTCCGCGAGATGCCTTATGAATGACCAGAAATGCCTGCGTGTTATGGGATCAACTCCGGAGGTGGGTTCATCGAGGAAGATAATCCTCGGGCGGTGGAGAAGAGCGCAGCCGAGTGCGAGCCGCTGACGCCATCCCAGCGGCAGTTCGCTGGTGATCCTGTCCTTGACTTCCCCTAATCTCGCCAGTTTCAGGACCCATTCCATCCTCTCGGGCCATTCCGTTGGGGGAACGTTGTATATTCCGAGGTAAAACCGGATATTTTCACGGGGCGTCATATCTTCATATAAGGAAAATCTCTGAGACATGTACCCGATGGACTGCTTTATGCGCTCTGTATCCCTGAAAATATCGTATCCAGCCACATAGCCGATTCCTGAGGTTGGTGTAATGATACCGCAGAGCATTCGTATGGTGGTGGATTTTCCGGCCCCGTTGGGTCCCAGGAAACCGAATATCTCCCCTTTTTTTACTGAGAAGGATATCCTGTCCACGGCCGTGAATTTCCCGAACCTTTTTTCAAGGTTTTTCACATATACGGCGTCAGATCTGGAAGTTGTCATTGAGCAGTTCCTCGTCAGCGTCCATGATCCGTTTGATCATGGCGTCTTCCATGTTTTTGTGCTCGGATCTTATCGATTCAGGTGTCGCGACATCCAGAACCCTGGAACGATGCATCAGGGCGACCTGGTCGCATTTCTCGGCCTCATCCATGTAGGCGGTGGAGACCATGATGGTCATACCTTCCTTTTTCATATCAATGAGGATATCCCAGAATTCCTGGCGGGAGACCGGGTCCACTCCGTTGGTAGGTTCATCCAGGATAAGGAGTTTCGGTTCATGCACCAGGACGCATGCAAGCCCGAGCTTCTGTTTCATGCCTCCTGACAGGGCGCCTGCGGCCCTTTCGGTGAACGTCAACAGGTTGGAGAATCCGAGATATTTCTCTCTTCTCCTGGTCCTTTCGGGACCGAATATCCCGAAGATATCCATAAAAAAATCCAGGTTTTCCTGGACGGTAAGATCCTGGTAAAGCCCGAATCTTTGAGGCATGTAGCCGATCATGCGCTTGATTCCGGATTTACCTTTTACCACGTCCATTCCTTCAACATAGATATGGCCGGAAGAAGGCCTGATCATGGTAGCCACCATTCTCAAAAGGGTGGATTTGCCTGAACCATCGGATCCAACCAGACCAAAAATATCACCTCTTTTTACTGTTATGCTGATATGACTGAGGGATTCCAATGAGCCGAAACGCTTTGAAATATCCTCAACCCTTACAATCGTATCACTTGATGGAGATTGATCCATCAGGCACCTTTCATTGCAGCCAGGCATCGGCAGGCATCCCGGGTTTCAATTCCATGTCAGGATTAGTCATAAGGACTTTTACAAGGTAAACGAGCTTGACCCTTTCCTTGTGGGTCTGGATTATCTTGGGGGTGAATTCGGCCTCTTGCGCAATAAATGAGACGGTTCCCCAATATGATCTGTCTGGAAATGTATCAATCCTGACACGGACCTTCCGGCCAAGTTTGACATTTCCCATATCTGTTTCATTAATAAAGATCTTCAGTTCAACCGACGACAGGTCAGCGATTGAAATGCATTCCTGTCCCGGAGAGACAACTTCTCCAGGCTCGATGCTCCTGTTCACGACGATTCCATCAAACGGGGCGCTGAGCCTTGTAAATTCCATTTGAGTCCCCGCCAGTTTTAAGGAGGCTTCAGCATAGCTTACTGTTGACATCGCGGCCTCTATGGTTTTTCTGTTGGCTTCAATCTTGATCAGGTTGCTTCTAGCGAGTTCAAGCACAGCCTCTCCCTCAGCGAGCTTTGCCCTTGCGGCTTTTATGTTTTCCTCTCTGAACCCTTCCTCCAACTGAACATGGCTTTCTCTGGCGCGCTCATATTCCCTCAGGGACGTCTCATATCGCAGATTTACGGAATCTCTTTCTTTTTCGGATACGATGTTTTCCTGGAACAGGCGATCATAACGTTCCTTATCCTTTCGGGATATTTCCATGGCATAACGCGCGGCGATCATGGCCAGGCGGGCCTTTTCAATATCCTGGAGCCTGTATCCGGATTCAAGTTCCTGGAGCTGGAACTCCAGGGCCTTGACAGCCGCTTCCGCCCTCTTGACTTCTACCGGAAGTGCCTTTTCCTGTACTTCAGCAGTCAGTCTGACCTGTTCAAGGTTTTTCCGGGAAGTCTCAAGATTGGCCCTGGCCTGTTCATAACGTTCCTGTAATTCGGACCTGTTCAAAACGGCGAGGTCCTGCCCCTTTTTAACCGCCTCACCCTCGTCCACAAAGACATCGACTACCCTGCCGTTTATCTGAAATGCCAGGTCTGCCTGTGTCGCCTCAATGGTGCCCGAGTAATAGACCTCTTTCAGTTGTTCCTTCCGTTGTCCGAAATATACAAGGGCGCTTACGCCAAAAAGGAGGATGAGGAAAACCAATATTATTATTTTTTTCTTCAATTTCTAGCTCCACTTAAACAAATATCTCATTCTTTTGATCCTTGATTACCGCCCTCAATAAAAGGTTTTCTATCTCTTTTGCGGTGAATGAGTCATTTTCCATCTCGGGGTTGATATATTTTGATAATAGTGAGCTGTACATGTTTCTTACAGGAGATGATCCTTTCAGAAGCACCAGAGCGCTGATGATCATGATATGCAAAGTAAACGGGTTTATTTTGATGAATATATCATTTTCTAACCCTTCCTTAATAATTCCGGTAAGGACATCCAGGATTCGGAGGATATCTTTTATGACAACTTCAGGTAAGTTATACCCACCGGATGCAATCTCGCGCATCATTATACGCGGTAGAAAGGGGTTTATTTTCATCGCATGCGATAGATTGCGTATGTATTTCTTTAACTTGTCTTCTGCAGAATCATCATTCTTAATGGCCTGTGTAATCCGTTCCACCGCGTCTCCAAGGATATCATGAAGCGCCTGGGAGTAAAGCTCTTTCTTGTCGCCTAATCTGTAATATATCATTGCCTTGTTAACGTGTGCGCGTTCGGCAATTTCATCGACCCTTGCGCCCGCAAAACCTTTTTCCGCAAAGATCTCTCTTGCAGCATTCAGGATGCTCTGAATTGATTTTTCGCGTTTCTCCTCAATAGTTTTTTTTGCCATTGGGTATCCCGATCGTTGTTGATTATTCATCACCTTTAGGCTTTTAATTCCTTGCCTGTCGCACAGCCACTATCGACCTTTCTTTTTGTAATAAATGAATAAAAATGAAAACTAATTTTTTAAACTGATTAGTTAATATATATGGTTAAACTATTTTGTCAAGAAAAAACTCAGAGAATAACCCAAAAAATGGTGTTGATTTCAGAGGTTAAAGGGAATATCCTTAAACCCATATTTACCAGAAAATCTTCCCCAACCCTTCTTTAAAGAAGAAGGGCTTTTCATACTTTTGCCAGAGGAAAAGAGTTCTCCTCCCTTTGAAAAGGGAGGCCGGGAGGGATTTTTAGAGGAGAGCCGTGCTCTACGCGCCTAGATGAAGGCGGACAAGTCGTGGCCGGAAAAGGCGGATACGACGGAGAGCGTCCCTCCAAAAAAGAGATTATGCCTATTTTATAAACAGAGAGACAAGGGATGAAACTAGGAATTATCGGGCTGTCCTTATCCGGAAGATCAACCATATTCGCGGCGCTCAGCGGCGCAAGAGGTGAGGAAATTTCGGATAAATCAGGTCGTAAGGACCAGAGGATCGGGACCGTGAAGGTGATGGATGAGAGGCTGGATTTCCTGTCGGATATGTACAAACCGAAGAAGACCACTTTTGCCAAGGTGGAATACCTTCTTCCCTCCGAGGAAGCAGGCGCTGTTTCTTCCAGGTCCGAAAGCGCTTTATGGAACCAGGTTCGTGTCTGTGACGCGTTGATCCATGTCATCCGGAACTTTCATGACTCGGGTGGAAAAGAACCCCGGACGGAAAAAGATTTCAGGCGGCTTGAAGAGGATATGATACTCAGTGACCTGGCGGTTACCGAAAAGAGACTGGAGCGTATTGCGCTGGACATGAAAAGAGGCCGTAAATCCCTGGAAGAGGAGTATTCCCTCCTGAACCTCTGTAAGGAGACTCTGGAGAAAAATATACCGCTCAGGTCGGCGCCGGAAATTGCCGCGGCTGATCTATTAAAAGGGTTTACATTTCTTTCCGCCAAGCCCCAGCTGGTCATTATCAATAATGATGACGAAGACGAGGCATTGCCTGCGTGGGAAGATATTCCTGGTGATGCCGAGGTAATTGCGATCAGGGGAAGACTGGAAATGGATATCGCGTCAATGTCACCTGAGGAGGCGGAAGAGTTCCTGGTGGAATATAATATTGAAAAGACAGCCCTTGATCGCGTTATAAAAAAATCCTATGAGATCTTAAACAGGATCTCTTTTTTTACAGTGGGTGAAGATGAGGTAAAGGCGTGGACCATTTCGAAGGGAACTCCGGCTGTTGAAGCCGCCGGCGCCGTGCATACTGATATGCAGAAGGGGTTCATCAGGGCCGAGGTCCTGTCTTTTGATGATCTTAAAAGGCAGGGCAGCTTCAAGGAGGCCAGGAAGGCGGGGCTCGTTCGCCTGGAGGGAAAGGAATATACTGTTGTTGACGGGGATATTATCAATTTCAGGTTCAATGTGTAAGGAAAGGTCACAATTATGAGCAAGATAAAAGTAGGCATTATCGGTGCAGGCGGTTACGGGGGCTGTGGCGCCACTGAGATTCTCCTTGGGCATCCCGGGGCTGAGATAAGGGCCCTCATGGACAAACAGGATATCGGAAGGCCCATAAGCGACCTGTATCCCCATCTCCACGGGTTTTGTGATCTGCCCCTTATCGATCCGGACGACCCGGAGTGCCCCAGTGATTTTGATGTGGTTTTCTTCTCAACGCCTGACGGCGTAGGTCAGAACGGGGCTGAAAAATGGCTGAAGAGAGGGACCAAGGTAATAGATTACAGCGGTGATTTCAGGTTTAATGATACCGAGACCTACAGGGGTTACGCCGAAAGGATAGGCAGGACACAGCCTCATGCGTCGCCCGGGCTGCTGCCCCGCACAGTGTATGGACTGGCGGAGCTTCACAGGGATGAGATAGCGGGTTCAGACCTGGTCGGTAATCCGGGCTGTTTCGCGGTGAGCTGCATCCTGGGGCTGGCACCGGCTCTGGGTGCGGGTGTCATTGAGGCCGAATCCATCATCTGTGACGCCAAGACCGGGGTGTCGGGCGCTGGTAAAAAACCCTCACCGGTCTTCCATTATCCGGCCCGGTATGACGCCATAAACGCCTATAAGGTCTCAGGCCATCAGCATGTCTATGAGATTGAGAGGGAGCTCGGTCTGGTCTCGGGAAGAGAAATCAAAATTACCTTTACACCCCATGTAGTACCCCTGTGCAGGGGCATATTGAGCACTATGTACGCCGACCTCAAACCCGGCCAGGATGAAAGGACGGCCCTGGACGCCTACAGGGATATGTATAAGAACGCGTCCTTTATCAGGGTCTTTGGTCCGGAAAGGGTACAGAGCAGCAATGATGTCAGGGGGAGCAATTTCTGCAACATATCTGTAAATGCGGATAAAAGAACCGGCAAACTCATAATAGTCAGCATCATAGACAACCTCATGAAGGGCCAGGCCGGGAGCGCGGTCCAGAACATGAATCTCATGTTCGGGATCGAAGAGACGACAGGCCTGTTAAAACCGGGGAGGTATCCGTAAAAAAAGGTTTAAGGTTAAAGGCTGAAGGTGGAAGGAAAAAGTTTTCGGATTTGCTATCCATCCATACCATCTGCCTTCTACCTTAAAACCTTGAATCTTTAATCTTAAATAATACACCCTATATTAAAAAACCTCCGATTCCCCGGCATACCAGCGGCAGTTTCATCCATGCATTTTTTGGGTAAGATAGAATCATTCCGAATAAGGGACTCACTATATTTCTTCAGCGATGTCATGTAAATCGCTTCATTTCCTTTTGAGCTTATAGTCCAAAAAACCTGGTAGATTCTGCGGGCAAGCCGCAGAATGACAGAGTCTTTCTTCTTACCCGTCATTCCCCGGCTCGACCGGGGAATCCACATTCAATAAAGGTCTTTAGGCCCTTCGTGAATGAATAAGTTTTCTTATCGTTCAATCCCGGGCTTTTTTGCGCCCGGCGGCCCCGCTGGATGCTGGATCCCTGGATCGAGTCCAGGACAGGCTCTGATACGGGACCGGGGTGACGAGGTTGAGGACTTTTTATGAGGCCGTCAAAGTTATGCCAATAACGAAAATTCTGTTGCCTTTTGGATATAACAGTAATAGGATTCCTAAATCGAAATCATTCTGGATTAGAGGCCATGGATAAAAAAGAAACGATCAGAAGGATGAGAGAGGCGGGGCTTAAAATAACGCCCCAGAGGAAGGCGATCATCGAAGTCATTTCGGAAATGAGACTTCTCCATCCCCCTGTCAATGCGATACACGCTGAGGCCCGGAAAAAGATGCCCAATCTCAGTCTGTCGACCACCTACGCGACAATCAATGAGATGCGCAGGCTAAATCTGATTAACGTGCTTGATTTTGGCAAAAAGGAAAGCAGGTGCGAAACGAACCCCTCGGAGCATCTCAACCTGATATGCAGGGGATGCGGGAAGGTCCTGGATTATAAGATGCCTTTCGCTATCGACAGGGAATACATAGCCAATCAGACTGGTTTTGTGATTACAGGCAGCAGACTGGAGTACTATGGCTTTTGTAAAGAATGTTTTGATCAGAATAAGGATTACGCATCACTTCTCACTTTGGCAAAGGGGGATTGAAGGAAGATTTTCGTGAGTTGGGATGGTTCCATCCGGAAACAGTCAATTTCTGGATGGAGCTTTCAAAGATATCGTTATGAAATTTTTTAAAATCCTGAGTACTTTACGATCATGCCTGTGGAGGGACTCGCTCCGCCTGCCTGTGCGTGTCCGCACGCAGACAGGTCGCGTCTGGATCTGCGGCCACGACGAAGCGTGGCCCTCCGCAATAGAGGTTCGGTGAAGCCATTAGGGAAATGCTTGATGTATGAATTTTTAACAAAATTTAAGAGGCCTTTTTTTATTTCCATCTTGGCCCTTTTTGTCTTTTTGCCCTGGTGTGTCCATGCATGGCCCACAACCAACCAGTGGATTCCGGTATACAAGGGTGGCGTTTTTCTGCAGGACGACCTTAATGATGCCAGCGGTTCCAGAAATATCGTCTCTGATCCAAACAATGATGCAGCCTTTATCTTTAATGACGGGACATACATATATTTTCGCATGCGTCTGGACGAGGATCCGTCCGGAGGTGGAGGCCAGGGCCTGCTCCAGCCTTACGGCTGGGGCGTGATGCTCGATACCAACCTGAACCCCGGCGACTATGAATGGATTATCATGGCCGACGGGATCGCAAAAACGGAAGTAATAGAGCTGTGGCAGAACACGGCCCAGGGGACGCTTGGCAGCCCTTCCGACAAGGCTGAGATACTCTACACTTCGATTTTACTCGCCGGGAACTACCAGGTCTCCGTGGCGAATACGTCCTTCAACGGCGATCCTGATTATTTCCTGGACTGGCGATTTCCCTGGGACACGCTGAAGCAGGCAAGCGGCCTCACGGATTCATCTCCCATCCGTCTCTTCTTCGGCTCATCAAATAACGCGAGCAATATTTCAGCGGACCTGGTGGGAGGCTCCGACCTGTACACCGGTTTCAGCGATGTCATTACCCCCCTCGGAGCCACAACGGGAACAATAAAATTTGTCGCGGACATGGCCGGAAACGGGGATGTCATACAGGTTTACGCAGGCGATACCCTGTATCTTCGCGTCGACGACGGTGACATGAATCATAACAACGCGAGCCTTCAGACCGTCACTGTGACGCTCATTGCCACCAGCGGGGACACCTCGGAACTGACACTGACGGAAACGGGAGTTAATACAGGGATATTCACCGCCTCAATCCCCACCCAGTCAGGCGCCCCGGTGGCCGATGACGGTATCCTCCAGGTCACGCCCGGGGCCACGGTGAGCGCCGAGTACATAGACGGCATAGACGCCTCTTACAATCAGAACCAGATCAGGGCGGATTCGGTGTGGGTCATACTCCAGGAGCCGGCTATCAGTCTCGTTAAAAGCGCTGACCCGGAAGAAGGGATTCCGGGGCAGGAGATAATATACTTAATCCATTACCATAATTCAGGCATGGGGATCGCGTCGAACCTGATAATCGTCGATTCCATCCCGTTCTTCACTACCTATGTGGCCGGGAGCATGCGGATCGGCGATGCCGCCTCCACCTATGACACGGCGGCTTCCCTGACCGATGATGCCGGTGATGACGCGGGCCAGTTGAGCGGCAACAGCGTTATTTTTACCATTAGCACCGTTGCCGCGGATGACGGGACAGCCAATTCGGACGGCGATGAGGGGAGGGTCTATTTCAAGACCACGATTGACTGAGGAAGAAGGGACCAAAGATGTGTAGAAAGTGTTTCTGTGATGAGTGATGTGCCTGCAGTAAAGTCATATCAATCTCTGTTTGGTGATTTTTTTTAATCCCCCCTGCCCCCCTTTTCAAAGGGGGGAGAAGAGGTTGGCTCCATTACAAAAGAGGGAAATTATTTCGCCTTTTGGAAATGGATTGCCAGGCCCCATTACTTTAATAAAGGGGGAGTTGGGATGGATCGCAGGTTTTCCTCACTTTGAAAATGGAAGAGGGGGAGGGATTGCCAATTCTCCTCCCTTTGCAAAGGGAGGTCGGGAGGGATTTAAAGTTTTTGTATGGCTACGCTCTGTCATGACCGAAAAAGGCGGACGCTACGAAGCGCGTCCCTCTAGGATGCTTTGAATATTGAATATTCAATATCGAACCGCAGAATGATGAAATATTCACTTCGAAATTCAATATTCCTTATTCGATATTCTACGGTTCGTAAAAAATTCCGTCGCCGTCATGCTGGACTTGCCCGCACTGGCGCGACCTAAAGAGGGAAATAGCCATTGTATGGTTATGTATTGAGCAAAGGCTTTAATCAGACTTCCGTTTATTACAGTCTGGGCCAGGGATCACAGAATCCAAATATCGTCCCTCTGTGACACTGGATCGGGTCCAGGACAGGCTTAAGCACAGAATGACAATATCTTTATTTAAAGGTTCAAAGGGAGGCATAAAATCATGAACAGATTTGTCAGCCAAAAGGTTTACGTGGCTATCCTTCTCCTTGCCCTTGTCTTTTTCCTGCATGCAGGCGTCCTGAAGGCACAGGAGGCGCCCAGGCTTGACCTGAAAACGACGGCGGAGAAGGAGGTCAAGGTAAAGAAGGACGGCAAATGGATGGTGGAAAGGGTCCCGGTCGAGAAGACCGGTCCGGGAGATATACTCGTGTTTACCATAAACTACCTGAATAGGGGGAAGACCGATGCCGTTGACGCGGCGATCGTTAATCCCATCCCTCAGGGGGTCGTGTATGTCCTGGAGAGTGCCGGGGGAAAGGATGCGGAAGTGATGTGCAGCGTTGATAACGCCGTGTCCTGGCACAAACCGCCTGTGATGATACGCGTGAAGAACGCGGAAGGAAAAGAAGAGGTCAAGCCTGCACCGGCTGAAAGCTACACCCATGTCCGGTGGACAATCAAGAAAACTGTACCTCCCGGCCAGTCCGGCAGGGTCAGTTTCAAGGTGAGTGTGAGATGACAGCTAATTAGGGTCTTATTATGGAATCAAAATTCATTAATAAAATCCCCCCGCCCCCGTTTTTAAAAGGGGGATAGGAGTTGGGCCCTGTTACAAAAGAGGGGGACCGAAGTTTGATGAAGTCATAAAAAGTACCCCCACGGTCATGCCGGCCTCCGTATCAAAGCCCGTCTTGGACTTGATCCAGGATACGGGGCAGGCCTGACAGCATACAGCAATGCCGCCGGGAGCAAAAAGCCCGGATTGAACGATGAGGGAACTTCTTCATTCACGAAGAGATGCCATGAATATTTTTATTAAAGTTGGAGGGCCATGCTCCGTCATGGCCGAAAAACCGCGGACGCGACGAAGCGCGTCCCTCCAGGAGGACGAAAACAGGCGGACGCGACGAAGCGCGTCCCTCCAGGAGGACGAAAACAGGCGGACGCGACGAAGCGCGTCCCTCCACATGCTTGGTCGGGGCATGTGCTTAATTTCATGAAGTTTCATAAATTAGAAATAGGAAATAGAGGTTTTTAAGATGTTCAACAAGCAAAAAGAGGAGGTAAGAATCATGCGGAAACTATTTTTATTCACTGCCGCGCTGCTGCTCCTGGCATGCATGGCGGCGCCGCCTGTAATGGCGGTCGGAACCTTGGCAGGGACCACCATTTCCAACCAGGCATACGGCGATTACAAGGATGCCAATGGAAATGCGATGTCCCGTGTTTATTCCAACACGGTGACGGTGACCGTCAGCCAGGTGGCCGCCGTGAGCACGTCACCGGAAACGGCTTCTCACAACGGGCTTATAAACAGCGAGGTTGCCTACCCGGTGACCATCACCAATGAAGGGAACGGCACGGATACGATCAATTTGGCTGCATCCATTACAGGGACTACCGGTACCGGCACGCCGATATCAACGGTGAAGATCTACAGGGATGACAACGGTGATGGTATCTGGGATGCGGGAGAGACAACAATCGTAACAGACACGGGCGCGCTTGCCGCGGATGCCAGCTTCAAGGCCTTTGCGGTTGTAACTGTGCCTAGCGATGCTGATAACGGGGATACCGGAACAGCGACGTTTACGGCGACTTCGGCCTTTAACGGGTCTGTGAGCGATACGTCCACCTTTACCACGACTGTCCAGTCGGCAGTGATGACCCTGACCAAGGCGGTATCGCCGGCCAACCCCAAGCCTGGGGATCTCGTTACCTATTCCATCACCGGTTCGAATTCGGGCACTGCTACTGCTTACGATGTTCTCGCCCTGGACAGCATCCCCGCCAACACGACCTATGTGGCTGGCAGTATGAAGGCCGGTCCTGTAGGTGGTGATTATGCAGGTGCGACAGGGATGACCGATGCCTCCGACTCGGACGACGCATACTACGATTCAGGGAACAACCGTGTACAGCTTGATTGGGCCGAGTGCCCTCCTTCAGGGGTATTCTATTTTCAGGTGAAGGTCAATGACAATGTTCCCCAGGGAACAGTCATATCAAACAGTATGACGGCCACCTATGCCTTATCAGACGGCGGGTCGCGTGACTATTCGGAGACTTCGAACAGTGCCACATGCACGGTTGATTACTATCCCGGGGTGCTTTTGTCTCCGAACAGGAGTGGTTCCGGCAATCCAAGCGATCAGATCGTATATGCGTTCACCGCGCAGAATACCGGAAACGCCTCTGATACTATTGACCTGACCTACACCTCCGCTTCGGGATGGACATGGGTGATATGGCATGACGTGGACGGAAACGGCATCCCGGGAACAGACGGTGACGTCGTCCTGACGGATACCGACGCGGACGGAACGATCGACACGGGGGTTCTTGCCCAGGGAGCAAGCATCGCTCTATTGGCAGTTACCTCCATTCCTGTGGGGACTTCCGACGGCTCCGTCGATTCAACGGTCATCACCGGGGCGTCCAGCCGTGACACAGGCGTGACCTCGTCCGTGACCATGACCACCACCGTTAAAGCGCCGGTCCTGTCTGTGACCAAGGCGATCACGGATGTTCAGGCGCCGGGCGGCGGAGCGCACTGCACGCCCACTGATCCAGCGACCGGGGCGGGCTGCACCTATGTACCGGGGTCGGTCATCACCTACCAGGTGACGGCCACCAACAACGGCACGGGAAATGCCACCGCGGTGGTGATCACCGATGTAATACCCACGCACACGACCTATGTGGCAGGCTCCATCAGGACCGGATCGAGCACCGCTGGTCTTGTGCCTCGCACCGACGCGAGCGACGGGGACGGCGGCCGGTATGAGGGAGGCGCCGTTATTGTTGGCGGATCCGGCACATTGACCCTCGGCCCCTCCGGCACGTGGGTGGCTGAGTTCAAGGTGATGATTGACTGAACATCGTGACGCAAGTTTAAGATTAAGGAATTCCGCATGACTGAATTTCTGCGTAATATAGCAGAAATGGAGCGCCCAAGGGGCAGGGTCCTCGCTATCTCCCTCGCTATCCTGATCTTATGGACGGCAGGGGTGATGGCGGCGACCACGCCCCCGGGCACGACCATAAAAAGTCAGGCCACCGCAGAATATTGCGATGACAACGGAAACCCTCTGTCCGCATTAAGCAACATCATTTCCATCACCACCCTCGCCGGCTCGCCTAAACTTAAACTCCAGAAGATTGCCGATCCTGATCCGGTCCGCGCAGGCTTAAACCTCGTCTATACAATTCAGATGGAAAACAGGGGAGTCACCCGTCTTACGGGGGTTGTCCTCACCGATCCGCTGCCTCCTGAGACGACCTTTATGTCCGCCGACAGCGGCGGCAGCCTCTCGGCCGATGAAAAAGAGGTCGTCTGGAACATCGGCAATCTGGAAGTGGGGGAAAAGCGGGCCGTGACCTTCACGGCGCAGACAGCAAAAGATCTGGCCCAGGGTCATTTGATTAAAAACACGGCGACAATAATTTCCAGCAAGGCGGGCTCTCAGAAGGCCGGGACCATCACCAGTGTAAACGCCAGGACGCCGGGTGAGGTGGCTTTCTTTGACGCGAACTGGCAGCCCGCCTATGGTTATATGAGCGGAGACACCATCAACATCCAGGTAAAAGACCCTGATCAGAACGTGAATACCTCTGTCATTGAGACGGTGACAGTTGTTCTCACGGATCCGGCGACCGGGGACACCGAGACCGTCATCCTGACGGAGACGGGACCAAACACAGGGATATTCCGCGGCGGGATTTCCACAACACTGGCGGCCACGGCAATCGAAAGCGGCATCCTGAGCGTTGCCGCTGATTCCCGGATACAGGCCACCTACACGGATGCCCTGGATGCGCTGACTGTTACCAGCGCCTCGGCCCTGATCGACCCATTAGGCATTGTGTTTGATTCCGTTACAGGAGATCCTGTTTCAGGCGCTGTCGTGACGCTGAGAAACTGGGACAATACGACCAATTCGATCGACCTGACGAGCTGGCCGTCTCTGCCTCCCGGTCAGGTCAATCCTTCGGCGCCGACGGGGGCCGATGGCAGGTTCGCGTTTCCACTTGTGCCGGCCGGAGATTATGCCTTCCAGGTAACGCCGCCTGCAGGTTATACCTATCCGTCTGCTGTAGCGGATTCGGATATGCCGGCAGGCTACATCATAAACATCGCTTCACGAGGCGGGAAATTTACACTGAAGATTGGCGATCCACAACTTATAAGCGATATCCCCGTGGATCCGCCCATGGGCCACCTGACGATTAAAAAGACGGCTAATAAGACAACGGCCTCCATAGGGGACCTGGTCATTTATACCCTGACCCTGGAAAATAACGGCGCATCGCCTGTCACCAATATAGCGGTAAAGGATGTCATGCCCCACGGCATAGCGCCTGTGATGGGATCGTCGCAGATGGACGGCAGCGCGTTTGATGATCCAAAGGCGTCGGGTAACCGGACATTTACATGGCAGTCGCCCGACCTTGTTCCCAACGATTCCTTCACCATGTCTTATCGCGCGGTTGTGGGACCGGACAGCCGGGCGGGCAACGGAATTAATACGGCATCAGCCTCGGGCAGGAGCGTGGGAAGGACCATTGCCTCAAACAAGGCTTCCTTTAAGATCAAGATTACCGG
>JAFGDF010000025.1 GCA_016932235.1 Deltaproteobacteria bacterium | reverse complement strand
TCAGGATATAAATTCATGAACGCAGCGGAAGGGGTGATTCCAACAGCGACGGAGAGCAGGTCAGCGGCGCTGGTTCGAGATGCCCTGGATTAATGAATGAAAGCATAATCCCTATTTATTTTACACACTAAAGATATTGTTTATCCTTTTTCAACCTATTTAATGGAGGGATCATGATTAGAGTACTAACGAATCTGTTAATATTGCTATTCTGTTTATCACTGAGTGCAGCATCGTTTTGCTGCAAAAAGCCGGACAGCGCAACTGAATAGGCAAAGACCACGGAAAGGTATATAGCTGCACAGGAAGCGGGAGACCTTTTTATTAATGACAGGACCTTTGTGGTTGATGAAAAAATGGGTTCTATCAATGTCTTCCACTGCTTTGGAGACAGCAGGGCAAGGATGCCGGATTCACATCTATTCAGGCTGATAAACGGCAAATACAGATTAATTCGCACACTAAGTGTGAACCTTACAGGCGAACTGTTGGTGTGCCCGAAAAGCTCTCCTCCGGGAGTAACAATCGATTAGGTTTATGTAACGGAGTACGTATTTCAAAATATCAATCGTAGATAAGGGGATATTCGAGTGAACGTGCATATAAGGGATAACTACTTCATTGCATGCTCTGCATGAACGACCCCCTTTTCGCGTAAATCAATAGGGGTGATCCTGAATAAGATGGGAAAATTTTCTGAGGGATTTTTAAACGTTGAAACAATACTGGCAAATTTGAACATATACGCCGGTCAAACAATTCTCGATGCTGGTTGCGGTAACGGTTATATGGCGAAAAAGTTTTCGGAGCTGGTGGGTAATACCGGAAAGATATATGCTCTTGACCCGGATAGAGGATCAATTGCCAGCCTAAAAAAAGAAGTTGAAAAAACCAATATAAAAGCTTTCGTTGGCGATATTACTAAACCAACCGGGCTTAAAGTCTCTTCAATAGATTTGCTTTATCTCTCAACGGTGTTTCATATATTCTCGGATGCCCAAATTGATGGTTTTGTAACAGAAATAAAGCGTATCTTAAAACCAAATGCTCAATTGGCTATTGTCAATATAAAAAAAGAAGATACTTTATTCGGCCCTCCGATAGAAATGCGATCTTCTCCTGAGGAATTGAGACAAAAGCTTCCGTTTACTCCCAAGATACTTATTGACGTTGGTGATCATTTTTATATGCAGGTATTCGAATATTCATTAGATCACATTTAAGAAGATGTAGGAGAAGTTGGATGACCGAGAGTCATGTGATAACCAGTCTCCCATTGAATGGTCCTTTTCCACATGGCTCTGTCGGATTGCCACTGGATGGTATAGAGATGAAGCTTGTAGCCAAAGATGGACGAACACTCTCCGCCGGGACCACCTGGGAAGATAATCCCAGAGCTGTTGGTGAGGTGAAGATAAGAAGCAAAAATCTTTCAGTAAATTTTGGTCAATTATCAGGTGCCGGAGCGTTTTGAACTGGTTGACGAACTGCCCCGTAATGCAATGGGAAATATCTTGAAACGAGTACTGAGAGACAAGTTGATTGAACCAGGCCTTCCGGCAAACGCGGACAACCCTCTTCACATCTAACAAACTCTCACCAGGCCTGGTGATAAAGCTCCACTATCTGCTCAGCCGTTGGAACAACGGGATTGTTATTCGGACTGCCGGATGCAATACCGTCATTAGCCATTTTTTCCACTCTTTGATCAAAGGTCTTCAGATCTATACCCACGACATCTCCCAGATGGGGAATTTTCAAAGCTTCATTGAATTTCTTAAGACCTTCCACTAAAGCACTGCAGGCAGCATTGTCCGGATCATTTTCCGATGCATATCCCATGGCCCTGGCGATTACCGCATAACGCTGAGGGGAACCGGAGATCGAGAATTCCGTGACAGCCGGAAATAAAACCGCATTGGAAAGACCATGGGGCACATGGTAGAGCGCGCCGATGGGCCTGCTCATTCCGTGCACGAGGCACACACTGCTATTAGCAAAGGCCATGCCTCCCTGAAGCGATGCCATCGTCATCCCCTCCCGGGCCTTTTGATTGTCCGGTTCATTAAATGCTCTAAGGAGATTTTCTGAAATCAGCCGGATAGAGGAAAGAGCGATTGGATCCGTCAGGGGATTGGCCTTAACAGACACATACGCCTCGACCGCATGCACAAGGGTGTCGATGCCAACATTGGCCGTCAGATCAGGCGGGCAGCTCATAGTGAGTTGATAATCTACAAGCGCGCAGTCCGGCAGGATATTGACATCAAGAATCATCATTTTTACATCTCTTTCGGTGTCGCCTATTATAGCCACCTTTGTAACTTCGGCGCCGGTTCCGGCCGTGGTGGGGATGGCAATGACAGGCGCGCCTTTGTTGGGGACACTATTAATACCGGCGTATTGGCTGATGGGCATTTCATTTGCTGTCATTATTGAAATGGCCTTTGCGCAATCCATCGAGCTGCCACCCCCAAGACCAACGATGGCTTCACAATCGTCCCCCTTGAATGCCGCCAGTCCGTCAGCGACATTTCGGTCTGTCGGGTCCGGCTCAACATCGCCGAAGAGGGTTACGGCGATTCCCTCCTGTTTCAGAATATCGGAAATACGCCCGGCAAGACCAGAATTCACCATATATGGACCAGTTACAAGTAGAATACGCCTTGCTTCATATTTTTTGGTCTGAACGCCCACCTCTTTGCTGGCGCCGCCGCCGACAATGATCGTTGAGGGAATATTGAATATAGATGTCATGGTAGGGTTACCTCCTGTTAACGATTGGTAAGGTACTTAATTAGTTCTATTCAAACCGAGTTCGGTCAATTTAGCATTAAACATATTTTGTCTTTGTTTAACCGGGACACGACCGCGGTTTTTTTTAACTCATTACAGTTCATTAATAACTTATCACTGAAATGGCCGAAGAACAAAATGAAAAAACTGTCATGTACAAGATCAATCAAACATAAAGGTTTATATAGTAAATATTATAATGTATATTTATTATGGTTTGATAACAAAACAGAGAAAAACATCAGGAGCAATAGAATGCTGACACCCAGGCAAAATCTACTTGAGACTTTAAATCAGAACGGAAAACCTGACAGACTTGTCAATCAATACCAGCCCTTTGATCTGATCATGAGTGATCCTGTGTTCAAATTTGTGCGCGGAAATCGCATCCGCGGTAAGACTACAAAAGATGTCTGGGGCACAGAGATCGCCTGGCCTGAAGACCAGCATGCAGCCATGCCTCACGTAACATCGGAAAACAAAGTGTTGAAGGACATCACCAAATGCCGGGATTTAAAGGTTCCAGACCTTGCCACCGCGGCAAAGGACCCAACCGCCTGGGAGGAATCGCTCCGTGAAGCAGAAGCTGTCGATCGCGACGAAAAGCTCGTCATGGGTTTTATGGGCACAGGTGTTTTTGAGCAGTTGCATTTTCTAATGGGCTTCGAGGATACATTGATGAATATGCTGGCAGAGCCTGAGGCAATGATGGATCTCCTCGATATTGTCGGTGAGTATCGCTTCACTTATATGAAACTGCTGGTGGATAATCTGAAACCTGATATCATTCTCTCCCACGATGACTGGGGGAGCAAGAATACCATGTTCATGAGCCCCGAGATATGGCGTGAAATGATTAAGCCGCAGTACGTCAAAATCTACGGCTATGCGAAGGAGCATGGCGTTCTGGTCATGCACCATGCCGACTCATTCATGGAACCAATTGTTGAGGATATGGTGGATCTTGGCATCGATATATGGCAGGGGGTTCTTCCTCAGAACGACATCGTGAAACTCCAGGAACAACTCCGGGGCCGGATGGTTCTTATGGGCGGCATCGACGCAGCGATTGTGGACTGCAAAGAT
The DNA here is from genome assembly GCA_016932235.1 of Deltaproteobacteria bacterium. Next base: position 3,161 of record JAFGDF010000025.1, on the reverse strand, counting down.
ACCCCTGAGGAAGTGATAAGGGCCGAGGTGCGACGCGCCTGCTCAACATATGGCCCGGGTGGCGGGTTTATTCCATGCATGACATATGGCGGTCTGGGTAGTATTTTCCCTGGAGTAGACCAGATAGTCAGCGACGAGATTGATCTTTACAATCAGTAAAACCAATGGGATAAGATCCCGATGCTGTTTTCGGGGCCTGTCCCGCCGAATTATTCTTTGGAAAAAGGGTCCAAGGATTCAAGGGGTCGAGGGTTCAAGTGTTTCTTTGTTCGTCATTCCCGCGAAGGCGGGAATCTATTTTGTATTTAAAAAGCAAAAAACTAATGGATACCCGCCTGCGCGGGTATGACGTTGCATTAAAGTTTTAACCTTGAACCTTAAACCCTGAACCTTCACCCTGTTAAATCCGCGTAGCGGGCTGCAAAACAGCATTTAACAGGGTAAACCTTTCTTTTACTCATACCTCAAAGCCTTAATAGGCTTACTCCTTGCCACCCGTGTTGTATTCCCGGCTACTGTAAACCATGCAATAATCAGCGCGATAAATCCCGAACCCAAACAAATAGGAATCATGAACAAAGGGTTAAACCTGTATGGAAAACGTTCCAGCCAGCTTTGCATTGCTAATATTGCCACAGGCCAGGCGATAAGGTTAGCAATCAAGACCGGTTTTGAAAACTGCCAGAGAAGTAACCTCACTATGTTTTTAACCCTGGCTCCCATAACCTTGCGCAACCCTATTTCCTTTGTTCGTCTTTCTACTGTAAAAGATGCTGAACCGAATAATCCCATACATGCGATAAGGATTGCCAGTAAAGAAAAACTGATGATTATTTTAACTTCGGTACGTTCCAGTTCAAACTCCTGCGCCACAAGCTGATTTGCAAAAACAGTGGATAATTCAATATCTCCCATTACCTTTTTCCAGACAGATTCAACCTGTTTTAAAATTTCTATGGGGGAACCATTAAAACGCACGGTAATGATGCCGGCATAATCCGGCTCGAGCAAGTACACCTCAGCCCTTGGCAATGCGTTTATGCTGAATATATGGTTATCCGCAACAACACCGATAATCTTGTAGTTGATATTGCCCATAGTGGTTGAGTTGATTATTTCTCCGAGCGCCTCTTCCGAATTCGCGAATCCCAATTCCCTTGCTGTGCTTTCATTAATAATAATATTTCTTTCTATGACTTTTTTAGTTTCATTCTTTCCGGGAGTAAGTGTCATAAAATCAAATTCCGGCTCCGGGAGATCTCTTTCAATTGAATAATTCCTGCCTGCAATAACCGGTATCTGATAAGTTGAAAAATAATCATAATCAATACCTGTCCTGGCTATTACATGCCGGTTTTCCGGCTGTCCCGGATGCGTGAAGGTATAAAAGTTTCCCTTCTGTTCGCTTGGCTCAGTATCGGACAGCCCAACTTGCGTGACATTCGCGAGGCTCAATAACTCCTGCTTCAGAGGTTTAATTTTATCCATAAAAACACCTCCAAAACCAAGCCGGTTTATAACCAGCAAATTGTCTTTGTTATAACCGGGATCACGGTTGATGCTGTATCGCATTTGAGTGTATATAACGCCTGTCGCAATAATAAGGATAATGGAAACAGTGAACTGAAAAACCACCAGCGAAGCCCTGAATGATATAGAGCCTCCGGATTCCCTGTATCTATTCGCCTTAAGAATTTTGCCGGGATTAAATCCGGAAAGAATAAATGCAGGATAAATGCCTCCGCTGATCCCCATAATTAATAACAGAACCGCTAACATTAAAAGAACCGAAGTGTCGGTATAGTCTAGTGAGAACATTTTGCCGGTTATGGCCTCAAATACGGGAAGCATGAATTCAACAATTCCCATGGCAAGAATCATAGCCAGCATAGCGATAAATGTTGACTCGCTGACAAATTGGATAATCAGTTGTTTTCGCTTTGCACCTACTACTTTCCTCACCGCCACTTCCCTGGCCCTTTGTGTTGCCTTTGCAGTGGTGAGAATAATGAAGTTGGCGCAACCTATTATTAAAACCAGCAGAGAGATAGCAACGAAAGCAAGGGTAGTTGTTTTGTTTCCGCCAGCCCTTTCAGTATCCCATGGCGAATCCATATGGGCGGTTTCTATATTCTGAAAATCAATAGACAACATTTCACTTACCGGAATATCAGGATTTGTAGATACCATTGAAAAATCAACCTTTTGATCTATAAAGGCGGGGAGTAAAGGCTTTAAAGAATCGATATCAATGCCTTCTTTTAACTTAAAAAAAGATCCGGTAAAAAAATTATACCAGTTTTTAAGAGACGCCGGTTTACTGTCATAATCAAGCAGTGATAAAAGTGGCGCATCAAGGATGGTGTTTCCGGGTACTTTATAGACAGCAGTTATCTTAAAATCGTATTTAATAGTATCCAGACTTAAGGTTATTGTTTTTCCTATTGGGTTATGGTTTCCAAAGTGTGTTCTGGCAACTTCATCGCTTAAAGCAATATTGCCGGGTTCGAAAAGTGTGGTTACAAGGCTTCCTGAAATGACTTCAAGCTGAAACATTTCAATGAAGGCCGGATCAACCTGCACAAGTGTATCCTCAAACTTGTCAGTACCTGTATCGATCATCATGTTGTAAGGAAAAGCCCTTGCCCTCAGCTCGATTTCATTCTTGAAATATTCTTCCAGCAGCGGCATTGCCGGCAAAGGAGTCCCTGCATTCTTTTCAGGGGCTTTTCCAGGCAGGTTGAGTGTAATATTTACCCGGTATATCCTGTCTGAATCTTTCCATTGCTTATCATAGGAGTACTGGTCCCTGACATAAAGTGCGATGACGATACAGGCGGCGAGTCCCACAGCCAGGCCGATGATGTTGATAGCGCTGTAGAGTTTGTTTTTAAGCAGGTTGTTTATGGCTATTGTGAAGTAGTTTTTGAGCATGGTGACTCCTAATGGATAAATTCAAAGTTCAATATTCAAAGATTCAAGGTTTAAAAATTCAAAGATTCAAAGTTAAAAAATTAACCGCCCGTTCGCTTGGCTCTCTCAAGACGCTAAGTTCACTAAGGGTTTATTTTATTGATTCTGTAAGAAAACCCCATGTATAAATACGCTTCGCTGTCATGGTCATGAATTTAACAGGGCATAGTCAGAATCCATAAAGACTC
>JAFGDF010000215.1 GCA_016932235.1 Deltaproteobacteria bacterium | reverse complement strand
TATGGTCTCAGGGCCGTGGCCTGGGGAGCCCTTTTTACGGCGAAGACCCGGGTAGCAAGATAATAGCGCAAGGTGCATGCCAGGCGGGCGGAGACCTTCTCCGGTCGTTCCAGCTTAATCATTCATAACAATGACTGAGATGGCCCGCCGCCCGCCTCGTAAGGCAGTTTGCGTAAAAACTAGCCAGGAACAAGTTCGCTCGTAAAAAGGGCTCCCCAGGCCACGGTCTTTAGACATAATGTTGAATTATATACCGACATTGTTAAACTTTATTTTCGTGTTAAAGAATCAATTCATCCGCCCGTGATCATGGGAATCAGATAAATCTCGGCATCATCAGGAATATGGCTCTTCTCAAAATCAGGCTTTGATATATACTGTTCGTTGACGCGCACAACCGAGTAAATGGATCCGCCCTCCAATTCTTTTACCAAATCCGCAATGGTCATCTTCTTCCGCCAACCGTGCTCTTTGCCATTCACTCTTATCATGCTTCAACACCATGTACCTTTAAAAGATCCAATACTTCAGGAAAGTCTATTCCGAGACGTTTCACGGTCTCGACGGTTGGAATTCCCTCGTTTGTCCATCCTCTTCGTTTGTAAACAGCGTCCTTCAGATCTTCATAGGCGGCTTCCCGGAATTTTCTGAGCAGCAGGATCTTATCTTCAGTTTCACAGCCCGCGATTTCCACCCCGTGCTTTTCAATAAGCTGCGTATCATACCTTTCCTGCCTGGACTCATACTCATCCACGGTAACAGGGCCCATCGCGCGATAGGGTATATTATCATGTTCCCTTCTCCCGAAGCCCATCTTCAGGTTAAAAATTCGCTGGAAATTATAGACAGCCTCGCTCATCCTGATCATTGCGTCAGGAGTCGTATCGATCCCTGTAACAGACTGAAAATACCTGGAATACCATTCAACATGCTTCTTTACCTTCGCAGGTTCATCGGATTTTTTATTATCCTCCGGAACGATATCATTCCATGGGAGCTTGCAGAGTCCGCATAAACCGAACCACGTCCTGAACATAGGAAACCAATGAAGCGCCTCCGCCTTCTGATCAAAACTAGGGATGAAATTATGCACCATATCCAGGAATATAAGCCAGGCTTCATCATGCTGCGGGCCCTTAAGAGCCAATCCATATCCACCCTGCTGTGCGAGTGACTCCTTCGTCATATATTCTGAAAACTCAAGACCCTTGGCTTCCATCCCGATATCCTTCATTACTTCCATATCAGCCCCAAAATCGCGGGAAAAGATCTCCTTCATTTTCCTGACACCTTTGCCTACGATAACGCCGAACCCGTCACCCTCTGCCATCTGGTGAACGATATCCAGCGCTGTGCCCTTGTTCCCGAAAGAAAGGTCCATCCCTCCTGTGTGTTCCAAATTTATAAGTCCCATTTCAAAGCACTCCATGGCAAAAGCAATGCCGGTTCCCACCGATATTGTGTCGAGCCCGTAAATATCACAGTAAAAATTGAGCTCATTCACCGTCTGCGGGTCAAAAATCCCTATATTGGAACCGCAACCGGCTATTGTCTCGTATTCCGGGCCATCCACGAAGACCTTTTGACTCCTGTAGGGACCGGTTGAGGGGATAAAATCCTTTATTCCGTGCGAACAGGCAACGGTGCATCCCATCCAGCAACCATCATAACCCTTGTCAAATAATTTCCTGTAAACTTCCTGACCCATTTTCACCGCCTTCGGATCTTTCCCATATCTGAAATTATTTACGGGCAGAAGATCATAATCATTCATAATCGTAACCAGATGGGTTGTCCCGATCCTCGCCATATCATTCTGTTTTGGATCGAGAGCGACTATCTCTTGCGAATGAAGCCTTCCAACCTCCTTTAGCGCTTCCGGGTCTGCGGGATTATTCGTCCTGAAAGTAACCTTCCCCCAACGTGCTACCACAGCCTTGACCATCTTGTCCGCGAACACGCTGCCGATGCCTCCCCTGCCGGCCTGTTTGATTCTGGCCCTTTTTCGCCTCGGATCATACCAGGAAAAGTTGAGGCAACCTATTAAGGTGTTTTTTGCGCCAGGACCTGTGGAAACCACTGATATACTTCGCGGATCTCCATCACCGAAATATCCAGTTAACATCTCTGTAATTTCATTGGCAGTATCCGGCAGGTTATCCGCCTCGATAATTTGGATCTTCTGACCGGCACCGTCAATAAATATAACCGTGTCTTCAGGTGCCTTTCCCTGGATTTCAAGAGCATCAAAACCCGAAAATTTAAGATATGGACCAAAATAACCGCCCACATTGGAATCTATAACCGAACCTGTTGTGGGAGATATGGCCGTAACAATGCTCTTGCCTGAACCGGGATATCCGAGTGTTCCTCCCAGGGGTCCCGAAGCAATACATACCTCATTCTCAGGGTCATCCCATTTTGTATTGCTGTTAACGGCATTCCATAACAACCATAGATCAAAGCCCTTGCCCCCTGTAAAAACATCTTTCATCTTTTTACCGACCGGCTTTATGGTGATCTTTGAATTGGAAAGGTCTATATGGAGAGTCTGATTGGCATAACCCCCTTCAATTTCAGGCCTGGCATATTGCATAGTTTTTATCACATTTATTTTTAAGTCTGCCATAGTATTGTCTCCTTGGGAGCCTTTCGGAGGCCATCCGGCGAGCTCCAAAAATATTTTACGATTGAAAAGTCATTGATGCTATAACATTGCATCAGGTTTTTCAACCACGCATTTGATATGCCAAAATCAGGAAATACTGCTCCATATAGCGGCAATAGGGATACGACACATCCCTTTTTCCTTGACTAATAATAAAATAAAGATAGTATTTATACCGCTATCAAACCCATCCAAGGAGAACAGACGCAATGTTAAAAGATAAACTGATCGGCGTAATCGGCACAGGCAATATGGGTGAGGCCCTTATCAAGGGGCTGATCCAGTCTAAATCATCCATTCCCGGAAATATCATCTGCTATGACACCAAAAAAAATAGGTTGGAATATATGTCGAAAACCTATGGTGTCAGAACGGCAAAAGCCAATCGCGACTTGGTGACTGAATCGGAGATCGTCGTTTATGCCGTAAAACCGCAGATCATGGCTCCGGTCTTGAAAGAGACGGCAGCGTATCTAAATATGGACAAACTCATCATATCCATTGCTGCCGGCGTTCCGCTGGTTGCTATAGAACAATGTCTAAAAAAGGACTTGAGGCTTATCCGTGTAATGCCGAATGTCGCTGTGGCCGTCGGAGAAGGCGCGACAGCCATCGCAGCCGGAAAACATGCCCTTAAAAAGGATATAAACCTTGCCGAGTCAATATTTAATTCCGTAGGGAAAACCGTGTTTCTGAGTGAAAATTACCTCATGGACGCTATAACAGGCTTAAGCGGAAGCGGTCCGGCCTATATTTTTCTCATCATAGACGCAATGGCTGATGCAGGTGTCAAGGTGGGCCTTTCCAGGGAGGATGCCCTTTTACTCTCCGCGCAGACGGTCCTGGGTTCAGCCAAGCTGCTCCTTGAGACAGGTGAACATCCTGGCAGGTTAAAGGACCAGGTCACTTCTCCGGGCGGCACATCTATTGCGGGGCTTCATACCCTTGAAGCCGGCGGCCTCAGGACTACGATTATCAACGCGGTTGAGGCGGCCACCAAGCGTTCCAAGGAACTTGGGGAAATGATGATAAAGCACTTCGCAGAAAACAGCGTATAAATGGCTGCCCTGTTTTAAAATCCAATACTCTCTCGAATCTTCCCGGCGGTTTGGCGTTTCAAATCCGACAGGCCCCTAATTAAGATAGAGATTTTCATTTGTTTTTGGCAATATTTATATCCGATCGCATTCATTGCGGCCGGAAAATAATAAAATATTACTTTTTAAAATAAAATCGTTTTTGAATCTTTCCAGCAGTCTTACGGCTAAAGTCCGACAGGCTGCCGGATTGTGGACTTTCTTGCAAACTGCTCAAAGATCTTGAAATATTTTTCCCCTCCCACGATATATGTGTCATTATGCCCCGCCCCATTGACCCCATAAAAGAATTTAGGAGATGCGGCGGCCTCATACAGATCATTCCCCATGGCGAAAGGCACAAGCTCGTCTTTATCACCATGAATAACCAGTTTCGGGACATTTATGCCTTTTATCTTTTCCAGATTATTGTAGTTTGCCGGGATGATGGGGGATAAAAGGCTCATCAGGAACATGCTCCTGGCCATTTCTTTTATGGAAGTAAATCCACTCTCTATGATTATGGAACGGATGTTCCTTTTTAAGGCGACATCAATCGCCACGGCCGCTCCAAGTGAACGGCCGAAACACATAATCCTGTCAGACGAAATTCCCTTCTCCATGACGAGATAATCATAGGCGGCTCTTCCGTCTTTATAGAGCCCTTGTTCGGACGGACTTCCTTTACTCCGTCCATATCCGCGATAATCAAAGATAAAAACCTGAAGGCCTCTTGCCAGAAGTAAATTTATGTTATCCAGACGATGCGAGATATTCCCCGCGTTTCCGTGAAAAAAAAGGATTACGGGGGAATCTCTATCGACTGGGAAGAACCATCCATGGAGGGTTATATCATCCTCTGTGATAAATTCTACTTCTTCACAAATCAGCCCCATATCTTGGGGCGCAAAGTCAAACTCAGAGCGCGGGAAAAAAACAAAAAAGTTTTCTATCCTGGGATAGAACAGATAAAGAAATATCATGATCAAAATAATCAGGAAGAGAAGAAATGATATTTTAATAGGCATGTTAAGGACTCTCCGGATTTTTTCATCCATGCATCTCATAGGATTCTAGTCACCGTCAATTCTTATATTAACAGTGGATAGATAGCACAAAATATGATATATTTTAAGAGTTTATTGCTTGACGGGCGGCATCCGCAGGATTTCCTCCTGCAGGATGCTGAAAATTTTTCTCTTTTTTATTTTGAATAGGAACACGGCGGATAAAGTCCGGCTGGCTCCTGACGAGGTCACTATGGAAGAAAAAACACGAATCATGATTGTTGATGGACATAAAGCCTCCCGGGAAACCTTAATGAATATGATCCATGGAACACCGGGGTATCATCTGGAGGAGGCTGAGAATGGGAAGGAAGCTCTTGAAAAAATAAAAAAAATTATACCCGACATCCTCGTCAGCAGCCATGATTTACCTGATATGGATGGCATTGAATTATGCAGGAACCTAAAACACGATCCCGATTCCGTAACAGCCGGGATCTATGTGATAATTATCAGTTCAGATATGGAATGTCAAAACAGGTTAGATTTTATTAATCAAGGGGCGGATGACTATCTGCCAAAGCCGGTTAACTGTGACGAACTCCTTGCCCGAGTCAGAGTGGGAGAAAGAATAAGCTCACTTCTTAAGAGAAGCAAGTTAGAGGCATATAACATGTTGCAGGAAATGGATGTCCTCCTGATCCAGGACGGAGGATGCGCTCCGGGGTACAATCCCGTTACGGCTTTTGTAACGTACCATTTAGAGACCAAGGGCAGAAAAGTTTTCGCCACGCGCGAGGGATTTAAATCCCTGGAAGGCAAAGAGGGTGATTTTATCCGGCTCGTCTATGACCCAGTACTCTTCAAAAAGCTGGATCATATCCCGGGTGTTTTTCATGCAGCTCCTTTATCGGAGTGGCGGGGTGCTCAGCTCAGAAGTGAGCGCTACAGGGATTTCATCAAGAAAGATATCCAGAAACAGGCCGCGAATACCATTAAAAATAAAAACGTAAAGGCTATTATTGCAATAGGGGGTGATGGGACATTTAAGGGGATTCATTCTTTATGTGACTTTTTACCGACATCAGTGCAGGTCTTTTTTATCCCCGTTACCATTGATAGTGATGTCGCAGGTACTGATTGTGTGGGACAATACACAGGAGTTGAGGTGGGCGCTGAAAAGATAAGATGTTATATGGCTGACGCGAGAACACATCACAGGGCTTATATCGTAGAGATGATGGGAGCGAACAGTGGTTTTCATGCACTTCACTCCGCATTAGGCGCCCGGGCGCACCTTGCTGTCCTTCCCCATAGCGTGATTGACCACAAAAAGGTGGTTGAAGCTATCAATAAAAAAGATGAATGTGTGATAGTCGTCGCAGAGGGATATAAGAAAAAGGAAAGAGACGAGGCGGGGATAAAGCAGAACGCCGCCGAATACTTCTATGACGAACTGCTGGCAACAAACATCCCCTTAAACAGAAAAGTCGTATGTGAGCCCTTTTCAAGGGACATCAGGGGAGCGACACCAAATAACATGGATGTCTCCCTTGCACAGCGAATGGCTTTCAATGTGGCCAATTATCTTGAAGCGGGGACTTCAAGGCTGATGCCGGCAGTGCTTTCCGGAAAAGAATATGCCATCCCGTTCAACGAAATAAGAACCGATAATCTGAAAGAAAAGGATCTCCTTGTGCTTTCGGACAGATTAACAAGATAGGGAGGAGAGGTTACGGAACATCCGGTCACCCATCTATCATGCGGCATCGCATTATTTTTTACCGGAATAATGATAAAAACCAGCGTCAACAAACAAATCCGGCCATCAAGCCTCAATCCAGCAAGCGGAAAATTTCATAAGGCTCTTTAATTAAGGCCTTTGCGCCGTTCTTTATCAGTTCGTCCTCCGTCCTGAATCCCCAGAGGGCGCCAACCGGAAACATCCTTGCATTAACAGCCGTCCTCATGTCTACGCCTGTATCTCCAAGATACAGGAAATGATCCGGCTCGATATCCATTTTTCGGGCGATGAAAAGGGCACCAGCAGGATCAGGTTTCAGAGGGATTGTGTCATGATGCCCCATTATTGTTTCAAATTCCCACCTGGAGAGGAATTCATCCACACACTTCCTGGTGAAGTCATCCGGTTTGTTTGAGAGAATGGATTTTTTAATACGGCGCTCGGTCAAACCGTCAAGCATCTCGGGTACTCCCTTATACGGTTGCGTCGTCATGTTAAAATTCTCATGGTATATTTCGCTATATTCCTTCATACACCTGCCGACAGTAGCCTCATCCCGATTTTCCTTCGGTATTATCCTGTCCATCAGCTTTCGGACTCCATCACCAACTAGATAGCGAAAAGCCTCCGGATCATGTGTTGGAAAACCATTCTTTTCCAATACACTGTTCACCGAATTCGCTATATCAACAAGCGTGTCAAGCAGAGTCCCATCCATATCAAATATTATCGCTTCGTATTTCATGTCCCTTTTCCGGAGTAGTTAAAAATTTCTTTCATTCCTGATCTTCTCATAGGCTTCCTGTATCTCTTGAAACCGCTCCTTGGCGAATTGTAGAAACTCTTCAGGCAGCCCTTTTGAGACAATGGTGTCAGGATGGAAATCCTTTATAAGTTTCCTATAGTTTGCCCTTATTTCCTGATTGGTGCTCTCGGATGTGCAATGTAATTTTTTATAATACTTATCCACATCATTAAAGTAAACCGCTTTTACACTATTAAACTGCTGGTCGCTGATGTGAAAGATATGTTTTAACCTTTCCAGGATATCTTCCTCGACCTGATGCAATCTCCCATCAGCGGCCGCGAGTTTAAAGAGAACATCCAGAAATGAGTAAAGCACCGCAGGTCTATGCCTATTCATCTGATAAAACTGAGCCGCAAAATCATCAATGGTATATGCAGATCGTTTGGCCTGGTTAAAGATTTCTTTCGCGAATGCCTGTTGTGTCGGCGGCATATTCATGTGAGAAATAAATTCCTCCACCACAGCGATCTCATCCCTGGTTACCTTTCCATCCGCTTTTGCCATCTTCCCGAGTATGGAAAAAACACATACAAAATAAGATGCCTGAGCCTGTTCCAGCTTACCGGCAGGAACAGCGCGATCTCCAATGCCTGCGTTTTTATCGATCAGATGATGACCGATTGCGGCACCCGCTATGGCGCCCAGGGGACCTCCAATAATCATTCCCAAAGATCCTAAAGCAAGTTTTCCAAACCAGCCCATATTATTCCCTTCATATCCATGTTATGATTGTCTCCAACGGGTTCTTATCTTTTTACGCGATAGTCAAATAGTATGCCCTTAAAATGTTTTACTTCCCGGCTTTTCATTATCACAGCGCTTATAAAATAGATAATAACACCGGCAAGGATTATAAAAATAAGCTTTATGACCATCTGCCCCACATTCTCCTTTTGGCTATCTGATAAAAACAGGACATTTAAAAAATAAACGACCGCACCCATTATCATTGAAGAAGCTATTGCCTTGCCAGCAGATATAGATACGGATCTCAGGTCCCATTGAAGAAGTCTTCTTTTTAGAAATATTAACAGCAGAAAAAATTGTATGCTGGACGCTATTGAAAGCGCAAGAGCTAGACCGCCGTGCTTCAATGGGGTCCCCATAAGCAGAAGACTTAATAAAAAATTAATTACCATTGTAATGGTCGCCACGCGCACCGGTGTCTTTGTATCCTGAAATGCGTAAAAAGCGGCAACCACTACCCTGGCGCCTGAAAAAGCCCACAAGCCAACCGAATAAAAGATCAAGGCCTTTGCTGTCATATCAGTGGAAAGGGGATCAAACGCACCTCTCTCAAAAAAGATTTGAATAATCGGCTTACCCAGGATGATAAGTCCCGCTATACTGGGAATTGTAACGAAAAAGGTCAGCCTTAGGGTGTGATTCAGTGTTTCCGTAAAATCATCAAAGTTCATATCAGTGGCATGCTTTGCCAGAGATGGAAGTGAGGCCGTGCTTAGGGCGATGGCAAAAACACCTAGGGGAAACTGCACAAGACGATCCGCATAATAAAGCCATGAAACGCTTCCCTCTTCAAGCAGAGAGGCCAGCAGGGTGCCCGCGAACTGATTGAACTGGTAGATTGCCGAACCGAAAATCGCCGGGAGCATCAGCAATCCGATCCTTTTGACGGCCGGATGGTCCGGCATCCAGCATGGAAACAGAGATATCCCTTTCTTTATTATCCATGGGATCTGGAGAAAAACCTGGAGAATCCCGCCGATTATCACACCGATCGCGACGCCAACAATAGGTTGGGATAAATATGGAGAAAGCCAGAGTGTGGCGCCTATTATGCCTGCGTTCAAAAATATCGGCGCCGCAGCAGGAGATGTGAAATGTCTCATTGAATTAAGGATGCCCATAAAAAGCGCAACTATACTGACAAGGAAAATATAAGGGAAAGTTATACGGGTGAGTAAAACCGTAAGTTCATACTTCTCTCCGCTGATGCCGAAACCCCATGCCTGTACCCTCACTATCCAGGGAGAGCATAAGATACCCAGAATTGTAACAATTGTCAGGATAATCGAAAGAAGAGTCAACACCACCCGTGCAAGCTGAAATGCTTCTTCTTTTGATCTCGTTCGCAGATATTCAGTAAAAACCGGGATAAAGGCTATTGTAAGCGATCCTTCAGCGAACAGGCGCCTTAGAAGGTTAGGAATGCGAAAGGCCACGAAAAAAGCATCTGCCGACATACCGGAACCGAAATATTTGGCAACTACAATATCACGCAGAAGTCCCAGCACACGGCTTAGAAAAGTATAAAAACCCACTGTGACGGCTGCCCTATTTACATCCCTCTTTTCAGATCCGTGCTTTACTCTGTTATCAATTGATTCGCTCATTGTCTTTTTACTTGACAACTCTAGATGAATATTTTAGTAAATTAAACTTTATTAAATTCCATTCTAAACTACAGGAGTATTGAACTTGGCCAACCATAAATCAGCCCTGAAAAGGGCTAGACAAAACGAAGGGAAAAGATTGAGAAATCTGACTTATAAAACCAGGGCAAAAAAAGCAATCAAACAGGTCAGAGCGGCTATCGCCGTAAAATCTGATGAGCAGGCAAAAGAAAGCCTCAGGAAGGCTGTTTCTATTATCCAGAAAAGCTCATCAAAAGGTGTAATTCCCAGAAAAAGAGCTTCACGAAAAATATCCAATCTTGCCAACCAGATAAACCGGATCACGCCGGCCTAAGGGTCATCAACAGCACAGGGTAAGAATAAGATTTTCAAGAACGGACTTTGATCTGGACCCTGATTTTATGAAATGGTCCGTGCTGTATAACAGGGAAAGACCTTTCGCGAGTTCATCCTCGGACCAGTTTTGTGCCTGTTCGATAAATCTTTCGGCGGAGAAGGGCGCCAGTTTCAATCTTCCTGCAACATCCTTCGAGTTGCCCCCGCAACTTAATATAGACTTGGTCTGCCACATAATCCTGATCTGCCTGTTTAGCATTCCAAGAAAACGTAACGGCCCTCCGACCCTGTCTTCTTCCTCCAGAAACCTTTTTAACATTGTGAGTGATTCACCACAATCCTTTCGGGAGATGGAATTCATTAATTCAAAGATAGAATAGGTTCGGCTGTGAACAGCCATATCCCGTATTTCTGCTACCCCTGGGCTCTCATTTCCATATCTGAGTTTGAGTTTCTCCAGTTCACCATAAAGAGCTCTAAGGTTATTTCCCACGATCTGCTGCAGATAAGCAGCTGCCTGACCGTCCATCTTCAGCCCGAGTTCATCAGCGGCCCGTTTGATCCAGCTTGTGATCTGATTGTCATGCAGTTCGGAAAAGTTAACAGCGCGTCCGGCATTTCTGATCATTTTATAAAATCTTAGATTGAAATTGGTTTTAGAAGATAAAAACAGCAGACATGTTGAAGGGGAAGGATCTCCCAGGTATGGTAGAAAAATCTCTAATCTCTCGGTCTTGAAGTCTTCGGTTCTTCGCACAATCAGCAGTCGTTGACTGGCCATAAAGGGGAGAGTTTGCGCCCTTGCAACGATATCCGCAGGATCTGTTTCCCCTCCGTAACAGATTTCAAGGTTAAAGTCTCTCACGGATTCAGGAATTAACTCATCCTTGATGCGATCCAGAATTTTTTCCATCCTGAATTCGTCAGGGCCGTAAAAAAGATAATAGGGAGCCAGTGCCCTTTTGTTTACCGCCTTAAAAATAACCTCCGGTTTTAGTTCCTTTGCCATCAGAATCTTTCCATTGTTTGAAGGTAAATCCGTCTGGCAATAAGCCTGGCAATCTTCCGTAGCGCCTGTTGTTGATTATACTCGTTGGCAATAGGATCGATTCCGACGTTAAAACTGGCTTCCTCACTTAAGGACTGGTCCCGCCATATTATCTTGCCCGTGGCCCTTTCAACGAGGCAGACATCCATTACTATTTTAAGCCTTCTGCTGCCTGTTGTCTCATGGGTTACAACCCTTCCGGCCACCTTCTGCTGTTTGAGATTATAAGATAACGGATCGCTGCTGATTTCAAAGATATTCCCCGTAATAATCATCTGTGCTTCTTCTTTACGGACAAGATGTACCTTTGAATGGCTGATAAATTCCTGCCGGATAATACTGGTAAAATCAGCTTCAAAACCCCTGGCAGTAGAAGTGCTAGTCATTAACGGTATGGCGATGCTCTCGATTTCAATGCCGACCGGTTCCCCATCAGCCCTGAAATGGTAGCCGCAGCCCGCCAAAAGGCCCAAAATAATCAGCAGATTCATGCAGAATATTATTTTTATATCAAATCTCATGTTACTTTTTCAGAACTAAACATTCATGGCCCTCTGGGCCTACACAATGCATGAAAATAGCGCCATGTGGTCTCAGAGACGTGGCCTTGGGAGCCCTTTTTACGGCGAAGACCCGGGTAGCAAAGTCATAGCGTAAGGTGCATGCCAGGCCTCCGGCTCGTAGAGCCTACGCCTCGGAGAGCGGGCGGATACCTTCTCCGGTCGTTCCATCTTGATCCCTCATTATAACGACTGAGATGGCCAGCCGCCCGCCTCGTAAGGCAGTATGCGTAAAAACCAGCCAGCAACGAGTTCGCTCGTAAAAAGGGCTCCCAAGGCCGCGGTCTTTAGACATAATGTTGCATTATATACCGGCATTGTTAAACTTTATTTCCGTGTTAAACAACCACATTAACCAGTTTCTGCTGGACAACGATAACCTTCCTTATCTTTTTATCACCAACAAAGCTCTTTATCCTTTCATTTCCAAGAGCCGCCGACCGAATTTCATCATTCGAAAAAGAGGAAGGAACTTCTATTTTTGCCCTTACCTTCCCGTTCACCTGGAGAACAACGGTCCTGTTTTCAACTGCCAGCGATTGCTCCCGATATTCAGGCCAGGGCTCATTTAGAAGATATGTCTCATGCCCAATCATCCTCCATATCTCCTCGGTGATATGAGGAACCACAGGTGAGAGCAGCAGGACGGTTATTTCAACAGCCTCTTTTACAACAGCCCATTTGGCGCCATCCTTCTCCTCTTTGCCAAGATATCTCGTTATATCATTTACCAATTCCATGACTGCGCTTATGGCCGTGTTAAAATGATATCGTTCTTCTATATCTTCCGTAACTTTCTTTATTGTTTCATGTATCTTTCTATGGAGAGCTTTTAGATCCCCCGAAAGAAGCTCCTCCCCGTTGTATCTATCGGCGTCCTTTATATTTTGAACGTTGTCCACGACAAGCCTCCAGATCCGGTTCAAAAATCTGAAGGACCCCTCCACACCCTGGTCGCTCCACTCAAGATCACGTTCCGGAGGAGAAGCAAAAAGGCAAAACATCCGCACCGTATCAGCTCCGTATTTTGTGACCAGTTCGGAGGGATCAACAACGTTCTTCTTCGATTTTGACATCTTCACGACATTTCCTGTGATAATATCCGAACTACAGTACCTGCATCTGTTTTCTTCGACCTCCTCAGGAAAAAGGTAACCATGTTTTTTACATTCCTGCGTCTCTTTGCACACCATTCCCTGCGTCAGGAGACGGGTAAAAGGTTCTTTTATGTTAAGGAATCCTAAATCCTTCAGGACTCTCGTATAAAAACGGGAGTATAGCAGATGGAGAATTGCGTGCTCTATTCCTCCTATGTATTGATCTACCGGCATCCAGTAATCGAAACGTTTTCTTTCAATAGGGCCCTTGCTGTAATTGGGACATGTATATCGGTCAAAGTACCATGACGATTCGACAAAGGTATCCATGGTGTCTGTTTCGCGCCTGGCCTTTGAGTTGCATTTCGGGCATTTGACTTCATAAAATGAAGGCTCATGAGGAAGAGGGGACCCGCCCCCTGGCCTCAATTCAAACTCAAGAGGAAGCTTAACAGGTAAATCTTCTTCAGGCACTGGAACCGTGCCGCACTTCTCGCAATAAATAATAGGGATGGGAGCCCCCCAGTATCTCTGCCTGGAAATATTCCAGTCTCTTATCCTGTAATTCACGGTCTTATGCCCAAGGCCTTCTTTTTCAAGATAATCGGCTATCGCATCGAGGGCCTCCAGATTCATCTTGCCGTTAAAAGGGCCGGAGTTTACAAGAACACCCTCCCCCTCATAAGCCTCTGTCATACTTTTTTCATCCATCTTATATTCTAGAGGCTTTATTACGACTCTAAGAGTTATGTTATATTTTTTTGCAAATTCGAAATCCCTTTGGTCATGTGTCGGGACAGCCATGATGGCTCCCGTGCCGTAATCAAAGAGGACGAAGTTCGCCACGTATATCGGTATCCGTTCATGCGTTAAGGGATTTAACGCGTATCGTCCCGTAAATACCCCTTCCTTTGCCGTGAAATCGGCAGTCCGAATATAACTGTCCACCTTAAGGGTTCGCTCGATGAAAGCGAGTACCTCTTTTTCCTGCGGAAATCCATGGATCATATCTTTCAACATGGGATGTTCAGGCGCAAAACACATGAAGGTCGCTCCGAATACCGTGTCCTGTCTGGTAGTATAGACCTCGATAACTTCCTCTGAATCCAGCAGGGGAAATTTTATTATGGCCCCATGACTTTTACCGATCCAGTTCTTCTGCATAATCATTACCCTCTCGGGCCAACCGGGAAGCTTCTCGCAATAATCCAAAATGTCCTCAGCATAATCGGTAATCTTAAAGAACCAGCTTTCCATCTCTTTAAGTATGACTTCCCGGTGTGAATGACGCCAGCAGCATCCATTCACCACCTGCTCTTTAGCCAGAACCGTTTGGCAGCTTTCACACCAGTTCACATAAGTCTTTTTTTTATAAGCAAGCCCCTTTTCGTACATCTTCAGGAAGATAAGCTGTTCCCATCTGTAATACTCGGGATCGCAGGTAGCCAATTCACGATCCCAGTCATAGCTGAATCCCATCCTCTTCAGCTGGTCTTTCATATTTTCTATATTATCATACGTCCATTTATGGGGATGGCTCCTGTTTTCTATGGCGGCATTTTCAGCGGGAAGCCCGAAGGCGTCCCAACCCATGGGATGGAGCACATTCTTGCCGAGCATTCTCTTGTATCTGCTCACCACATCGCCTATGGTATAGTTCCTGGCATGCCCCATGTGGATTTTTCCTGAAGGATATGGAAACATTTCGAGGAGATAATATTTTTCCTTTGAAGGGTCCTCATAAACTTTAAACAAATTCTCATCTTTCCAGCGTTCCTGCCATTTTTTTTCCAGTTCCTGAGGGTTGTATTTCACGGTCTATTTCCACCTCTTAAATATTTTTAATAAATTTTACTCACTAATGTCCTGTTAGGAAATAGCATAAAGACTGAATTTAACTGGCATCCTGACGGATAATATCTGACCGGCTGTTAGACCCTTACTGCCTTTTTGTCGACTAAAATGGAAAATTCCAGAACGGGTGTAAAATACTCTCTCAGGCAAACTTCAACCTGAGAAATTATATCCATCATCCTCTCATCAACAGAAAAGATTATCTTTAACAGGAAATCCGGTTCCATTCCGTGGTTTTCTAAGTAAAAGTCTGCGAGGCCCATTGAAGCAATCTCAAGTTGATACGCATAGCTGGATTCCTTGCCTCTCTCAACAGGGACATAAATGCCAAAATCGTTAATACCCATTTTATCGAGGCAGCCGGCGAGGGAATAGATGCACCATTCCAGAGATTCCCTGTTGTATTCCTCAACATTTCCAAGGCCGTAAAGCAGAAGTTTATCCGGCTTGACCATAAGCTCGGTAGCCAATAGAGTTTTCTCACCCCGTCCTCCGGTCCATATCTTCTTCCGGGCCAGACTCGACAAGGCTCCGGCCATTTTAATGTCTAGGTTGGAAAGGACCCCGGAGATCATATCCTCTTCCTGAAATACCAGAGCTATGATAGCTTGACACCAGAGGTCTTCGATGGGACGCTTGGTAAATCTTAAATCCAGTCTCATATTTTATTTTTCAAAAGAGGATCTTCCTGTTTCAGTCTGTTAAAAATATTATCGAGAATACCATTGATAAAAGCGCCAGAGTCTTCAGTTCCAAATTTCTTTCCCAGTTCAACAGCTTCATCAATAGTCACTTTTGGGGGAACATCGTCCAGATAGAGCATCTCAAATGTGCCCAATCTTAAAATACTGCGGTCAACATGTGACATCCTTTCCATTCGCCAGTTCTTTGAAGATTGAGTGATAAGCTTATCTATGGACTCGAGCCTTTCATAAACGCCTAAAACAAGCTTTTTCGAAAATGCCCTTTCAGACTCGGGTGACTTGAAATTTTTATAAATAAGAGAAAGCGCATCCTCTGGATTGCCGTGATTATACTCCAGATGAAAAAGTATCTTTAAAGCCAGTTCACGGGCCTTTCGTCTCTTTCCCATTATCTTTATTACTCAAAGAACATCGGCACTTTAAGCGCATTCCAACTTTAAATTATTCCATAGCGTTAAAGAGATTTACCATTTCCATAGCTGCGACCGCGGCATCCCAACCCTTGTTCCCGGACTTGGAACCTGCCCTCTCAATAGCCTGCTCTAGGTTATCGGTCGTTAAAACACCGAAAGTTACGGGAATATTACTTTCAAGTGAAACATGCGCTATTCCCTTTGAAACCTCAGCCGCAACATATTCAAAATGAGGGGTCGATCCTTTGATAACGGCTCCCAGACATATTATCGCGTCATATTTTCCGCATAAAGCGACCTTTTTAGCGGCAACAGGGATCTCAAAAGCACCGGGAACCTTCACAAGTGTTACATTTTCCTCCGATCCTCCATGCCGTTTAAGGGCATCAATGGCGCCTTCAACCAGCTTGGAACCGATAAAATCATTAAACCTGCTCACAACTATAGCGAAACTATAACCTTCCGCCGATATCTTACCTTCGAAGATCTTTGGCATAATCACGCTCCTCCTGTTTGTTCGTTGCCGCCTATATTCATCATATGACCTAACTTCTGGCATTTTGTCATCAGATACTTCAAATTTTCCTTCCTTGGTTCTATCTCAATGGGCACCCTGCCACTGACAACAAGCCCGTACCCTTCCAATCCCTTTATCTTTTTCGGATTATTGGTCATCAGTTTCATCTTCCTGACACCAAGTGCCGCAAGGATCTGTGCTCCAACCCCATAATCACGAAGATCGGCCTGGAAGCCAAGTTCCTCGTTGGCCTGCACGGTATCACGACCCTTATCCTGAAGGGCGTATGCCTTTAATTTGTTTGCCAGGCCTATCCCCCTGCCCTCCTGTTGCATATACAGAATCACTCCCGGCCCATTATTCTGAAGGATCTCCATCGCCTTTTCGAGCTGCGGGCCGCAATCACATCGGTATGATCCGAATACATCTCCGGTGAGGCACTGTGAGTGAACCCTGACGAGTATCTCTTCTTCTGGATTAATCACACCTTTAACCAGCGCCAAATGTTCATAATCATCGATATCATTAACAAAAGCCATGGCCCTGAATTCTCCGAATGGAGTCGGAAGGGTTGTCTCAGCGACAAGATGAACAAATGACTCATTTCTCATCCTGTAGGCAATGATATCCGCGATGGTAGCTATTTTCAGACCATGTTTTGCGGCGAATTTTTTAAGGCTCGGCATCCGGGCCATGTTTCCGTCGTCATCCATGATCTCGCAAATGACACCCGCAGGTTTCAATCCCGCCAGACGTGCCAGATCAACAGATCCCTCCGTTTGACCTGTTCTGAAAAGAACGCCTCCCCTCCTGGCCCTCAATGGAAACACATGTCCTGGTTGAACCAAATCATCCGGACGGGCGTCATCCGCGACCGCCGTCTTTATCGTGTGAGACCTGTCAGCGGCTGAAATCCCCGTAGTCACACCGGCACGCGCTTCAATTGAAACCGTGAAAGCTGTTTTAAAGGCGGACCTGTTATCATAGACCATTAACGGCAATTTGAGCTTTTCAACGATCTCAGGATCCAGTGAGAGACAGATTAGGCCTCTTCCATATTTCGCCATAAAATTTATAGCTTCGGGTGTAACTTTTTCTGCGGCCATGGTGAGATCGCCTTCATTCTCACGATCCTCATCATCTACCAGGATTATCATCCTGCCCTTCCTTAGATCTTCCAGTACATCTTTTATGCTTGAAGTATTCATTGTACCTATTTACCGAATCCATAACGATTCAACATCTCCATATCAACATTTGATGATGAACCTTTCTCGGTTTTCCTCTCTTTCGTTAAAAATCCCTCGATATATTTTCCTATAAGGTCTGTCTCAATATTGACCAGGTCTCCCACTTTTCTATTCAATATAGTGGTCATCCTTGCCGTTTCAGGAATAATATTTACTTCAAAGAACGTATCCTCGCAATTATTGACCGTAAGACTAATACCGTCCACGGCGATAGATCCTTTTCTGATAATGTATTTTGAGATACTTTTATCTGTTTCTATACGCATGAGCCATGAGTCGTGCACCCTCTCCTTTTTTAAAATCCTGCCGACAGCATCGATGTGCCCGGAGACCAGATGGCCGCCCAGCCGGCTTGAAATGGTCAGAGCCCTTTCTAAATTTACCTCTTGCCCCTGCTTAAAACCGCCGAGACTGCTGCTGGAAACCGTTTCCCTTGAAACATACATGGAAATAATATTTTTATTAACTTCCGTTACGGTAAGGCAGACGCCATTAACGGAGACGCTTTCACCTAACTTACAATCGGTCATATCAAAAAGAGGAACAATGGACAGTCTCATGTCACCACCGGTCAAGGTGATGCTTCTTATCTTACCTGTTCCTTCAACCAGACCAGTAAACATCATATATACCCGATAATAAGAATGTCCTCGTCAAAACGCTTGACAGATAAGTCCCGCATCCTTATCGAATCATCAATCATCGCTGGAGTGGCTCCCACAGCCATAGGCACCGCATCATCTCCTCCAAGAATCACTGGTGCCTTGAAAATATAAAACTTATCAATCAGCTTACCGCGTATCATCGAACCCATGACCTTTGATCCACCCTCAACCATAAGGGATGTAATGGACATCTTTCCAAGAATATCCATCAAGGAATCAAGATCTATGACATTTTCTTTCGCGGGGCACCTGATGAATGAAACATTTTCCTTTTTAACATCTCTCGTAGCACGAGACCCTGTATCCGCTCCCACAACGATATATGTCATTGAATCAGAATCATTGTTCAATACTGCTGCATTATGCGGTATTCTAAAATTGGTATCAAGGATAATCCTGATGGGATCTTTGCATTTCCGATTACCAAGCCTCGTCGTCAAAGACGGATTATCAGCGATTATTGTCCCCGCTCCCACCATTACAGCATCCACGCTATCCCTGAGATAATGGACAAATCTCCTTGATTTTTCATTGGTTATCCATTTTGAATTCCCGGCAGCCGTGGCTGTCCACCCATCCATTGTCAGTGCCGACTTCGCAATAATGAAAGGCCTTCCTGTTTTGACAAATTTAACAAAAGCCTCGTTGAGCTTCCGGCATTCTGATTCAAGTATCCCGCAATCAACCCGTACCCCATGCTCTCTCAGAAATCGGATCCCTCCTCCTGAAACGTTGGGGTTAGGATCCTCCATTCCCACAACAACCCTTTTTATCCCGCTCCTCAGAATTGCTTCAGCGCAGGGAGGGGTTTTCCCATAATGAGTGCATGGCTCAAGAGTCACATAAAGTGTGTCAGACTGAAGCACGCCTCCCTTTAAGGCGGATAAAGCTTCAATCTCAGCATGGTTGTCCCCGGCCTTTTTATGGAAACCGGTAGCTACAACTTCACCGTCACGCACTATCAAAGCCCCAACCATGGGATTCGGCGATGTTCGGCCTTTGCCTTTTTCCGCAAGGCGAAGAGCTTTTTTCATGAATTTCTTATCTGTATCGTTCAATTAAGAATCTATTGCCTTAATAAAGTTTTCTTGCCGACGCTAAAAGGAGCCTACGGTGACGGGCCGGGCAGCGAATATGTTCTTAAGCAGGATAATAGATGATGAGGGATATTCCGAAGTGGGATGCTCGCTAGTTGCGATCTTTTTCTCTCCTGGACTTGAGAATTGTTTCAAGCTCAGCCATAAACTCATTAATATCCTTGAATTGTCTGTAAACGGAAGCAAACCGGACATAGGCCACTTCATCCCATTCCTTGAGACTGTTTATGACCCTCTCCCCGACCTCTTTACTTTCAATCTCTTTCTTTCCAAGTTCCTGGAAATATACTTCAAGCGAATCAACAAAATCTTCGATCTTGGTGATGCTGACAGGTCTCTTTTCACATGACTTTTTTACGCCTTCTATAATCTTCTCTCTGTTAAACGCCTCGCGTCTCCCGTCTTTCTTTATAACCAGTGGAAGCGTCTCTTCCAATCTCTCATAAGTAGTGAATCTTCTGCCACATTCAATGCATTCTCTTCTTCTTCTTATGGTTCTTCCATCCTTGCTCAGCCTTGAGTCAATAACTTTATTATCAAGTTTCGTGCAATACGGGCATTTCATAGGCGAAACCTCACGACTTCAAGACCCGCCTCAGCGAGCATTTGATCAGCTAACGGATCGTCATATCCTTCTTCATAAAAAATCTTTATTATCCCTGCATTTATAATCATTTTTGTACATATCACACATGGTTTATTTGTACAATAAAGAATTGATCCATTAATTGGAATACCATGATATGCAGCCTGTATTATAGCATTCTGCTCGGCGTGCAAAGCCCTGCACAGTTCGTGTCTCTCGCCTGAAGGGATAGAAGATTTTTCCCTTAAACAGCCGATATCCTCACAATGCTTCATGCCGGCGGGCGCCCCGTTATATCCTGTGGCAAGGATCCTCTTGTCCTTTATCAGAATCGCCCCCACATGCCGCCTGAGACATGTCGACCTTTTGGCGACCAGCCTTGTAATACCCATAAAATATTCGGGCCAGGACGGCCTTGCCATTGTTATTTCCCCTTGTTTATGTTATGTCATTCTCTGGGAGATCCCGATAAGGAATATATCAGCGATATCCAGAAAGGACATTACGGATTAAAAATCCTGTCCCAAAATCTTTTTTACCTGATCTTTTTTTGATCCATAAAACCATAAATCGGAAAGTGATTACAAAGTTCCGACACCATCATCCTTACATTATTAATGACCTTTTCATTATCAGGATCTTCCAGTACCTTATTAATAAATCCGGCGATTAATTTCATTTCTTTTTCTTTCATTCCGCGGGTTGTCAAGGCAGGAGTTCCTATTCTAAGACCGCTGGTTATCCTTGGACTTTTCTTATCATAGGGAATGCTGTTCTTGTTTGTATAGATACCTGCCGCCCCAAGGGCCTTTTCCGCCTCCAGACCTGTTATGCCTTTTGAAGAAAGATCAATAAGGATAAGGTGATTGTCAGTGCCACCCGAAACAAGGTGAAAACCATTACCCATCAATTCCTCCGCCAGCAACCGGGCATTACTAATGACCTGCTGCTGGTAGGACTTGAATTCGGGCATCTGGGCCTCCTTAAAACATACAGCCTTTGCCGCAATGATATGCATAAAGGGGCCCCCCTGAATTCCGGGAAAGATGCTTTTATCTATGGCTTGTCCCAGTTCCTTATCCGCCATGATAAGCCCTCCCCGAGGTCCCCTTAGAGTCTTATGTGTCGTCGCGGTAATGAAATCCGCCACGCCAACCGGTGAAGGATGAAGACCGGCTGCGATCAAGCCGGCGATATGGGCGATATCCGCCATTAAATAAGCATCGACCTCAACCGCAATCTCTTTGAATCTCACAAAATCAATGCTCCTGGGATAGGCGCTTGCGCCCACAACGATGATCCCCGGTCTGTTTTGCTTGGCAAGGGTATATACCTGATCATAATCTATCAACTGTGTTTCAGGATCCAGTCCATAGGATACGGATTTGTAAATGTTCCCGGAGAAACTCGCCCTGCTCCCGTGAGTCAGGTGACCTCCATGAGAAAGATCCATTCCCAAAATAGTGTCACCTGGCTTTAATGCCGCAAAATACACCGCCATGTTCGCCTGTGAGCCTGAATGTGGCTGAACATTTACATAATCCGCCTTAAAAAGGGCCATGGCTCTATTTTTTGCCAGTTTTTCAACAACATCGACATTCTCACATCCGCCGTAATATCTTTTGTCAGGATATCCCTCAGCATATTTGTTTGTCATTACATTAGCCTGGGCCTCAATTACGGCTCTGGAAACATAATTCTCCGAGGCAATCATGACAAGGTAATTCCTTTCCCTGTCAATTTCACCCTGAATTGCCCCTGAAACTTCCGGATCAAATTTATCCAGCTCGATTTCCATCAAGATATTTTCCTTTCAAATCAATTATGATGATCAATAAGATCCAGCCTTTTTGAATGACGTCCGCCTTCGAACTTGGTTTCCATAAAAACCTCTACCATCTCAAGTGCGAGACCTGTTCCTATGACCCTTCCACCCATAACTAGAATATTCGCATCATTATGCTGTCTGCTCATCCTCGCAAGGTAAAGGTTGTGGCATAATGCCGCACGCACACCCTTATGACGATTAGCGGTGATGGACATTCCTATACCGGATCCGCAGATAAGTATTCCTCTCTGGCATTCCCCATTAACTATAGAAAGGGCCACTTTATGAGCTATTTCCGGATAATCGGATGATTCCCTGCTGAAAACGCCCGCATCAGTTATCCTGTGAACAGGGTTAGTCTCCAGATAAATCCGGCACTCCTCCTTAAGCTGAAAACCGGCATGGTCGGATCCCAGAATAATGTCCATGTCACACCCCTGATCCTGGGAGCCTTCCGGGCTTTGTCCGGCAGGCTCCTAGTAAGATTTAGATTTTCATTTGTTTTTGGCGATATTTATTTTTAATCTTATTCACTGCGGCTGGTAAATTAAAAAATATATCTTTTTGAAATAAAATCGTTTTTTAAATCTTCGTGGCAGCCTGTCGGCCAAAGTCCGACAGGCTGCTGGAGATTATCACTTTTTCTTTAATATGTGGCTGTATCCATCTTGATGACATCAGCCTGGATGATTCAGTTACGGTATTGACGAGATTTACTGTTCAAATGCTTTCAGCAGCAGGCTGCCGTTGGTCCCTCCAAACCCAAAGGAGTTTGACAGAGCCACCGATATCCGGGCTTTTCTCGCCTCATTCGGGACATAATCCAGATCACATTCAGGATCAGGATTTTCGTAGTTGATAGTAGGCGGGATAATACCGTTCATGATCGTAAGAGCGGTGTAAATGGCCTCGACACCACCTGTCCCCCCGAGAAGATGTCCGGTCATTGATTTTGTCGAGCTTATTGCCAGTTTATATGCATGATCGCCGAAAACCTTTTTTATCGCCCTGGTTTCCGAAAGATCGTTGAGCTCTGTTGATGTCCCGTGGGCGTTGATGTAATCCACGTCCTCGGGTTTCAAACCGGCATCGTTAATGGCATTGGACATACAGCTGATCGCCCCTTCTCCATCCGGTTCCGGCGCGGAAATATGGTATGCATCGCTTGACATGCCATGACCGGCGATTTCCGCGTAGATTTTCGCCCCCCTCTCCAGAGCATGATTCAATTCCTCAATGACCAATATCCCGGCGCCTTCGCCGATTACAAAACCGTCCCTGCTCAGATCAAAAGGTCGGGAGGCCTTTTCAGGATTATCATTTCGGCTGGTTGTAAGTGCGCGCATAGAACAGAACCCTCCAAGAGCCAATGGAGTTATTACCGCCTCGGAACCGCCGGTAATCATCGCATCCGCCAGGCCTTCCCTCACTATTCTAAATGCCTCGCCCACGGCGTGAGTACTTGCTGCACAGGCGGTGACTACGGTAGTATTCGGTCCTTTTGCTCCGAATTCAATGGCGATCAGTCCGGGCACCATATTTACGATAATACCGGGAATAAAAAAGGGGCTGATTCTTCTGGGACCTTTTTCCAGCAGGATCTGATGAAAATGTTCTATCATAGTCAGTCCTCCTAGCCCTGATCCTGTCAAACAACCCACACGTTGAGCATTCCCGGTATCGATTGTAAGGCCTGAATCTTCCATTGCCATCCTGGCAGATGCAAGCGCGAAATGCACAAAGATATCAAATCTTCTGACCTGTTGTTTATCCATAAAATCTTCGGGATTAAAATTCTTTACTTCACCCGCAACCTGACAGGGGAAAGGTGAGGGATCAAACCTGGTGATAGCCCCGGTGCCTGATTTTCCCGCACAGATCGCTTCCCAGTTCTCCTGAACACCGATACCAACGGGGGTCACCATTCCCAAACCAGTGATTACGACCCGTCTGCTCATAAGATTCCTCTCCTTTATTCAGAAATCCATCAAGAGAAAGACCCTGTAAATGTCTAACCCATGGCCTTGATGATATAGTCAACAGCGTCCTGCACGGTCGCTATCTTTTCGGCATCTTCATCCGGTATGGAGATTTCAAATTCCTCTTCCATGGCCATGATAAGTTCCACTTGATCAAGAGAATCAGCACCAAGGTCATCGACAAAGGATGCTGAAGGAACAACGTCTTCTTCCGGAACATCCAGTTGTTCACATATAATCTTTTTCACCTTTTCTAAGACATCAGACATCAGACTAAACCTCCTTAAAAAATTTTATACGTCTATGTTTAATTTTGGTCTCACAAATATTTTTATTTTGCTAACCATTTTATGCGGGTTACATAAACATCCCACCGTTTATATGAATAACCTGGCCGGTTATATATGATGCGGAACTGGAACATAACCAGTAAACTGCTTCGGCCACATCTTCCGGGGTTCCGAATCTTTTTAACGGGATCTGCTGTAAATAACCTTCCTTAACAGTGTCTGGAAGTCCTGCCGTCATCTCCGTGTCAATATAGCCCGGGGCAATAGCATTGACGGTCACGCCCCTTGAGGCGACCTCACGGGCCGTGCTTTTCGTCAGCCCCATAATTCCGGCTTTTGACGCTGAATAATTTGCCTGACTGACATTTCCAATCTGTCCCGATACTGAAGAAATATTTACGATGGAACCTTTCCTTTGCTTTATCATAAGCTTAACCGCCTGCTTGGTGCAGTTAAAAACACCCTTCAGGTTTACCTGAATAACCGAGTCCCAGTCTCTTTCGGACATCCTCATGATAAGTTTGTCTTTAGTTATTCCTGCATTATTAACAAGGACATCAACTCCTCCGAACCGGCTGGAAACATCTTTAAACAGGCTTTCCACATCTTCGGATGAAGAAACATCTACCTTATGGCCCTCCGCTTCCACTCCAAGATTAAAAAGCCTGTTCAAGGTATGATTAACTTCCTCCTCATCAGGATCATAATGAATAAGTACTATTCTTGCATTCTCTTCAGCGAATCTCAGCGCGATTGCTCTCCCTATCCCTCTCGATCCGCCCGTAATGATTATAACCCTTCCCGCATTACCCATACGAACCTCTCTTCGAACATCTCGTTCTTGAAATCATATCATCTTCCCGCAGGCTTCCGGATAATTTCGACAGGCATTTAGGTCTCAGGACTCTTCCTTCTCAATTATTGTCCTTCCCCTGTATGTTCCGCAATTTTTACAGACATGATGCGGCCTCACAGGTTCATGGCACTGCGGACATTCGGATACGCTGGGCATTTTTACCTGATCATGGGATCGTCGCATATCACGTTTAGACCTTGATTTTCTCTTCTTCGGTACAGCCATTTTAAACCCCTAATCTCCTTCAATCTTAAGTTCCATTAATTTTGAAAAACCGGGATGTCCCTGTTTTCTGTTGCAATTACATTCCATTTCATTGAGATCCATCCCGCATAAAGGGCATAAACCCTTACACGTATCCCGGCAAAGGGATTTGAGCGGGAGTGACAAGTAAACCTGCTCTCCTACGATTTCATCAAGATCAAGACTCTCACCATCAACAAAGCCGACTTCCATATCCTCTTCCCCCAGTTCAATCTCGACTTTGTCTTCATCAAAAGTCCTGGATTCAAGGAATATTCTGAAATCATGTTCTATGTCACGATGATATTTCTTGAGGCACCTGTCACATTCAACCTCAAGACCTCCGGAAATATGCCCTTCCAGAACATATTTTTCTCCTGCTTTATAAATCTCCATCTCCACATTGAGCGGTCTATCAAAGGAGACGGACTGCATCTGTTGACCCCTTGACCTCCACCACTCCTTTTCCAGCGAATAACTAAATCTCTTTCTGCCTCTGTGGACTGCCTTAAGGTCAATGATCATTGGAAACAGGTCCTGATCTAATTGCGTTTAATATCTCAAGAAAAGTGAATTTTGAAGTATATATTACGACCCTGTTTTGTCAAGTAAATAAATTCGACAATAGAAACAACCGGTTATCTTTTTTAAAGAAAAGTATTGATGCCGCATATTGAATTATTATAGCTTAATGAATAATAAATTGATGGGGGAATAGCCATGCAAAATTCAGTTTTTATTTTAGGATCTTTGTTTATGGGATCAATGCTCTCCATTTATCTTCCTATGAACAGCGCTGTCTCACGCCACCTCGGATCATCAATTACCGCGAATATCACCTTTTTCCTGATAGCTTTTATTTCGTCAATACTGATTTTTCTCTTTTGGGGTGAATATGAAACTATTAAGAAGATTAACAAAGTCCCATATTGGTTGTATTTATCGGGAGCTGTAAGCGCCCTTATGGTATTAGGGACGACCTATTTGATCCCCAGAGTCGGCATAAGGCAATTTTTTATCCTGGTTGTCAGTGGCCAGCTTTTATGCGCCATCATTATGAGTCACTATGCCTTTCTGGGCACACCCAGGGATCCCGTATCGATAAAGAAGCTGATCGGCGCCTTTTTGGTGATTTTAGGCGCAATTTTTTCCACCATATAACTCCTTAATATTCAATTTCCAGGCCGGACAACCGCATCTAATCCTTGCGTTTTTTGAAATGATGATATAAATAGTCCGTCAAAAATCAGACCAAACCAATAAAAGGAGAGTTTTTATGAAAGACAAAGAATCACATCTGGCCGGTCCAGGTATCGGAGATTATAATGATATTAAAAAAGAGCTGCCCGATGATTATGAGGCTCTCCTTACTCCAAAAGAAAGAATGCAAGCCGTCTTTGCTATAAAGAGCTATATAGAGGAAAATCTGTGCAGGGAACTCAACCTTCAGATGGTTCAGGTTCCGCTTATTGTTGATAAGGAGAGCGGTATAAATGACTATCTTGATCGGGACGGTTCCAGGACTCCCGTTGAATTTCCCTGCGGACTTGGTCTCGAAAAACGCATAGAGGCCCAGGTAGTGCAGGCTGCCACAAAATGGAAACGCATGGCCCTCAAGCAGTTTGATTGCGAAGTAGGAGAGGGAATCTGCACCGATATGAAGGCAGTTCGCAAAGACTATTTCCTGGATCACGATCACAGCGCGTATGTTGACCAGTGGGACTGGGAAAGGGTCATCGTTCAGGAAGACAGAAATCTTGAATTTTTAAAGGATATAGTCAGGAGGATCTGGAAGGTCATCCGCGGAGCCGGAAAATCGGCCCAAGAAATGTTTCCCCGTCTTAAAACAGACAAATATCCCGACTTCCCGGAGGAAATCCTGTTTTTTCACGCAGAGGAAATCCTTGATTTTTACCCGGATCTTCCCAGAAAGGATCGTGAAACAAGGATACTCATGGAAAAGGCACCGGCTATTTTCATCATAGGCATCGGCTGGCCTCTCAGAGACGGATATCCTCATGAAATGCGTGCAGCGGACTATGATGACTGGGCGACCAAGACAATAACCGGGAACGGTGAGCAATATTACGGTTTGAATGGGGATATTTTAGTATGGAACCCGGTTACAAAGAGGCGACATGAATTGACCTCCATGGGTATAAGGGTGACAAAAGAAACACTTCGGATACAGCTCAGGATGTCCGGACAGGAGGACTTTCTTAAGCTACCGTATCACCAGGCCATTCTCAACGATGAGATACCCCTTAGTATCGGTGGTGGGATCGGGCAATCAAGGACCTATATGTATCTTTTGCGGGCTGCGCACATAGGAGAGATAAGTATCTCTGTGTGGCCTAAGACCTTGGTGGACATCTGTGCTGAAAAGAATATACACGTGCTGAAATAACCGGATATTACTACCAGTATTCTTCCAGATACGGATCTATAGTGATTAAAACATTCAGATAAACATTCCTCAGGCCGATATCCTCCATGGAAAGTCTGATCTCGGTTCCATTCCTTACATGAGGAGGGATACTTAAGGAAAATGATCTTTCTGATTTAACCCTTCCGTATCCTTCACACACGGGACAGTAAAAATTATCCCACATTCCTGATTTACTGCATCTCGTACATGGCTCGATTACAGGAATGGTTATAGGGAAAAGTCCTCCTTCCTCGGCTTCCCGTGGTGAAAGAACAGCCTCGAGATAGAGGTCTTTCCCCCTTATTCTCCCATTTTCCAAATCAAAGAAACCTGGAAGAAACCCCTCGAAGAAATTATCTGCGGTAGAGGAAAAAAACCTTTCAATCTCATCAAATAGTGAACTTCTTCTCTCTATGATTTTAGGAACATCAGTAATTCTAAAAGGGGAGCTCTGTCTGCTTAATTCATCGTCGTATCTTCTCCTTTTATCTTCATCAACAAGCGTCTCGTAGGCTTCCTTAACTTCCAGGAACTTTTCCCTGTTCTCACCGGGAAGCATCACATCTGGATGATATTTTTTTGCCACAGTTCGATAAGCCTTTTTTATCTTTTTGACATCGGCTCCCCTGCTTATTCCCAAGACAATATAATAGTCCTTAAGCACGAGATTTCTCCTTGGATTTCGTAATCAAGAACTTTTAACGCTTATTTTGCGTGGTCTTGCTGCTTCGGCTTTGGGCAGTTTTAACTTCAGGACTCCGTCTTTTAGCTCGGCGTCAATTTTGGATTGATCTATGGCCTCCGAAAGACTGAATTCCCTGAAATATTTACCTGTCTGATATTCCCTGAAAACATCGATCTCTTTATCCCCTTCAGGCATTGCCACTTCCGCCGATAACGTAAGCACACTATCCCGCAGATCGATATTAAGATTTTCAGCCTTAACCCCTGGCACATCCGCCAGTAAAGTAAGCTCTTTGTCCGTTTCATAGATATCTACGGCAGGATTAAATACAAGTCCCGGTCTCGTCTGCTCTATAGGAGAGCTTACTTCTGTCTTTTCCCTGGCCTGTAATGATTTCATCTCAGTATTAGTCATTGTTTTACTCCTTTTGAACATGGTTTTGATCATCACGATTTCTTGACAGTTATCTGTTTCGGCTTTGCCTCTTCAGCTTTCGGCAAAGTAACCGTCAATATCCCATTCTGGGAATTGGCCTTAACTTTGTCCGTGTCTATTCGGGAAGGCAAATTAATGATTCTGCTGAATTTGCCGGCTTCCCTCTCTCTTCTATGGTATTTAGCATTTTCATTTTCCGCCGGCATAACTCTCTCACCGGATATAGACAGCGTGTCACCCGCGACTGATATATCCAGGTCATCCCCCGCGATTCCCGGCAATTCGGCACGAACATAGAAGTTTTCTTGGTCCTCGGTCATGTTCATCAAGGGAAAAACCCCAGCAGTCGCTCCCCTTACTATTCTGCCCGGGAAATCAGAGCCGAACAAATCCATCTGCCTGCGAAGCCGGTCAAACTCCTCAAAGGAGCTTCTCCAATCAAAAGCCGGCCAATCAATTCTTCTCAGTAACATAGTTTATTCCTCCTTGTTTTAATCTTGTTTTCCCAAAAATCACAATACATATCCCGTAAAAAATGCTCTGTTAAGACAGCCATTTATTCAACAATAACAGAAAGTTATTACACTATGCCGTTTATATTCAAAAAATAATCATACGAATTTTGGTGTCAAGGGGCAGATCAAGGATTTTTTGAATCTTCTTGAATAGACTTTTTATAAACACGCGTCTGCGGGGAAAAGCGGCAAGTGCGAGGCTGGCGGCCTGCCGGACTAACCGGAACAGGATATTCGCCGCGGATCGGCCACAAGCGGAGAAGGAAGCTTACTTGCCGATACGCGATGACGGCTGAATTCGCTGGTTGTGAGGCGCTTCGCGCCGAAAAGCTGGTGGATGGCATCCGCGGCGATTGTTGCCGGGCGCAAAGCGTCCGGCAACAACAGTTAATTAAGTTGGGGCATCGCGGACGATACCCAACAGAATCTTAGAAACTCAGTCTGTCAATTCCTTCATGGGTCCAAAATCCACCATCAAATCTAAGACAATATAGCAATGGTGCTGGATTTTGGCGTATGCGCCAATGACCTTCATCGATTCAACCGGTGCGGTTACCCTGAAATAGATCCCCGAAAAGATATAAAAGACACCGGCACAGAAGAAAAGGGATAAAGGATCTAATCCGTTGATAATTATCATCCCAAGGGCGAGGGGCAGTATGGTTCCAAAATCTCCCAATGATCCGGCCAGTTCCATGCGGTTGAATTGAAAATATTGATTCATAGGCATTTCTCGGAATTTGATTAAATGAAAAATGAAATTATATATTGGACTGCCAAAACGGTAATGATCAGCCCCAGAACCAGCTTTATAAACTTCTGTGGAATATATTTCTGAAGCCTGGCCCCGCAGTACATTCCGGCGAATCCGCCGATCCCGAAAAGAAGCCCCAGAAACCAGTCGGGTCTTGTGGACAGGCCTCCCGCCGCAGGGATGACACTGTAGAAAAAGACTCCTGCTATAGAGGTAATAAATGTTCCCATTAGTGCTGCGCCCGCAACTGTATAGACTGGCAGATTAAAAATAGTCACGCAAAAAGGCGAAATAATCGCCCCTCCCCCGATTCCATATGCTCCCCCGATGATCCCTACAAGAAACGCCAGTAAAAGCATACCTGCCGTATGAAAAGAAAATTGCTGCCCCCAGAAATCGTATACAACTTTTTTTGTTGAGAAGGAGATTGTCCTGATTACAGCATCATGTGGAAGGCCGGATAATATTCCCGCTTTCTGTGACTCCCTGAGGATCTTTACATGCTGGTCGAATTTTTCCTCCAGGATTTTCATATTCTCCTTTCCCCTTTTGGTCCATGAGATCATTTCATAAAGGAGACGTCCCCCAATATAAATTAACACACATCCTATAAAAAATTTAAAGACTTTTGGATCAGGAAGAAATCGAACTCGCAGATAATATCCCATGAAAACACCCGGAAGCGTACCGATGATAACCACCCAGGTCAGAGGCCAGGCCATACGGCCCTCTTTCAGATAACGGTAAACCCCGCTGGGGATCGCGACAATATTGTATACGAAATTAGTGGAACTGAC
>JAFGDF010000214.1 GCA_016932235.1 Deltaproteobacteria bacterium | reverse complement strand
GGAATGTCCTCCAGATGGATACCTGGCTCGAGGAGGCCCTATCTTTTACGGGGCCGGGATCGGAGTTTTAAAAATACCTCCCCTTTATCCCCTCCCCTCGCGGGAAGGGATAAAGGGCCGTTACTACAGTTAGCCCGAGTGTCGCCACTCCCCTCCCCTTGCGGGAGGGGATAAAGGGGAGGGGGCGGGTTTATGGCTGTTAGGAAAACGATGACAGGATGAATATCATGGGAGCCGAATTTATAAAAAAGATACCTCTATTTTCCGAATTGTCCCCAAAGGAGGTGGAGCGTCTCGAAAATTCCCTGGAAATCCGTGAATATCCCGGCGGGAGTATTGTCGTTTACAAGGGTGATGTGGGTCATGTGCTCTACCTGGTCCTGGAAGGGGAGGTCAAGGTGGTCCTCACAAGTCAGGAAGGGAAAGAACTTATCCTGAATACTCTTCAGGCAGGAGACTATTTCGGCGAGATGTCGGTCCTGGACCACATGCCCAGGTCTGCTACCATTGTTACGATAAAACCGAGCCGGTTTATGGTCATTACTCGGGATATCCTTATTGACCAGATAAGGCAGCACCCAAAACTTGCCATGAAATTACTCTCAGAGATGAGCAAAAGGTTAAGAGAAGCAGACGAACAGATAAACAGTTTAGCCCATCTGGATGTGCGGGGCAGGGTGGCCCAGACGCTTATAAAGCTCTCGAAGAAAGAAAATAACAGGACAGAGGAGGGCCAGTACGTGATTTCAAGGCCGGCTGAAAAAGATATTGCCGACATGTCCGGGACATCCCGTGAAACCGTGTCAAGGATCCTTGGGGAACTTTCGAAAAACGGCATTATCTCCCTGACAAAAGAGGAAATTATTATCCATGAGGATATCGAATTGGACGAATGAATATAAAAAAACGAGTCATTCATGAATAAAATAATCGCGGTTGCCAATCAGAAGGGCGGGGTCGGGAAGACCACAACGGCCATTAATGTCTCTTGTGGTCTGGCTCTGAAGGGGAAAAAGGTCCTTCTCATCGATCTTGATCCGCAGGCCCATGCTACCATCGGTCTGGGAATTGAACCCGGATCTTACCAACAGGCTATTCACCATGTCCTGGTTGATAAACAGGATATCAGTAAAGCAATCCTGTCTACGGAAACGAGAAACCTTCATATCGTACCTTCCCATATCCGACTGGACAGGGCTGAACAGCAACTAATTCCCGAAATGTACCGTGAAACAATCCTGCACAGGGCGATCCGAGATCTGGATTATGACTATATTATTATAGATTGCCGTCCCACTCTAGGTCCGTTGACGATCAATGCCCTTTTTGCCTGCCATTTTATTATCGTTCCCTGTGAGATGGGCCGTTATTCACTTGAGGGATTTTCTGATCTGATGGAAACCATTGATAATGTCAAACAATCTGAAGTCTTGGACAAAGAGAAGTTTGTTAGAATACTTCTAACAAAATATGACGGACGTAAAAGCGTGAGTAATGATTGGGTCATGGCACAGCTTGAACCTTATAAATACCTATTATTTAAAAACAAAATACGGCAAAATGAGGCACTGAATCAGGCACACATGGCCATGGAATCGATCTTTACCTTTAAAAAGAATAGTCACGGTGCTGAGGACTATGAGAATTTTACTGAAGAGGTATTAAGCCTATGGTCTCAGTGAGAGATAAACTGGCCAACAAACAGACAAAATTAGCCAGCACCCATGAAAGAATGGTTGGACATCCAGCAGCACCGGTTAATCATGGGGAGGGTGAGTTTGTCAATGCGGATATAGCCCTGATTAAACCCAATCCACATCAACCCAGGCGATATTTTGATGTTGAGGCACTGTCTGATCTCACGGAATCAATCAAACAAAAAGGTGTTATTCAACCCATTGTGATTCGCAAGGATGAAGAGGGCAACTTCTGTTTAGTGGCCGGAGAACGGCGGTTACGTGCAGCCAGAGAAGCACGGCTGGATAAGATTCCGGCCATTCTCACCAAAGGAAACCCCATCGAGATATCCTTAATCGAGAATCTCCAGAGGGAAGATTTGTATCCGATAGAAGAGGCAGAGGCGATTGCCCGGATGATCGATGAATATAATTACACCCAGGCGGAACTGGCCTTTGTCATTGGGAAGGCCAGGACAACAGTTTCTGAAGCAGTCAGTCTAAATCGGTTGCCAGAAGAAATAAAAGAGGAATGTCGGCGCGCCGACATTTATCCGAGAAGATTGCTGGTGGAGATTGCAAAACAAAAACAAGAAGAGGACATGAAAGCCCTTTTCAAAAAGTCCAAGGAAGGCAATCTGAAAAGCGATCAGGTCAGAAAAATCACCAGAAAAAAAAGGATCAATAGATCACCTGATTCTAGAGCCACAAGGGCCATAGGTCAGTCTGCCAGCATGTATAAGATCCTCGATCAACTTGATTTTGGCACACTAAAAAACAAAGAACGGGAGATCCTTATCGCTGAGTTGAAAAAACTAAAAGATCTGATTGAGAAATTGATATAAGATATTTGGTTATCAATATTTATTTTATTAGGCTTTTTGTTAAAAATAAATAATAAAAACAATAGGTTATTCAATAAATCCAGAAAATTTTGTGATGAATATCACATAGGCAATGTGATCAATATCATTGACATTATAAAAAAAGAAAGGGAGAATATTATACTTTAGTAATAATAACGCAATTTTCATTGGTTTCATGAAAAGAGACCTTTGCAAAATTCCTTTTTCCGTCATTCCGAGCTTGATCTGGAATCCAGAAGTACCGTAAAACATAGACTCCGGCTTTCGCATGAATTATGAACCTGTTGATTTTAATCAGTTTTTAAACGGTATAGGGAAGAGATTAGAGAGATAGAATTGTATCCATATTTTATGGATTTTATAGTATATATAAATAAATGATCATACCTAACTCAACGAAATATTTTTATTAACATCACAGCATATTTAGAGTAAAGCATATAAAGGGAAATTCACTAAACAAACCTTTAGCCTATTTGTACAGCACGATTATTTATTGCGGAAAGGCAAATCCACCGAAAGGTAGTGAAGCAAAGCTGCGGAACTAAGGCCTCTGAATTCCAGGGGAAAGAAAGCCGGGCTGCCGCATTTAGCATTTATTATGGATTGAAAGATGGCGTGCATTAAGTGAAGAGATCCCAATCCCCAAATCCTTTTGAACTTGAAAATCTTGAGCCGAGGGTACTGCTTTCAGGCGACCCGATACTGGGTATCGGTGTTGCGGCAGTCTCTGATGAGCCTGATTTTCTGGATACGGGCCTGGATAAGCCTCCCATTGAGGAGAGTCTCAAGCCGGATCAAACCGGTTTACAAAACACGCTTGAACAACAATCCACAATCTATGATCCCTCACAGAACCTTACAGATATCTTTGCCGGTCTATCAGAAGAGGACCCATTTGCAGATCAGACTGCTCAAGATCCTCTTCCGCCTTCCTTAACATCTCAATCCATTACCGAAGAAGGTGAGACTGCCATTGTCCAGGGGCTGGGCCAGTTGGCAGCCCTGGGGAATCTGCTTGTTGATCTGGATGCCTTTGGCGAACTCCTGCCCCTCACAAAAAATGCGACTCTGGGAAGACTTTTAAGTCCTTATGAGATCCTGGACAGCAGGCTTTCAAGACCGGTTTATGACTACTTCACGGATGCCACAGACCCACCCACCACGGATGGGCTTTTGCTTGCCCTTTATAAAATTCCGAATACCGCAGACCTGAGCATTACTATCAACACGCTAAGTGGCGGATATAACGGCATTTCCGACGAAATCCGCTTTGATGTGGATTTGAAAGC
This sequence comes from Deltaproteobacteria bacterium, assembly GCA_016932235.1. Next base: position 1,189 of record JAFGDF010000214.1, on the reverse strand, counting down.
GACTCGTACAGGTGAGGTTTGTCTTGATCCACGGGAACTCGGTTTTGAATTTGCAGAAGATGTAGAAGCAGGTTATGTAGCTGATTTTATAGTCGATTTTTCCTTTGGTCTTTCCGGCGATGATCTCAATAATTTCTTCCTTGAGATCGATGAACTGAGTGCTGATCTTGTCATTAAATCTGAGGATATACACAGCAGCGCTACCATGACCGCCTATGGGAATCTTCCGGTAATAGTGGATGGCGCCATGGATCTCAGGGCAACGATCAGTATCGCTCTCGATGAATCCATAACCGGCGACAGCCGGATATCCCTGGAAGAGATCGAGGGGATAGGACCTGAAAATATCTCTGACCTGGTTCACCTGGTATCAATCGGTTCCTTGACCGCAGAATTTATCATGACGATCAGTTCGGAACCCGAATCATCCGACCTGGTTTTTCTTCCTGTTCACATCGATGTTACCGGGGAGGATCTTTTCAGCGGTATCTCCCCGATAGTTACCACAAAGGTTGACATCAGTTCATTAAAAGATTCGCTCCTGGATCTGACCAGGGGTCTCAGGCAGCTCGGAGAAGAGTCGGCTGCTTTTGCCCAATTGAATGATTCTCTGCCGGTCATAGATGCCTCGATTAATCAGATCATAGCGGATGAAAGCGGAACAGATCCGGGGCAATTCTTTGACCTCCACACTCCGGCGCTGGAATATTTCACCCTCCTTGATGTCTTCAACTTCGACATCAATGCGTACCGGTCCGAGATCGGAAACCTGCCGGGTATCCAGGTCGAGAATTTTGACATCAGTGATGTGGATCACATACTGAAACTCCGGAATCTTCTTGAACAGGAGCAGGGAGTAACCCTGACCCCTGATTGGGACTTCTCCCTCTATCTCCCGGAGATCTGGTCCCTTTTCAACCCGGATTTCCAGATCAATGAATATCTCCCGAATTTTCAGGCCCTCCTGGGACTGCCCTATGTCCCTGTGATGAATGACATCCGTTCGGACATGAAATCCTACTTCGGGGCCTTCCCGAATCTGAAGGGTCTACTGGACTACATCAGCGCCACAGGCCTGAAAAGTGTTTTTAACGGATTTTCATCCGAGCTCTCCTCAGACCCGTTTGTACTTAACGGAGAGTATGACACCGTAACAGGGGAATTAGGGATTGATCTCCTGGCCGATGCG
>JAFGDF010000213.1 GCA_016932235.1 Deltaproteobacteria bacterium | reverse complement strand
TGTATTAAACAGCAATTTAAGGTACCAGTCAAGACATTTTTTCGCTTTTTTCTATTTTTTTATCTGATCAAGATTATCTTCAAACTTCCGGGGCATCAGATCACCGGCCAGATCATACAGGTTCTGCCAGTGGAAAAGTCCGGCCCCAACGTCCCGTGTCCACGGGGATATGCTGTAATTATACTCCTGGGCTGAATCACGAGTGAGGAACATCCTTGCCGGCAATCTCAGATAGACGCCCTTATGGTTATAACCCCTGTTAAAGTAATGCTGCATATCATCCGTATCTGTAAAGCTCAGGAAAAATCCCAGGACCGCGCCGGTAGAATACTGCCTGCTGATATCAAACATCCAGCCCGTATCCTTTTCCAGAAATCTCCCATATTGCGCATGAAAGGTCACATCCAGGCCGGGATAGTAATAATAGAAATTACCAAGGACGCTGTATTTTTCCACATCCATTAATTCGAACTGCTTTTCCGGCTCCCTTTTTCTTACCCAGTCCGCCTCAATACCAAAGGCCATTCTCCCTTCACCGGGGAAATAAAGGAGTTCCCCGCCCGCTCCCGCGTACATACTTTCAAAATATCCCAGGTTCAAACGACCAAAACTCCTCTCTGACAGACGAAACAGCTGGTGGAGCATCAGTCTCTCCAGGACAGGTTTTTTTGTCATATATCTTGCCAGGTCACTCCTTGCCACATCCCGGGGCAGCTCTTCGCTTATTGGAGAAGAGACATTTGAATACAGGGGGATATCAAACCTGCCGTAGACTTGAGCGCCTTTCCACATCTTTGCCGTGGCAAAGGGTTTCAGGCCGGCCTTGAACTTGAAAAAGCCGGAGGGGTCGTTCCAGTAGATATTTACGGAAGGTTTGACCTGGAAGTCGTATCCAGACTCGTTTATCGTCGGGTTACTGACATAGTCATGGATTTCCGGCTCAATGACATGATCGGTCACCCGAATGTCCAGGAGTTTTTCAAAGAACAGCTCCTCATGGATTTCACCAAGGAGATATCGCTCAAAATGATCCGGTTTTACTGAGACCTTCAGTATGGGCATATCCCTTTTTCTGACAACCGCGCTGATACTTTCCGTGTCAGATGGGGAATAGAGGAGAAGGATACGAAGAATCCTGCCTACGGCCTTCTGGTTTGAAAGATATCTGTTATTCTCAAATTCGGCAACCAGGCTCATACCATCGGTATAGACGGACACATTTGAAAAACCGGCTTCGTGTGAGGCATCGTGTATGTCCTGGACTATCTTTTTCCGGTCCCTGTCTTTAAAAGGCCTTCTGTCAATAGAGACCTGGGGTGGCGGGTCGGCCCGGTGGGGCAGTACGGGCTCTCCAAGTCTGGATCGGATATTGATCTCCAATCCTATTGTGTCACCCCTCTGATATGACAGCCCCATATTGATGCCGGGGGCGATTTTCGCCCTGAGACCGATGTTTACGGGATATCTTGCCCCTTCCGGGACACCCCTTGCAGAGGGTTTATCTATTTCGTATTTTATGGGATTATATTCGGCCAACAGGTTTATCCTCTCGTTCAGGGCCAGCTCAATGCCTCCGAAAAACCCATATTCTTGTCTTGAGTCAAAGTCAAAGGGGTTGATCACGGGCAATTCAAGGGGAAGGGCAGGGCTGCCTTTGAGCCTTCTGGTGCCGATGCCGAGGGTGATATCAAGGGGAAAATACTGGCGGCTGATAACGATATACTCTGAAGGAAAGAGCCTTGTTCCCCAGAAATCATTTATGCCTATGGCAAGGGCAGGGAATTCCCTGGATTCGGGAAGGATCTGATACTTCAGGTCAAAGGCCTTATCCTTATTGGCCCCATATTCGGGACCCAAGGCGGGGATGTTGGTGATCTCGGTCAACCTGCCGGTGAATTCCAGGCCGGGCAGGATGCCCATGCCGCCGAAATACCATCTGAAAGGCATGGCCTGGGACGCGCCGAACCTTACAACACCGTCTTCCAGTATGCGGGCATTGGGTATCTCCAGGAGACCGGTGCCGCCCCAGTTGGCTGCATTGTTAAAGGGCCGGTCCCAGCTCAAGGCGCATGGAATATGGATTAATTGGATTAATAGCGACAGGATAATGACAAAGAATGAGATCGATAGGGAATGACAGTTTTTACAGGTCTTTATGCTGTTAAGTTTCTTTGTGATATCTTTTTTCTTGATCAGGAGATACAATGGGATGCCTTTTTATGCCCTTCCGGTAACTATCGGTTTTCGGAAGGAAGCTTTCAGCAATCAGCGATCAGCAAATCCTTCAACCTTTAGCCAAGCCCCCCTATAACTACTCGGTGTTGGATTAGGGTGGGAGGTGGTGGCAATAAGCTGATAGCTATACAGAGTGCATTAAATAATTGCCGATCCTTATCTGAACAGTAAGTCCTCTTATAATGTCATCCTGCGACTTGTATCGCAGAATTTTTCTATTAAGAAAGGCGCTTGGATTCTGCGGTCAAGCCGCAGAATGACAATTATAATGCGCAGTAACACATGACGTTGTGTATAAATGCTGATAGATGATAGCGCGAATTCAAAAACGTCAGTTTATGGATGAGCAACCAATTGACATAAAGTTCTGATTACTGTTAAAACAGGTGATTATTTAACAGAGCCGGTATAATAAATCAACGGATAAAATTTCTTGCGAAATTTTATATAACGTGACTTCGTCGCTTAAGAACATGGGACCGCGAAGGCGCGAAGTTCGCTAAGGGGTTTTTATTTTTACTGATCCTGTAATAAACCCCAGTACCATCTGCCGGAGCTACGGGGCGGGGCATCAGGCTCAGTAAAGAATCCAGCCCTTCGGGCATTTAATTGTTCACGGCTAATAGTACACCAAAACACGATAACTCATTTTGAATAATCGAATATCGAACAGACGAGTTACGAATTACGAATCTTTTACATGGCTGCGTTGCCGCTGGAGGCGGGATTCAAAGATTCAAAGTTCAAAGATCAAAGATTTGTATTGGATAAAGGGGATGAGATTTATAAATTTCACCGGCTAAAGGAGGATGAGTGAAGATATGAAGGGAAAAAGATACATAGGTTTTTTTATTACGGCAATGGTGCCGGTTTTATTGTTGTTGGGGGGATGCACGATAGATCAAACAGCAACGGATCTGGTAAACTATGCAAATCAGGGGCTATTGAATATCGCGGAACTGGAAAGAAAGGCCCTGGAGCATTACGCTTCCGCGGTAGGGGAGAATTATACGACCGAGCAAAGGGTTTATGAGGAGCTGAGGGACCATGTTGTACCCCTCTATGGGAGGTTTCTTAAGGGATTAAGGGAGGTGAATCCCAATGCGGAAGAGATCAGAAGGGTGCATGGTATCTATCTTGCTGGGGCGGAAATGCTTTATGAAGGATTCAGGACAAAGATGATGGGAATTGAAATGAAAAATGAAGGTGTTGTCCTCCAGGGAAATGAGAAGATCATCAAAGGCCGCGAAGAAGTGAACCGATGGCGGATTGAACTGGTGGAACTTTATAAGAAGTATGGTGTGGCGGAAATGGGAAGTGAAAAGTAGGGAGTTGCCGCCTGCGGCGGATTCAAAGTTCCCCGCCGGAAGCGGGATTCAAAGTTCCCCGCCGGAGGCGGGATTCAAAGTTCCCCGCCGGAAGCGGGATTCAAAGATTCAAAGATTCAAAGATTCAAAATTCAAGGTTCAAGGTTCAAGGTTCAAAGATTTATTGTTTTTCTCCTGCCGAAGGCAGGATGAGCTATTTTCATTTGCCGTCTTGTCCGCCGATGATTTTTGGCGGATCGCCCGGCAAATGAAAAATTAGTCTTTCTTAGCGACTTTGGCGTCTTTGCGGTTCCATTTTTAGAATATACAATTGTTCGTCAATCACCCAAAAACACTATAGAACATTTTTGAATAATCGAATATCGAACAGACGAGTTACGAAGCTTATTTTTTATTTTTTCTACCGGGCAGGGAGGTCGGGGTATAGATGACCAAAAAGGGCAGATACATCTTTGTCTGCCAGGGCTGCGGCTACCAGGCACCGAAATGGATGGGGCGCTGTCCTGACTGCGGCGAGTGGAATAGCTTCGTTGAAGAGGCCCTTGAATCAGGAGGCGATTCAGATAGGGTTCCTCCGGCAATGAGTCTTCCCGTGACTATCGATTCCATTTCTCTTGATCCCAGGCACAGGATAAGGACCGGGATCAAAGAGTTCGACCGGACCATCGGAGGAGGTCTGGTTCCAGGTTCTCTTCTTCTGCTCGGAGGTGATCCCGGTATTGGCAAATCCACCCTGATACTTCAGGTAGCAGGAGGGCTATCCAACCTTGGATTAAAATCCCTGTATCTTTCCGGAGAAGAATCACCCCGGCAGATCAAACTGCGTGCCGAGCGCCTTGACCTGCATTCGGAAAACCTCTTTATCATTACGGGTACATGTATTGAAACGCTTTTCGAGAGGATGAAGGATTTCAGGCCCGACCTGTTGATTGTAGATTCCATCCAGACCATATATACGGACACGCTTCCCTC
>JAFGDF010000212.1 GCA_016932235.1 Deltaproteobacteria bacterium | reverse complement strand
GTCCCTCCATTAAAAATCGTTAAACGAGATATTTGACGATTAAAAACCTGCAGGACATTTAAGGTGTTCGCAGGGAAGATGAAGGAATTAAGGAAAGTGCTGCATTCCGTCATCCTACTTTTGATCGAAGCGAACCAACTCCGATTTAACTTGATTTATTTTAAAAGTTAGGATAATAGATATTTTTATCGGCTTTTTTGATCTTCCGGTCTTTTTTTACTCACCCTGCTGACTGAGTAAAAGATATTGCAATCCGCACACCAGCAAGTCCACAGCCGGCCAAACCTTTAAAAGAAATGGATTTTATCTTCAGAATTTAACCCAATCCCTTTTTTAAACTTGTCTGCTCCGCGCAGGCACGGAAAGTGAATATTTATGAAAATACTATTGATCTGCCCTGAATACCCGGATACCTGATTGGGGCTTTAAACATGCCCTTAAGTTTGTTCGAGAAAAGGCGGTCCTGTCGCCCCCCGGGCTGCCTACAACAGAGAGCGATACTGCCCCGTGAATGACCCAGGAGGCTTATCGATATGAACCTTGATATGGTCACCATTTCAGGAAGGTGGCAAAGTTGAGCGGTTTTTAATAAATCAGTTCAGGCATGCAGTTTAACTTAATAACGCTATTTTTTAATCAAAAGGAGATCCAAATGAATATTTATGTGGGTAATCTATCTTATGAAACGACCGAGAACGAATTAAAAGAACTCTTTGAAGCCTTTGGCAAAGTTGAAACAGCCAGAATTATCAAAGATAACTACACTAACAGGTCAAAGGGATTCGGATTTGTTGAGATGAATGATAATGCCGAGGCCCAGGCAGCAATCGACGGGCTCAATGATAAAGAGGTTCAGGGCAAGACCCTTAAGGTGAATACTGCCAGGCCTAAAACTGATAACAGACGTTCCGGAGGAGGCTACGGCGGCGCCGGAAGGAGCGGAAGGCAGGACTTTGGAGGTAGAGGAGGATCCGAAAGGGGTGGGAGAAAAGGCTCTGGAGGCGGAGGCAGGCGCTGGTAACCCAGTAAACGTCTCGGCTATCTACTCTTGACCCCCGTCTTCGCAGGAACGATAAAATGATTTCAAGTGAACAGTCTCAAAACAGACTCGCTGTCCTTATTGATGCTGATAATGCGCAGCCGTCCATTACGGATGGACTGCTGACAGAGATCGCCAAATATGGCGTTGCCAGCGTCAAGAGGATCTACGGCGACTGGACCACTCCCAATCTGGCAGGGTGGAAGTCCGTGCTCCTGGAACATTCCATTCAGCCGGTTCAGCAGTTTCGTTATACCACGGGAAAGAATGCCACGGACAGCGCGATGATAATAGACGCCATGGATCTTCTCTATGCAAAACATTTTGACGGATTCTGTCTTGTGTCCAGTGACAGTGACTTTACGCGCCTTGCCTCACGCATCAGAGAGGAAGGCCTTCTTGTCTATGGTTTTGGAGAAAAGAAAACACCAAAGGCATTTGTTTCGGCCTGCGACAAGTTTATTTTTACCGAGGTCCTGAGATTCCAGGAGGATTCCGAACCTGCCGTGCAACGAAAGACAGCGCTTGAGATGAAGCGGGACACCAAGCTGGTAAATCTTCTCAGGAACGCCCTTGATGCGGCCTCGGATGAAAGCGGATGGGCTCACCTGGGCGCTGTAGGCAGTAACATTGCCAAACAGGCCCCGGAATTTGATCCTCGAAACTACGGCTTTAGCAAGCTCGGTGAACTGGCAAAGGCTATCAATCTTTTCGAGGTGGATAATAGGGTTCAGAGTGATGGTCATTCCAAATCTATTTATATTCGGGATAAGCGCAAGGGGAGCAAAAAATAGAACTGAAGCCTTCGCCTGACGGCGAGGGTTTCTCTCCCAATCCCCGAGCTGGACAATAAAATTGGATTCCGTGATCCCGCCCTGTCTGCATGAGTACACACCTGTACGAAACAGACCAGATATCTATATGTCCTTCCTTTCCATCCGGTACCTCAATGACCTGAGGCTTATACCCAGCAATCTTGCGGCCTCTTGTTTTGATCCACCGCATAACTCGAGGGCCTTTAGGATATAGTTTTTTTCAATGTCCACCATAACCTTACTAAGGTCTATGCCTTCAGGGGACAATTCTTTTGGTAGACGATAATCCTTATCGTGATCAGAATTTTTTAGAAAATAAGAAAGCCTCAGACTCTCCGGCAGGACAATATTAGAGTTCTCAAGGGCCACGCTCCTCTCAATAATATTTTCCAGTTCCCTCACATTTCCCGGAAAAGAATATTGCCCGAGTATATCCATGGCATAGGCTGATATTTTTCTGACATCCTTATTGTTTTCCCTTGAATAATATTCAAGAAAATATTCGGCCAGCAGAGCGAGATCCCCTTCCCTGTCCCTGAGAGGCGGCATCTGAATATTAATGACATTAAGTCTGAAAAACAGATCTTCCCTGAACCTGTTCTGAATAACCTCCTTTTCCAGGTCCTTGTTGGTGGCGGAAATAAGCCTTACATCGACATGTCTTTCCTCGGTTCCGCCGACAGCCGTAAAGGTACGCGACTGCAGCACACGAAGGAGCTTCACCTGAATGGAAGGGGTAAGTTCGCCGACTTCATCGAGAAATACCGTGCCGCCCTGGGCCTTTTCAAAAAGGCCTGCTTTATCCGTTCCGGCCCCGGTAAAGGCGCCTTTTTTATACCCGAATAATTCGCTTTCAATAAGGGTCTCGGGGATACCGGCACAATTTATTGCCACAAAGGGTTTGTCCTTCCTTGGACTCGTATTATGTATAGCCCTTGCCACCAGCTCTTTCCCGGTACCGCTCTCACCGGATATAAGTATATTCGTCTTTGTTTCCGCCACCTTTTCAATAAGTTCATACACCTTCCTCATCTGAGGACTTTCACCTATAAGGCAGTTAAAATGGAATCTCTTGTCAGAGTTTTTTCCCTGCTCCCTTGATAGGAAGGCCTTTTTTGATTTCAGCGTCTCACGTATTATCCTCTTGAACTCATTGACCTTGAATGGCTTGGGCACGTAATCATAGGCACCTTCCTTCATGGCCTCCACAGCGGTTTCAGCCGTTGCAAATGCTGAAATCATTATAACCAGGGCATCGGGATTAATCTGCTTTGCCTCTCTCAGGAGATCAATGCCGTTAATATCCTTCATTCTTATATCCGTGATGACAAGGTCGAACTGTTGTTTTCTAAGCGCTTGACAACCGGCCTCACCGCTTTCGGCAAGAAAAACCCCATATCCTTCTTTTGTCAGCAGGATCTCCAGGAACTCTCTCATGCTCCTGTCATCATCGACTACTAATATGCTCTGCATTCTCTCTTGCCCAGACAACCTTTCCTTCCACCATGGTGAGGATGTTCATTCCTTTTAGGGTTTTGCCGATAAAAGGAGAGTTTTTACTCTTTGACAGGATATCCTCCTCTTTTAAAAGATATTCCCTTTCCGTGTCTATTATCGACAGGTCTGCGATTCCCCCTTCTTCTAAAAACCCTCCTGTCTTGCCGAGGATCTTTGCCGGAGTATAACTTAATTTTTTCAAGGCATCGGTGAGACTCAACACACCTTCCCGGACAAGGACCAGTGTCAGGGGTAGCGCAGTTTCCAGTCCAATTATTCCAAACGCGGCCTTGTCGAATTCAAGGTCCTTTTCAAGGGGGCTGTGCGGCGCATGGTCCGTGGCAATAACATCCAGTACATCATCCGCAAGACCTTGTTTAACTGACTCAACATCCTCGGGGCTTCTCAACGGCGGGTTCATCTTCGCATTGGTTTGATACCCTATGACTGCTCTGTGATCAATACTGAAATAGTGTGGAGCCGTTTCCGCCGTAACCAATATTCCATCTTCCTTTGCCCTTTTTATGGCTTTTATGGAGCCTGCACTGCTGACATGAGCGATATGCACCGGACAACCCGTAAGCTTTGCAAGAGATATCTCCCTCGCAACCATGATCTCTTCTGTTTCTGAAGGGATACCCTTCAGGCCGATCTGAGTGGATATTATTCCCTCATGCATTACTCCTTCCATTGAAAGATAGGTGTCCTCACAATGAGAAAGCACAACCAGTCCGTGATATCGGGCATATTCCAGGGCCCGTCGCATGACTTCACTGTTTTT
>JAFGDF010000211.1 GCA_016932235.1 Deltaproteobacteria bacterium | reverse complement strand
TACTAATATATTTTTATAATTAAATAACAAACTAATATGGAGGTTGATATGGAGATAAAAGTTGAAAGAGATCTGATTTATAAATCAGTCTCTAGGGTACAAAATATAATCGAAAAAAGGAGCAATATGCCTATTCTCTCCATGATTCTTTTATCAACAAACGACTCAAATATTCACATATCGGCCACCGATCTAGAAATAAGCCTCAGGCAGGAGATTCCAGCCAAGATAATAAATCCCGGAAGTATTACAATATCCGGAAGAAAATTATTCGAGATATTAAAGGAGAGTAAAAGTCCGGAAATATATCTAAAAGAGAAGGATAAAAATTGGATTTTTATTTCGGACGGAAAAACAAAATACAATCTTGCCTGTCTTCCGGCTGAAGAATACCCCGTATTTATTGAACCGGAAGGTGTCGTAACCGTGGAGCTTGATGGAAAAATCTTAGGAGAGATGATAAATAAAACCATATATTCAGTCACAATTGAAGAGGCAGGATTTAAACTATCAGGGGTATATACCGAAAAGGTGGAAAAAAACGGTAAAAATCACCTGAGAATGGTTTCTACCGATGGGCATCGTCTTTCGATGATAGATAAGGAGATAAACAATATTAACGAACTGAAGATCCAAAGTGGAGTTATGATACCAAAGAAGGGGATGATGGAGTTGAGCAGACTTGTTTCAGATGGTGAAAAAATACATTTCGGGTTTCAACAGAATAATTGTATAGCAAAAAAAGATAATATTATCTTTATCATAAGGCTTCTGGAGACGAAATTTCCTGATTACAATTCAGTTATTCCCGAATCGGCCAAGCATAGTATTAAAGTAAATAAGGAAGAATTACTGGAAGGAATGAAAAGGATGATAATATTGAGTAATGAGAATTATAAGGGCGTAAAAATAACACTTAACAAAAATAATATGGAATTGGTTTCCATTAATCCCGACTTGGGAGATGTTCAGGATAATATGGAGATAAAGTACGATGATGAAACACTGGAAATGGGTTTTAATTCAAGGTATTTTATAGATGTATTGCAGGCGATGGATAGTGAGAATGTTGAGCTAGGTTTTATAGATGATTCCAGTCCCTGCACAATAAAAGGAGAAAAAGATGAAGGGTTTTTAGGGCTCATAATGCCTATGAGGATTTAATATGACAAGAACAGAATCGAAATACAGTGCGTCAGATATCAAGGTTTTGGAAGGGCTTGCGGCGGTAAGGAAAAGACCTTCCATGTATATTGGAAATACCAGTAGTGAAGGATTGCATCATCTGGTGTATGAAGTTGTTGACAACAGTATTGATGAGGCAATGGGAGGTTACTGCGATCAGATAGAGATAAAAATTTACAGTGATAACAGTGTCAGTGTCACAGATAACGGAAGAGGAATACCGGTTGGAATACATAAGACCGAAAAGATACCCGCCCTCGAGGTGGTCATGACAAAACTTCATGCAGGAGGTAAGTTTGATAATAAAAGTTATAAGGTTTCAGGCGGGCTTCATGGAGTAGGTGTTTCTGTCGTGAATGCACTCTCTGAATATCTGGAGGCAGAGGTATACCTAGACGGGAAGGTATATTTTCAGAGATACGAAAGAGGTAAAGTTATCGATAAGTTGAAGATAAAAAGAGAGACAAAGAAGACGGGAACCAGGGTATTGTTCAAACCAGACAGGGATATCTTCGAAAATATAGAATTTGATTTTGAAATCCTGTCAAGGAGGATGCGAGAACTGGCATTTCTGACGAGCGGGGTGAGGATAAAGATTTCCGACGAAAGGACCGGCAGGAAAGAGGAGTATCAATATGATGGGGGTATTAAATCTTTTGTTGATTATCTCAATAAGAATAAAGAGTTGCTTCATAAGAAAGTAATATACATCACAGGTGAAAAAAACAGTGTGGTCGTTGAGATAGCTTTACAATATAACACCTCTTATAAGGATAAGATATTCAGTTTTGCAAATAATATAAACACAGCAGAAGGAGGAAGTCATCTCAGTGGATTCAAGGCCGCTATTACGAGAAGTATCAATCAATATATACAGAACTCACCCAAGTATAAAAATTATAAAGAGAAACTGAGTGGGGATGATGTTAGAGAGGGCCTGACGGCGGTGATAAGTGTTAAACTTCCAGATCCTCAGTTCGAAGGACAGACTAAAACAAAACTAGGAAATAGCGATGTCAAAGGACTTGTGGAAAATCTTTTAAATGCGGGCCTGAGCAGTTATTTTGAAGAAAATCCCAAGGTCATCAGCGCAATACTTTCAAAAGTCATCGAGGCGGCAAGGGCCAGGGAAGCGGCAAGAAAGGCCAGAGATCTGGCCAGAAGAAAGGGAGTTTTATCTGATCACTCATTACCGGGCAAACTGGCGGATTGCCAGGAAAGAGATGCCAGCAGAAGTGAGATTTTTATTGTAGAGGGCGATTCTGCTGGTGGTTCGGCAAAGCAGGGAAGGGATAGAAAAAACCAGGCTATACTTCCTCTTAAGGGAAAGATTCTCAATGTCGAAAAGGCACGTTTTGATAAGATGATATCAAGCGAAGAGATAAGGACGATGATTTCGGCCCTCGGGACAGGCATAGGTGATAAAGAGTATGATATAAATTCTTTGAGATATCACAAGGTCATTATCATGACTGATGCGGATGTTGACGGATCGCATATCAGGACCCTGTTGCTTACTTTTTTTTTCAGGCAGATGCCGGAATTAATAGAAAAAGGTCATCTTTATGTAGCACAACCTCCGCTGTATAGAGTTTCTACAGGGAAGAAAGATGAGATTTTTATCAAGAATGAAGAGGACTTTAATGGTTTTATCCTAGAACGTATATCACAGAACGAGAGTATAACAATCAATAACGGCGATGTTATTTCAGGAAAGAAACTTGTCAAATTTCTCAATATGATAATGAACTTTTACGAGAAACTCGGAAGGCTTTCGAGAAGAGGCTATAACTTAAGGCTTCTGGAAGTCCTGGTCTCATTAGGACCTGAAGATAAAAAGATGTATAAAGAAAAGGAATTTATGGAGGACCTTTTCAAAAAATTACAGGAAAAGGGTTTTCATATTAATGACGTGGAACAGAATAATGAATACGGATATTACGAATTTACGGTCACTGACACACAAAATGGAGGTCAATCGTCCTCTGTGAACTGGGATCTCCTTTCTTCGCCGGAATTAAAATTTCTTATTGATGTTTCTAGAGAACTCGGAGGCATGTATAATCACAGTTTCCAATTATCGGGAAACGGAGAAGAAAAGAGGATAGATGATCCTCAACAGATGATTTCGGAGTTGATGGAAAAGGCCAAGAGAGGTCTGACAATACAGAGATACAAAGGGCTTGGTGAGATGAACCCGGAACAACTCTGGTCCACTACGATGGATCCTGAAAAGAGGACCTTGCTCAAGGTGAGAATCGATGATGTTGTGGAAGCTGATGATATCTTTACGCTCCTTATGGGAGACAGGGTGGAACCAAGAAGAGAATTTATTCAGAAAAACGCGCTCGAAGTAAAGGAACTCGATATATAAAAAAAATTTCTGACGAAATTTTTTATTAATATAAAATTGACTGAGCAGACTGTCGGACAAAGTACGACAGTCTCATGAGGTCAATTTTATTTTTGGAGCAATGAGATGATCTTGGACATTAATTCGCAGACGGTCAACATAGAAGATGAAATGAAAAAGGCATATCTCGATTATTCTATGAGTGTAATAGTCGGGAGGGCGCTTCCTGATGTAAGAGACGGACTCAAACCCGTTCATAGGCGGGTATTATATGGGATGCATGATCTTAAAAATTACTATAACAGACCGTATAAGAAATCAGCGAGAGTCGTCGGGGATGTTATAGGAAAATATCATCCACATGGTGATGCTGCCGTTTACGACACCATCGTACGCATGGCACAGGATTTTTCCATGCGATATCCTTTAATTGACGGACAGGGAAATTTCGGATCCGTTGATGGTGATCCGGCGGCGGCTATGCGCTACACAGAGGTAAGGATGACCAGTCTAGCGCAGGATTTTTTATCTGACATCGATAAAAATACAGTTGATTTCACACCAAACTATGATGATTCCCTTCAGGAACCGGTTATTCTGCCGACGAATATCCCTAACCTTTTGATAAACGGCGCTTCGGGTATCGCGGTGGGCATGGCGACGAATATTCCTCCGCATAATCTTACGGAGGTTTGCGAGGCGATAATACGGGTAATTGATGATCCCGATATAAACATAAAAGGTCTTTCCGCGATAATATCCGGTCCGGATTTTCCGACAGCAGGATTTATCCTGGGAAGGAAGGGCGTGATTGAAGCATACAGAACCGGCAGAGGCATTATCAAGATCAGGGCTAGGGCGTTTATTGAGAAGATAGGAAAGAACCGGGAGAGGATAATAGTGTCCGAGATACCATATCAGGTCAACAAGGCGAAGCTGCTGGAGAAGATCGCCGAGCTGGTCAAAGAAAAGAAGATAGAGGACATTTCGGACATTAGAGACGAATCAGACAGGGATGGTATGAGAATAGTGCTTGATGTCAGAAAGGAAGGGAAGGCCCTGGTTATTTTAAACCGGCTTTATAAGTACACACAGATGGAAATATCATTCGGGATTATCCTTCTTGCCATCGTAAAGGGAAGGCCACAAATCCTGAATCTGAAGGAGATAATCGAGCATTTTATCGATCACCGCAGGGAGATAATAATAAGGAGGACGATATTCGACCTTCGAAAGGCGGAGGAGAGAGCACATATTCTGGAAGGTCTCAAGAAGGCGCTTGATTTTCTGGATGATGTGATACATTTGATAAGGTCTTCAGCCGACCCGAAAGAGGCGAAACAGAGGTTAATGTCCGACTTTGATCTTACGGACGCACAATCACAGGCTATCCTTGATATGAGATTACAGAGGCTTACAGGACTTGAGAGAGAAAAAATCGAGACAGAACATCTCGAACTGATAAAAAACATCGCATATTTTAAATCCATTCTCGACAGTCCCGCTATGGTATCAAAGTTGATAAGGGACGAAATGAATGAGGTAAAAGAGAGATTCGGAGATAAGAGAAGGACCGAGATCCTCGAAGAGAGTGGGGACATTGATATGGAGGATCTCATAGCGGAAGAGGACATGGTCGTTACTATCAGCCATAAGGGATATATCAAGAGGAATCCTATAAGTCTTTACAGGGCCCAACGGCGGGGCGGAAAAGGCCTCACGGGCGTTGTTCCTAAAGAAGAGGATTTTGTAGAGTTTCTTTATGTCGCGTCTTCCCATGACTACCTGTTATTTTTCACCAATATGGGAAGAGTTTATTGGAAGAAAGTACACGAGCTTCCGGAGGCGGGAAGGATGTCCCGTGGTAAGGCGATAGTAAATCTTTTGGAACTGATGCCAGGAGAAAAGGTAGCGACAACTCTCGCGGTAAGGGATTTTAAAGAGGGTAAGTATGTGGTAATGTGCACGAAGAACGGTCTTGTTAAAAAAACGGAACTCATATCCTACAGTAATCCGAGAGCGAAAGGGATAATAGGCCTTAAGATACGTGAGGACGATGAATTGATATGCGCCAGGATAACTTCCGGGGAAGATGATATCTTTCTCACGACGCGTCATGGTAAATCCATAAGGTTCGTGGAAGGGGATCTTCGTGAAATGGGAAGGGTGGCTGCAGGAAACATCGGCATCAGAATGGAGACGGGAGATGAAGTTGTGGGTATGGAGGCGATAGGGGACGATTCTTCGACGCTCCTTACCGTTACCGAAAACGGGTTTGGAAAAAGGACCAGGACGGAAGAGTACAGACGACAGTCCAGAGGAGGCAAGGGTATTCTCACAATAAAGCACACGGAGAAGAACGGTCCGGTGGTCTATTCATATCAGGTGTCGGATCAGGATCAGCTTATGATAATTACAGAACACGGGAAGATAATCAGACTCAGGGTGGCTGATATCTCCGTAATCGGTCGCAATACACAGGGAGTAAAACTTATCGATCTGGGGGAAAACGAGAAGGTGGTTGGGGTGGCGAAACTTATGGAAGATTAGCTAATGAATATAATTCATGCTGCCTTTAGATCTTGTATATCAGAGTCTATATTATAACAGATTCTTCCGCATGAAAGGCATCTACTGCTTTCCCGTAGTGCGGCTTCCTCCGTAAGAACCTGGTCCACTTCGTCGAATGATTTGATGCGCTCTTCCGCCGGAAGCTCTACCATTTCGGCTCTGGCGATTTTACGGATTCCTTCTAAATGATCAAATATCGTCTCGGGGATTAATTTTTTCCCGAGCTCACCTTCCTCAGCCTTAACTTCCTGTCCTGTGACGAATTGATGTATCGACCTTGCGGCCCTTCTTCCACCGCCGATGGCGTCGACTACCAGCGAAGGGCCTGTGGCTGAATCTCCTGCTGAAAAAATAAAAGGAATGCTGGATTGAAGCGTAGATGGATGGACGTCGATGGTGTTCCATCTGGTCGTGTTTAATTTTAAAACGCTTTCTTTCATTTCCTCTGTGAAAGACAGATCGGGGGATTGGCCCAGCGCCGCGACTATCATATCGGTTTCAAGGATAGTCTCGGAGCCTTCGATAGGTTCCGGTCTTCTTCGGCCGCTTGCATCGGGCTCTCCGAGTTGCATCTTCTTGTATTCGAGATGGGTAACGTTGCCGTCCTCGTCTCCCTTTACGCTGACGGGTGCGCTGAGAAACAGGAATTCAACTCCTTCGTGCTCTGCTGCCTCTATTTCCACTTCGTTTGCGGGCATCTCATTTCTGGTTCTTCGGTAAACTATGAAGACCTTTTTAGCCCCCAGCCGAATCAGGTTTCTTGCACAGTCAATCGCGGTGTTTCCGCCACCTATCACCGAAACATTTCCTCCGATGGGGATCTTCTCGCCGCTCGCGATCCTGGAAAGAAAATTAATCCCGGAATAGCAACCTTTGAGATCGTCTCCTTCAACCCTCATCAGGGAATCTTTCCAGGCCCCGATGCCGAGAAAGATCGCATCATATCCCTTTTCCAAAAGGGAATCGATGCTGAAATCGAGCCCCAGTCTAACACCTGTGTGGTATTCTATTCCTAGATCCAGTATTCCTTCGATCTCCCAGTCCAGAACCTTTTTTGGGAGCCTGTATTCGGGAATCCCGTATCGAAGCATTCCGCCGAGTTTAGGCATTGCCTCAAAAATAGTCACATCGTGCCCCAGTCTTTTAAGAAAATACGCGCAGCTGAGACCGGCAGGGCCGCCGCCTACCGCAGCGATTCGCTTATTTGTAGGCGGAGCAACGGATATGGGAAGTCTTTTCCCTGTTGTCATCTCATAATCGGCGACAAAACGTTTTAGCTGGTTGATTGAAACGGCCTCATCTATAATCGCTCTTCTGCAATTTGTCTCACAGGGATGAGGGCAGACCCGGCCGCAGGAAAGCAGCAATGGATTTCTTTCCCGAATGGTGTGAACTGCGCCTTTATAGTCTCCTTTCCGTATCTGTGCTATGTAAAGAGGTATATTTATCTCAGCAGGGCATGTCTGTCTGCAGGGTGCGAGACATTCATCAACCATGTTGAAATGGAGGAGTCGCTCCGAAGGAGTTTTTACCTCGAGGATATTTTTGGGGCATGCCCTTTCACACGCACCGCAGCCCACGCATTTATCTTCATCGACTACTGGATAGCCGTCAGGCCCCAGGCTCAGTGCGTCAAAAAGACAGGCGCGGACGCAATCACCATGGCCGAGGCATCCGATTTCACAGGTCCGTTTACCGCCATAAAGCATGGTTTCTGCTCGACAGCTTTTAATGCCGAGATATATAAATTTGTTGGAAGCACGGTTACCCCCGGTGCATTGATTATAGGATTTTAACGGTTCGGCCATTTCCACGGAGACTCCCATGATCTCTGAGGCGCACTGGGCGGACTCCATGCCGCCAACGATGCAGATATTCGGAGAAGCGGCTCCTTTAACAACCGCCTCCGCAGCGGCGGCACATCCGGCATAGCCACATCCTCCGCAGTTTGCACCGGCAAGACACTCTTGTACAAGCTCAATTCTAGGGTCTTCGTAGACATAAAATATCCTGGATGCGGCGCTCAGTAGAAGACCGCAGAACGCACCGAGAGCTAACATTATGAGAGTTGCCTCTATCATATTGTCTCCTTTACGATTAAGACTAAAATTGGGTGTATAACGTTTTATGATCTATAATTAAAAGAATAAATTGTGTCAAGAAATTAAGCTGACGTTTCTGCAAACTTAAACATATCATCAAAGCGGAATGCGACGCCGGTATCTCTTCTGTTGACATTAATTCCCCGGCCTGATAATAGATTCCGGAAATTATAAGCTAGCGAGATTCTTTATAATTTTATGCATAAAAGGTAAATAAATCATGGCTAAAAAAGACAGAATAAATATAGGTGTTATAGGTGCGGGGAGCTGGGGGACGACTTTGGCAAACCTGTTAGCGGGCAAAGATTATCACGTGGATCTGTGGGTGAGGGAAGAAGATGTATATCAAGAGATAAGAGACAAAAGGATCAATTCTCTCTTCCTTCCCGATGTAAAACTGGATCAAAGATTAAATCCGGTAATGACATTTGAAGAGGCATTATACGAGAAGGACGTATTGCTTTTGGTTATACCTTCACATGTATTCAGGGAAGTACTGAAAAATATGAAGGAATACCTTAATCTTAATACAGTTATTGTTTCCGCCACTAAGGGCATAGAAAATGAATCCTCAAAACTGATGTCCCAGGTGGCTGAGGAAGTTCTTCCAGATTATAATATGGGTAATTTTGCCTGTCTGGCGGGACCGAGCTTTTCGAAAGAGGTTGCGAGAAAGCAGCCGACAGCCATTACGGTAGCGTGCCGGAAAATTAGCGATGCCGAAAGATTGCAGCAGATTTTTTATACGGAATATTTCCGCGTATACGCCAGTGACGATCTTATCGGGGTCCAGCTATGCGGCGCTTTAAAAAATGTTATTGCCATAGCCGCTGGAGCGGCGGACAGCCTTAAGTTCGGCCTAAACGCGAGGGCGGCGTTAATAACAAGGGGTCTTGCTGAGATATCCAGGCTTGGAGTTGCGATGGGAGCGAATCCTATGACATTTGCGGGTCTATCTGGAATCGGAGATCTTGTACTGACGTGTACTGGAGACCTTAGTCGCAATAGAACGGTGGGGCTAAAGATCGGTCAGGGAATGAGGCTGGAGGATATCACTGGAGGAATGAATATGGTAGCGGAAGGTGTAAAGACTTCGGTCTCTGCTTTCCAGCTCGCAAAAAAAATGAATGTGGACATGCCCATCATCAGTGAGGTTTACCAAGTCCTTTATAGGGGAAAGGATCCAAGGCTTGCGGTGCGAGATCTCATGGGGAGGGAGTTAAAAAAGGAGCTTGACAAATGATCGTGCCTATATATTGAATGCAACAGGTGATTTTTATATTAGGATAAGGAACAGATATGAAGATATTGGTAACAATAAAACTTTCCCGTGATGATATGAATCCTCTGGAAAGAGAGCACTCTGTGGAATCAAATACGGATGAAAAACCCGTTGAAAGGGAATATCTGGCGCAAAAGATAAAGGATAAAAATGGTATTCTCTGCGCCATCAATGACCGTATAGACAGGGACATGTTAAAAACAGCACCGGACCTTAAGATGATCGCAAATTACGGTGTGGGATATGACAATATTGATCTGGACGCGGCGACAGAGCAGGGGATAATGGTATCCAATACCCCGGGGGTTCTTACGGATTCCACCGCCGACATAGCATTTGCCCTGATTCTGGCGACGGCAAGGAGAGTAGTTGAAGGCGATCACATTACCAGGGAGGGCCGATTTGGCTTCTGGACACCTTTCAGTTTTTTAGGACGAGAGGTAACAGGAAAGCGGCTTGGGATAATAGGGATGGGCAGGATAGGAACAGCCCTCGCAAAAAGAGCAAAGGGCTTCGATATGAGGATTCTCTATCATAACAGGAGAAGGATTGAAACGCCTACAGAGAAAGAACTGGGGGCCGAATATGCTGAGTTGGATGCGCTTCTCGCGGAATCGGATTTCATTTCCCTTCATGTTCCGCTTACTGCAGAGACGCGTCACCTTATCGGGAAAAGGGAGCTGAGTTTGATGAAAAAAGAGGCGTATCTGATAAATACCTCACGTGGCTCCGTTATCGATGAACATGCGCTATTCATGGCACTAAAAGACGGAATCATAGCGGGCGCCGGATTGGATGTATATGAAAAAGAGCCTGTGTTAACTCCTGGGTTGTCCAAGCTGGACAATGCGGTCATCCTTCCGCACATCGGAAGCGCCACAATTGAGACAAGGAAGAAAATGGCAAGGATGGCTGTGGAAAATCTTTTATCAGGACTCAGGGATGAGCGACCACCAAATTGTATTAACTGGGAGGAACTTAATAAATCCAGTTCATGAAGGGAGACATTATGGCAACCATAATGCCTGAGGGAGAGAATATCAAAAAGGCCTTAAAATGGATTTCCGGAGAACTCCAGGAAGATGAAGGCAAGACCATATTATGCCTTATACAGGCGGCGGCATTAAGATTCAATCTATCACCAAAAGATGAGGAATTTCTCTGCTATTTTTACAAGGAAAAGAAGTAAATTGAAAAAGAAATGGATAGTGGCAGGCTGAGGAACGATGCTATATCCTTATAACTTCTTTTTCTTTAAGCTTATTAAGGGCAAATCGTAAAGAGAAGAGGAAAAAGCAAACACAGGAGATTATGACAACAATCCCGGCCGTTATCGGCATCCAGAAACCATCCTGATGTATATGGCTTAAGCCGACGTTGATCGAAACAAGGGCAATAAAAATAAAGTAGAGCAAGAGAATGGCGATAACAATGAGCAATGACCACAGGATAAAATTTTTAAGAGGAAGTTGCTTTTTTTGGATCATTTTGACATCTCCATGATTTTATTATTGAGAAATGCTACCTCTTTTTTAACCCTATTATCAACCTTCATTTTTTTCTCGATAACCTCCGAAGCATAGAGAACAGTGGAATGGTTTCTGTCGATGGATCTTCCTATATCTTCCAATGTTGCATCAGTAAAATGACGACACAGATATGCATGGATATTTCTGGGGTAAGAATGAATCTTTTTCCTGGATTTTGAGCTGAGCATTGCCGGGTCAACCTTGAAATATCGGCAGACAATTTTTTTAATGCTCAAGATTGATACGCTACCATCTTCAGTAATGTGGCATTTTATTACTTCTTTGGCGAGATCAAGATCGATTCTTGCCTTCAGCAGCTCTGATTTAGCCTTAAGACAATGTAAGGCGCTCTCGATCTGGCGGACGTCTTTTGTCAGGGTTTCAGCAAGAAGATGAACAATATCTTCAGAAAGTTTTTGATTTTGTTCTGATGCCTTTTTTTCAATAATTCTGACCCTGGTAGGGTAATCAGGATTTTCAATGTTTGTGATAACGCCTGAAGTTAGGCGGGATGTAAACCCCTTTGTAATATTCGGGATATCCTTGGGAAGCATTGAACTCGTAAATATGATTTTTTTATTTTCATTGATCAATGCATCAAGAGTATATCCCATTTCCAGTTGCATTTTTTCCTTTCCGCTTAAGAAATGAACTTCTTCAAGGAGTAAAACATCACAGGATCGTCTGTAGCGGTTTTTAAAGTCTTCCATCAGGTTGTTCTTGAGTGCAAAAATCATTTCGTTGACAAAATCTTCTGCTGTAATATAGAAAAGTCTTATATTTTTATTCTGGTCAAGTATCGCATTTCCGATTGACTGGACAAGATGGCTTTTTCCCAGGCCAGTGTTTGAAAGCAAAAAAAGCGAATCATAGGACCAGGTACTTCCGAGAGCCAAGGCTTTTGAAGCAGAATATGCGAATTCATTGCATTCGCCCACCACGAAACGGTCAAATGTAAATTCTTTTTTAAAACGTCTTCTTCCAATCCCTCTATTTACTGATATGTTGGGTAGTTCTAGTTGTTTTGACGTCTTAAATATCTCCGGAACAGGGCCGTTTTTCCTGCTTGGTGCAATTTTCAAAGATATTTTTATATCTTCTTCGTTGATGTTATTTATAATTTTTTCAATAATACCCTTATAATTTTCACTAATCCAGTTAAGCGAGAACTTGTTTGGACAACCGAGCACGAGGGTACCACCTTTTCGATCAAGTACGGTAATCGGGTTTATCCACAAAGAAAAACTTTTTTCCGAAAGTTCTTTTCTAATGCCTTTTTTTGCGTTTTCCCACAAACTGATCATTGCTATCCCCGATGAACTATAGGTAAAAAAGGTGGTAAATTGAAAGTCTGTTTTGAATGGGCATTTATCTTAAAAAACGAAGGGGATGTCAAAAGGAATGATTTACAGGAATGATGAAGTCGATAATGCTTTTTTGACAGAAGGTAAGTGCGGGAAAAGATTAAAATAATTTTTAGGAAGGGCATAAGGCATAGTTAAATAACCAAAAAATGAAAGTTTCATTTTTTTCTATTAATTCAAAAACTTCTCTCCAAATTAATTAAAGTTAATAAAATATTCCACAATAGAGATTCTTTAAAATCCGAAGGAAATCTTTAAAAAACGGCTGATTTCAATTTTTTCTAAAATAAATAATTTTTATTTAAGAACACTAGTGTCCGGTTGGGGCATTGAATACAGATCGCGGCACGGAATGATTGAAGAATTGGATCTGAGCGTGCGAAAAAATTTGAACCGCGTGTTTATATAAAAGGCATAATACATATAAAAGAGATTTTGCCGTTGAGTTTGGTTTTACATTAATATATAAATAGGGCGTTTATGCTGTTTAAAAATGTTGAAGAATAATTTCATAAGGGTCTTAATCTTTTGAGGCACATCTTGGATAGAATCCAGCAGTTTGACGGCCAGAGGCCGGCAGACTGCATGAAAGATTTTCAAAAACGATATTATTTTAACTAGTTATGTCTATTAATCATGCATAATAATACGAAAAAGAAACATAATATTTAGAGATTATTAAGTAAATTATGGCAACAAAACAATCGAATATTTGTTTTACATCCATGATATATATTATACAACAGAACCAGGCTGTAAAAGAGAGGTGTTTCACGTGAAACATTATTTTTTACCGCGCATAAAATCCGGGAGATGCTGACAGGTATGGGTCAGGTTATTTCGATTGCGAACCAGAAGGGCGGGGTCGGAAAAACAACCACGGCCGTGAATCTTGCGGCATTTCTTGCAGTTGGAAAGAAAAAATGTCTGATTATTGATTGTGATCCGCAGGGAAATGCAACGACCGGTCTGGGGCTTAATGTATCGGAGTTGGAAACAGGGTTGTATAATTTTATCTTCGGCTCGGGTGGTGAAAGAGATCTGATCAGGAACACGGAAGTCGCAGGTCTATATCTAATGGGGGCCACGCTTGAATTGATAGGTGCGGAAGTTGAGATGCATCTTGCCGATGATAAAGAGTTTTTGCTTAAGAAAAACCTGGATTCCATTAAGAAGGATTTTGACTATATCTTCTTGGATTGCCCGCCTTCATTGGGTTATCTAACACTTAACGCATTAACTGCGTCTGATTCTGTCCTTGTGCCGCTACAGTGTGAATTTTATGCCCTTGAGGGTCTGAGTCAACTGTTAAAGACATTGCGGGCTGTCAAGAAAAGCCTCAACCCATCATTAAAAGTTATAGGAATCCTCCTGACAATGCATGATTCACGAAATAACCTTTCCGCGCAGGTTGAGGAGGAGGTTCGAGGGCATTTTAAAGATTCGGTGTTCAATACTCTGATCCCGAGAAATGTCCGCCTCAGTGAGGCCCCGAGCCACGGGAAGCCGATCTTACTTTATGATATCAAGTCAAGGGGCGCCGAGAGTTATCTAGAGCTTGCGAACGAATTATTAAAACGGGGAGGGCAATCATGACGAAGCGCAAGGCCCTTGGGAAAGGCCTGTCAGCACTGATCCCTGATGCTGACGGCATTGGGTCTGGGGGACAGAGTTATTTTCAGTGTCCAATAGAGTTGATAGAGCCTAATCCCGATCAGCCCCGCAAGGAGTTTGCAAATGATGAACTGGAAGAGCTGGCTCTTTCTGTAAGGGAAAAGGGAATAATTACACCGGTTCTTGTTAGCAAGGTTGAAAGCGGCTACAGGCTAATTGCCGGTGAACGTCGGTGGCGAGCTGCACAGAAGGCGGGTCTTAAAAGGATCCCTGTAGTCGTCAGGGAAAGCACTCCGGTGGAATCCCTTGAATTATCCCTAATTGAGAACATTCACCGGCGAGATCTCAATCCCATAGAGGAAGCAATGGCCTATCAGAAATTGCTTGATGATACAAAGGTAACGCAGGAAGACATCGCAAAACGTGTGGGCAAAGATCGTTCTACTGTAAGCAATATGCTGAGGCTGCTGAAACTGCCCATGACGATACGGGAGGATCTGGTATGCGGCAAACTGACAACCGGGCACGCCAGAGTACTGGCAGGCCTGAATAGCCGGGAAGAGCAGATCAATTTCAGAAACATGATTATCAAAAAGGAGCTTTCAGTTCGTGAAACAGAGCGGCTTTTAAGCAAGGTCGAAAGGGCAAGGACGGTTAAGAAAAAGACCGAAGAGGCATATTATCTGGAATCTCTGGCCGATAATCTGAAAAAATCTCTCGGCACTAGAGTTGCTATAAAAAGATCCGGTAAAAAGGGTAGTATAAATATATATTTTTCATCTGACGAAGAACTGGAGAGGCTTCTGGACCGCTTATCATAGGAGACTGTCGGATAAAAAAAGTTTCCCATATTGGGATTATTAAAACTCATTTTCGTGTTAAAAACTCATGGCCCCATGGGCCTCCACAATGCATGAAAATAGCACCATGTGGTTTCAGGGCCTTAGCTTGGGGAGCCCTTTTTACGGCGAAGACCCAGGTAGCAAGATAATAGAGCACGGTGCATGCCAGGCCTCCGGCTCGGAGAGCCTACGCCTCAGAGAGCGGGCGGAGACCTTCTCCGGTCGTTCCACCTTAATCATTCATTACAATGACTGAGATGGCCCCCCGCCTAGTAAGGCAGTTTGCGTAAAACTAGCCAGGAACGAGTTTGCTCGTAAAAAGGGCTCCCCAGGCCACGGTCTATAGACATAACGTTGAATTATATACCGACATTGTTAAACTTTATTTTTCCATTTTTTTTCTTTTCCTCTAAGCAACCGCTGGATATTTCCCTTGTGCTTCAGACATATAAGCAGGGACATGAGAAGAGATCCGCCAACAAGAGTTGGATCTTGACCGATGAAACATAGACTAAGGGGCATTGCTAACGAAGCTATAATGGAACCCAGGGAGATGAAGTCCCACAGTATGACGGTGATGATAAAAAGGATAATGCAGATCAGCGCATTGAGTGGAGCCAGGGCGAGAAAGACACCCAAACCCGTTGCTACTCCTTTCCCTCCTCTGAATCTTAAAAAGATCGAGAAAATATGGCCGACCACGGCGCATAAACCTGTAAGAACGGCCATTGCAATGTCCTGTGAAAAGAATATCAATGCTACATGGACTGGTATGAAGCCTTTAACGCAGTCGAGAGCAAGGGTAGCAGCGCCGTATTTTAATCCCAAAATTCTCGCGATGTTTGCCGCCCCTATGTTACCGCTTCCCTCCTGAGAAATATCGATTCCCGCGGTCTTTTTGCCTATAAGCAGTCCGAAAGGGATCGATCCGATGATGTATGCGAGAGCAGGGATAATTATAGAAAAAGGATTCATTTTAATAAGAAGGATAAAAATTCTTGCGCTTTGGATAATTATATCGGAATATATCGTTAGTTGATTAATAATACAAATTAAATATTCATTAAATATTAGGGGTGTTCCAGTGATCATTGCGGTTATGGACGGGCAGGGCGGCGGTATCGGAACGGCTATTATCAAAGGCCTCAGAGAAACGGTAAGCGCGAGCGAGGAGATACTGGCGCTGGGCACGAATTCTATCGCCACTTCTCGGATGATGAAAGCGGGGGCCAACAGGGGGGCATCGGGTGAGAGCGCCATTGTCTATAATTGTCCGAAAGTAGATTTGATTATTGGGCCTCTTGCGATCCTCATGCCCAACGCTATGATGGGAGAATTAACAACTAGGATGGCGGAAGCCGTAAGCTCGAGTAATGCCATGAAGATCCTGATACCGTTGACCCAGGAGAGGGTAAAGATAACGGGTCTTTCCAATGAACCCTTACCGCATCTCGTGGGCAGGGCAATAGAAATGATAAAGGAGATGGAATAACCATGTGCGAGTCAAAGGCTTATCTGATAAAAGATGGTAAAGAGGAGATAATTCTTGATAGCGTGGACTCTTTTGAGGTCATGAAAGACATTGTTAAGCTTCAGAATATCTTTGGGGAAGAAAAGGAATTCAAAGCAAAGATTAAGAAAATGTCACTTATCGATCATAAAATTATATTAGAGGCAATATTATGAATAAAAAAAGCCTTCTTAATGTTAATATAAGGAATAAAAGAGTGTTGATAAGGGTTGATTTTAACGTACCTATAGATAAAAATGGAGATATTACGGATGATAAAAGGATATTAGAGGCCCTTCCTACCATTGAATATCTTATCAAAAATGATGCGAAAATCATATTAATGAGCCATCTGGGTCGACCCAAGGGATCTGTAAAAGAAGAGTTGAGGCTTAAGCCAGTAGCCGAGCGCCTTGGACGATTGCTTAAGAAACCGGTTATAAAACTTGATGATTGTATCGGGCCTGAAGTGGAAGAAGCTGTGAATACAATGAACGCCGGTGATGTTATGCTTCTTGAAAATCTGCGGTTTCATAAAGAAGAAACCGAAAATGATCCGGATTTTGCGAAAAAACTGGCCATGCTTGGAGATATCTATGTAAACGACGCTTTCGGCACCTGCCACAGGGCCCATGCGTCAACAGAGGGTGTAACTCATTTCCTTCAGGCAGTATCTGGTTTTCTTGTTCAAAAGGAGATCGAGTACTTTGAAAAAATCATTAGCTCTCCTGAAAGGCCCTTTGCTCTGGTTCTTGGAGGCGCCAAAGTCGCGGACAAGATACCAGTCATAGAGAATATGCTTTCAAAGGTTGACATGATCCTGATAGGGGGCGCGATGGCGTATACCTTTTTAAAGCATTCAGGTAAAGAGACCGGTTCCTCGATTTGTGAAGAAGACATGATCTCGGTTGTCTCGTCATTGATGGATGAGGCGAGAGATAAAAAGGTTGATATCTTCCTTCCGGAAGATCATATTGTTTGTGACAATTTAGATGCCCCGAAGGAGATAAAAACAACAGAAGGACCGGATATATCTGAAGGCTTCATCGCCGCGGATATTGGACCGAAAACGATTGAGACCTTTAAAAAACAAATCTTAAAAGTCAAAACGATCGTATGGAACGGCCCGATGGGTATCTTCGAGCGTGACGAATTTTCCAAGGGAACGGAGGAGATTGCAAAAGCGATAGCGGAATCTTCAGCGGTCTCTGTCGTCGGTGGTGGTGACAGCGCCGCGGCAGCAAAAAAATTCCATGTCGATGATAAGATATCACATATTTCAACCGGAGGTGGGGCATCTCTTGAATATCTTGAGGGTAAGAGCCTGCCTGGGATCGTTGCGCTGGAGGATTTGTAAAGGCAGTAACAGTTTTTATATAGTTGACGGTACGATATTTGAGGACCATTTGTATAGACAAATGATCCTCATCTTTTTTATCTAATACATAGCAGTTTGTCGGACTTTGCACGACAAACTGCAAATAATATAATGCATACAAGGTCCCATTCACCTCGGACAGCATCCAGTCCACGAAGGAGCGACTGGCAAAATCTCAATAAGATATTAATTGAATAACTTCCTAGGAGCCTGTCGGACATAGTCCGACAGGCTCCTAGGAAGCATTATCTTAGGAAATAGCAATTGAGGTTTCTTTTTTTCTATGTTAAGTCACTTGTGATATAAAGTTCACCATACAGCGATCTTTATGCAATTTCATAACCGGACATCATTGTATTAAGATTTGGTTTAGATTTGTTCCCTGAATATTTCACCGACGATCATTGCTATGCTCTTTGTCCCGAGGCAGGGAACCGGTGCGATAATCAGGTTAGAAAAGGTATAATAACGGGGGTTGAATCGATTGTTCTTTAAACTCAAGACATCCGAAGAAGTCCTTGAGCTGCTTAAGGCGTTTGGTCCGTCAGGTGAAGAGGGTATTTCCATTGAAAATGCGCACGGAAGGGTCCTCAGCAGGGATATCATTGCTCAAGAAAACCTTCCGGACTATCGGAAGTCCACCATGGATGGATACGCGGTCAGAGCCGTGGATACATTCGGAGCGACAGAAAGCATCCCGGCATTACTTGAAGTGGTAGGAGAGGTAATCACGGGAAAGGCTCCTGAAGTAAAATGTGATAAGGGGCAGGCGGTAAAGATATCCACGGGAGGAATGCTTCCGGAGGGTGCAGACGGTGTGGTTATGGTTGAGTATTCAAGTCTTCTCGATGAAAAAACTATAGAAGTAAGCCGGTCGATTTCACCGCTTGAGAATGTTATTCAACCCGGTGATGATTTTAAGAAGGATGCCCTTGTGCTCAGGAAAGGTTCCAGGCTCAGGCCTCAGGATCTGGGTCTGATGGCGGGTCTGGGAATTTGCAGTGTCCCCGTATTTAGGCGGTCCAGGATAGGTATCATTTCCACAGGGGATGAAGTTATCCCCATCGATCGAAAGCCAAAACTGGCACAGGTCAGGGATGTAAACCGTTATACTCTCACCTCATTTTGCGCCCGGCACCACGCGGATCCTTTCGTGATAGGATTATGCCATGATAACTTTGAGCAGTTAAGGCGGATGGTGGAACTTGGTCTTAAAGAGGCGGACAGTATATGGATATCAGGCGGCAGTTCTGTTGGTACCAGGGATCTTACTCTGAAGGTCTTTGAGTCCTTTGATGAGACGGAACTGCTTGTTCACGGCATATCAATAAGCCCCGGGAAACCCACAATTATCGCAAGAATAGGTTCAAAAGCCGTATTTGGCCTACCCGGCCATACTGCGTCCGCCATGGTGGTGGCCCAGGTCTTTCTTCCTGATTTTCTGGCGAGGATATCAGGGGAGAGTGAAAAGGCGCCGCCATGGACAAACCTTGTGGAGGCTGAACTGAGCAGGAATATTGAATCGGCAAGCGGTAGGGATGATTATATCAGGGTAAGGCTGTCTCATATGAAAGGCCGTCTCGTCGCGGAACCGATATTCGGAAAGTCAGGTTTGATCTCAACCCTTGTCGAGGCGGATGGTCTCGTAAAAGTCGGCAGGAACACAGAGGGCCTTTACGAGGGGCAGAGGATTAAGGTAATGTTGTTTGATACCATGAGAGGTGGCTTCAATTGAAAAGACACGTTTATCTGGCCATGAAAAATCTTGAAGAGGCCAGAGAGATTTTTTTTTCAAGATTTAATAAAAAAGAGAGAATCGGCGCTGAAGAGGTTCCGGTTGATATGGCGCTTGGAAGGGTTACGTCTGGGCCTGTGTTTGCCCGTATATCCGCGCCCACGTATCATGCCGCAGCAATGGATGGAATAATGGTGCGCGCGGAGGATACCTATGGTACAACAGAGAGGGAGCCGAAGTCACTCAAAGTCGGCCGGGAGGCAGATTACTGCAACACTGGAAACGGCATTCCTGAAAAATATAATGCCGTTATAATGATTGAAAAGGTGCATCAGATTGACGATCAGAACGTTGAAATACGCTCCCCGGCCTATCCATGGCAGCATGTCAGAAAGGTTGGTGAGGATATCGTTGCCACCCAGTTGATTCTCCCGCAAAATCATATTATTCGTCCTTACGACATGTCCGCTCTAATTTCAGCCGGGATTTTTTCGGTACTCGTAAGGAAGAGACCTGTCGTGGCCATTATTCCCACAGGTTCGGAGCTTGTCGACCATAGGAAGATTAAGAGACCGGAAGATATTAAAAGGAACCAAATAATCGAATCCAATTCTGTTATGCTTTCGGGGCTTGTTCAAACCTGCAACTGCGTGCCACAGGTTTATGATATTATTCCGGACAGGATTGGGGACATAAGGAATAACCTGGAAAAGGCGGTAGATTCTGAGGCGGATATAATCATCATCAATGCGGGCTCATCCGCAGGCAGCAAAGACTTTACGGCAAACATTATCGGTGAGATGGGAGAGTTGCTTGTGCATGGCGTTGCAATGATGCCTGGAAAACCAACCATACTTGGCTCGATAAAAGGAAAGCCCATAGTTGGAAACCCCGGGTATACTGTATCTGCGGCACTATCCTTTGATCAATTTGTAAAACCGCTGCTTTATTTTCTACAGGGATTAAAAATACCAAAAACGGACAGGATCAAGGTCAGGCCTTCTAGGGATATTCCTTCAAAGCTGGGCATAGAAGAGTTTTTAAGGGTGAACATAGGGAAAGTGGGGGATAAAATAGTAGCGACTCCTCTTGCCCGGGCAGCGGGATCGATTACGACCATGACAAGGGCAGAGGGGATTATCAGAATTCCTTTTCTTTCAGAGGGTGTTTCACAGGATGATGAAATTGAAGCGGAATTGCTGGTGGATGAGG
>JAFGDF010000210.1 GCA_016932235.1 Deltaproteobacteria bacterium | reverse complement strand
TAAGCTAAAAACAGGGGTAGATATCCTTTCTGAAATTGGAGGGGTAAAGGCCCTTGAAGACGCGATAGCTCTCTTTAAAAAGAAATGTGATAAAGAGGGTCTGGAAAAGCTGAACAGGATTACAAATAAAGAAGCCCTCTTGAAAATAGCCAATGCCGTTTCCCTGATGGACCCGGATACGGTTTTTGTGAATACCGGGTCGGAAAAGGATTTGCAGAGAATCAGGGAGATTAGCCTGAAAAAGGGAGAAGAAAAACCTCTTGCCATGAGAGGCCATACCATACACTTTGATCTGCCCCAGGAACAGGCCCGTATCATCGACAGGACCTTCTATATTGTAAATGAGGATGAAGAGACCAGTATCCTTGCCAAAAACATCCTGAGACAGGAGGCCTTAGAATATATCCGGACAAAATTTACCGGCATAGCAAGAGGCCAAACCCTGTTAGTTGGATTCTTCAGCCGCGGCCCCATCGGCGCCCCCGCCTCTGTCCCCGCCCTTGAAATCACCACATCCACCTATGTCATGCACTCCGCCAACATACTTTACAGACATGTGTATGACGGATTTGACGAGGAAGCGAAGAGAAAGGGATTCATTCTGACAAATGTCCACAGCGAGGGACTCAACAGGCCGGAAGACCTGCCCAATGCCAGGGTCTTTATGGACAGGAGCTGGCTGACGACATTCTCCATGTTCTGCACCTATGCCGGCAACACCCTGCTTCTCAAAAAGGGCAACCACCGGTTCGCCGTGGATCTCGCCACATATTACAATAGAGAAAAAGAACTTTCAGAACATATGTTTATTACCGGTCTAACGGGGCCGGGAGGCAAAAAGACCTATTTTGCCGGCGCAGCGCCCTCGGGTTGCGGAAAGACAACAACGGCCATGGTCGGATCTGATTTTATCGGTGATGATCTTGCCCAGCTCTGGATCGGGGAAGACGGGACACTAAGGGCCATCAACCCTGAATGCGGGATATTCGGTATTGTTCAGGATGTAAATCGTGAAGGCGATCCGGCCCTGATGAAATGCCTTAGAGAAGAAGGCACCGAGGTTATATGGTCGAATGTCCTTATAGATGATGACAATGTGCCCCACTGGGTAGGAAACGGGGAAGAGCCTCCTAAAAAAGGGATCAACTTTCAGGGTGAATGGTGGGAAGGAAAAACAGATGAAAAAGGCATGCCTGTTCCCATGTCCCATCCCAATTCCCGATGTACCCTTTCAAACAGTGCTATCGGCAATTATAACCAGGAGGCCGCTGAAGACCCCAATGGGATTCAGATCAAGGTTATAACATACAGCGGCCGAGATGCCGATACCATGCCGCCTGTATGGGTGGCAATAAATCCCGATCAGGGTGTCATAATAGGGGCGTCGGTATTATCCGCGGCGACCGCAACCGAGATAGGGGCCCGGGGCGTCAGGCGCCAGCCCTGGGCGAACGAGCCTTTTATCCCGGGTCCGCTTTCAGACTATATGAGCGCCCAGTTCCAGTTCTTCAATTCCGAAAGACTCCTCGAAAAACCCATTATAGCCGGACTGAATTACTTCCTGACCCACGGGGCCCGCGGAGGGTCCGGGGATAAGCTCCTGGGGGAAAAGAGGGATGTAAAGGTCTGGCTGGGGTGGCTTGAAAAAAGGGCCAACAATGATGTGGAAGCCATTGAAACTCCCATAGGGCTGATCCCGAAATATCAGGACCTTAAAGATCTGTTTGAAGGTATTGAAAAGGAATACCCAAAGGATCTTTATGATAAACAGTTCGCCTTCTATATTGATAACATCCTGGCAAGGATCGATCTTCAGGAAGAGGCTTACAGAAAAGAGCAAAATATACCGAACAGGGTGTTCAAGATTTATGATAAACAAAAAAAGGGACTTGAAGCATTGAAGGCGAAATATGGGTCGATTGTTTCCGTTGAACAGGTCATGGAAGGGCTCTAATGCGGTTCTCTTTAAATTAGGATCTATCCAGAAACTGTTAGTTTATGGATGAGCGCTAACTATCAGGCTCCTCCGTTCTCAGAACCCTTATACCGTACAGAGGACCCAGATGAAAGCAATAATACCGGTACTTCTCGCCATCCTTGTAGGAGTCGCCAATATCCCTTTGATATATGGTTTTAAAAAGGCGTATTCCCAAAACCCTTTCATCTTTGCCGGTTCTTTTAACCTCTGCTCCGCCTTTCTATTTATCATGGCCGGTTATCTATATGGTGGGATAGAGCAGAATTACTTTCTCAAAAACTGGCCCTTTATTATCTTTGCCGCTGTCGGTGTTTTTTCCATAAATATCATGGCATATATCATCATAAACAGATATGGAGCAAGCTACTGGCTCATAGCCTCTCTTTCAGCCATGCTGATACCTGCGCTATTTGTCGGTTACTATGTTTTTAAGGAGAGATTGAATCTCTGGATCATCCCTTCTGTTTTATGCGCCATTTTAACAGTCTTTTTCTTTATCCTGAGTAAAAAATGAACCGCCGTAATCTTATCACCGTCCTGACTTCCGTTCTTCTATGGTCATTAACCTTACCGGCACCGGTATGGGCAAGCGATCCCGGCCATGTTGTAAACCTGCATTTTGAAAATGATTTTTTCGGCGGAGGAACCGACAGGCACTTCACCCACGGTACTCGCATAGAATTTCTTACCGGACCTATTTCCTGGATATCAAACGCGGCAGACAAACTTCCCTGGTTCAGAGTGAAAGATAATGAACAAGAACCTGTTAAAGGTCTCAAAGGGAGGGCCGGCATCTCCATCGGACAAAATCTGTATACGCCCGATAATACCTGCTCTCCCAGGATAGTGGAAGGGCAGAGACCCTATGCCGGGTGGCTGTACATGGGTTTCGGTCTTGTTGTGAACAAGGGAACCAAACGCTATGACAAGCTTCAACTGGAGGTCGGAATGGTCGGCCCCGCGTCATTGGCCGAAGATATTCAAACCTTCTGGCACTCCCTGTTCGGTCTCCACGTGCCTGAAGGATGGGACAATCAACTGAAAAACGAACCGGGTTTTGTCCTATATTACGAACAGGCCAGGCGTTTTGCCAGAAAAAGCATTTTGCCGGGCCTTGAAGTTGACATAATCCCCCATTTCGGAGGGAGCCTGGGCAATGTATTTACCTATGGCGCCGCGGGTTATATTGTTCGACTGGGACAGGACCTTAAGGATGATTTCGGTCCCCCGCGTATCCGTCCGAGTCTCCCGGGAGGCGGGTATTTCAGTTCACAGGAGGGTTTTAACTGGTATCTGTTTGCGGGCATGGAGGGACGAATCGTGCTCCAAAATATCTTCCTTGACGGTAACAGTTTCAGGGAAAGTCATTCAGTAGACAGAAAGTTATTAGTTGGCGATATCCAGGCGGGTATTGCGCTTCAATGGAAAAGATTTCGCGCAAGTTATACCCAGATATTCCGTACCAGGGAGTTTAAGGGGCAGGAAAGCGACGATATATTCGGATCTCTCTGTCTATCCTATAACTTTTGACCTTAAATCCTGATCATCGATCAACTAAATTGGAGATGATCCTTATTCTTATACGATTATATATGGAGTTAATATGGAACTTGAAGGAAAAATTGCCCTGGTTACAGGGGCTGGCTGGGGAATGGGGAAGGCCATTGCATTGAAATTCGCCCAGGAGGGCGCAGATGTCGTGGTAAATGACATCAAATCCGAAACCGCCGAAGCCACCGCTTTGGAGATAAAAACCCTGGGCCGCCGTCCATTGCCCATCTCAGCCGATGTCTCGAAGGAGGATGAAGTCAGCCGGATGGTGGAACATATTATCAATGAATGGGGAGGCATAGATATCCTGGTCAATAATGCCGGAATAGGATATGCCCGTATGGCGGAGGATTTAACCGCTGATCAGTGGCATCATATCCTTGGCGTCAATCTGGATGGACCTTTTTATTGTTCCAAGGCGGTAATCGAGACCATGAAAAGGAGGGGAGGGGGTAAGATAGTCAATATCTCATCCCTTGCAGCCAGAAAGATGAGCCTTGCGTCATGCCCTTCATATACAGCGTCCAAGGCGGGTCTCGTCGGATTAACACGCCATCTTGCTTTTGAGCTCGGTCCCTATAAGATAAATGTTAATGCCATCTGTCCCGGGTTTACCCTCACAGGCAAGGGAAAGGTCCCTAACCTGGAAAGTGCAAAGGTCTTTATGGAAAAAAACCCCCTTAAAGATGTATGCAGGCCTGAAGACATTGCTGAGGCTGCATTATTCTTTGCCTCAAACCGGTCCAGAATGATCACCGGTTCGATCCTTGATATTGACGGGGGAGAATTTCTTTCTGGTCAGAACTGGGATAACTATATGAGACGAAGAAAAAATGCATTTGAAAAAGATGAGCCGGCGCATTAAGCAACTAGCAGTTTGATTATCTCTCCTATATTTTCAACGTTTTCCAGATCTTCGATCATTTCGAGTGCTTTTTCAGCGTTTTTTCTAATTATTTTATTACAAAAATTGATATTATTCCAGTATTTCTCTGTCAGCTCCTCTTTTGTCAGGGGAAACATGGGGTATCCATGAAACTGGGGTTTTGTATATACCGCTGAATACTCCTTTCCATCCCTCATCTTCACGATCAATTCAATCTCCCCGTTCGGTTGCGAAGATTTCACGGCCTTTACCTTCCCGGCCAGGGCAACGACTTCAGGGTCCCTCACGGCTTCCTCTGTGAAATGCTCCAGCCTGGAAGCTTTTCTCAGGAGGACATTCGCGGCGCCATAGTGTTGATTGAAGAGCGCCTTCTGTTGAGAATCCCCGGGCATAAAGGGCTGGTTGGCAAAAGTGTTTAACCTGTCCGGATGCAGGCCGATGACTATTTCAGAAATGTCGTCCGCGTTTATATCGTTCTCATCAACTATTTCGAGACCGCATTCGATTACATTATGGTTTGTATAGCAGGACGGGTATTTCTTATGCATCCCCTTGGTATAAAATTCCTTACCCAGATCCAGGGTCAAATATTCGGGATGATGGCTGGAGCAATAGGTCTCGAAGTATCCCTGAGGTCCCAGGAGCGGATCTTTGAGACCGGT
>JAFGDF010000209.1 GCA_016932235.1 Deltaproteobacteria bacterium | reverse complement strand
GACACCCCCACCCTAACCCTTCCCCTTAAAGGGGGAGGGAAGGGAGAGGGTAAAGGTTTGGCTGATTGCTGACGGCTGACCGCTAACAGCGACCTCCGGAAACAAAAATATCACCGTACGCAGGGGCATTCATGCCATATAAAATCAATTTCCTGTTGATAAATGCCGGGCGGAAAAGGTGGAGAGTAAAAACACCTTTCAAAAGTTGACATCTCATACATTAATTACATAATATGTAACGGATTTTTTCATTCATCACTTTATCGAATCAGAAAGGATAAAAATATGGGAAAGGCGCTTGTGATATTTCACAGCCAGCATAACGGCGATACAAAAGAGATGGCCGAAGCAGTGGCTGAGGGCCTGCGCGAGGGTGGAGCAGGACTGGAGATAATCAATACCAATGAGCGGAGGATTACACTTAATGAGTTCAAGAATGCTGATGGAATAGCCCTTGGGTCTCCTGATTATTACTCCTATGTGGCCGGAACGATAAAGACATTTTTTGATGACCTGTGGCTCTGGGACAGGGCAGGCGAAGATGTAAAGGGAAAACCCGCTGTCTTCTTCTTTTCCCACGGCAAGGGAGGCAGAGGAAAAGAGCCTTTTGAGACCTTCGGCAACCGGTACTTTGA
Source organism: Deltaproteobacteria bacterium (assembly GCA_016932235.1). Next base: position 3,315 of record JAFGDF010000209.1, on the reverse strand, counting down.
ACAGGTCGGGGAAACAGTGGACAGCACCAGACCGACCAGCGAAGAGATAAAGAAGGAATGCCGGGCCGTCGGGAAAGCACTGGCTGAAAAGATAGGATAATCTTTTTCCGGAGGCAATAAGAGTAAATGGAAATGAAATCATCGGAGCCCAATTTAAAGGCAGAGAATAACAGGTTCGCTGTCCTTGATCCGCGTGGTTATGTGCCTGAGGTGGAATTGATACCTCTTTCCCCCAGGCCAGGGGATCTGAAAGGCAAGACCGTCTACATCATTAACTCCATGCCCCAGGGGACCGGTCTGGAAGGAATCCTGGAACGAACGGCTCTGGTCCTGAAGGAAAAATTCCCAGGTGTGGAAGTGATATCCAGAAACAGGGGCGCCAGGTACATGACGGATGACCCTGAGCTTCGTGAGGAAATGATAGCCGGAGGCGATGCTTTTATATACGCGGGCAATCCTACAAGCTCCCTGACATCGGCAGCCTTTGTGTTTGCGTCAAAACTGGAGAAGTCCGGCCTTCCAGGGACCGTTATTGTCTACGACACGTTTTTATCCGTGGCCACCAGCAGTTGTGAACGACTTGGGGCGCCGATACGGTATTCGGTAATACATTATCCGTCATCTGAGATATCCGAATCACAGACCCTGGATGGGGTGGAAAGGATTATAAATGCCCTTATCAGCCCTTTAAAGGATGAGGAAAGGAGGACCGGGACATACATCTCGCCAAGACCTTCAAGGGTTGCTGTAACAGGAACATTATCCGAGATACAGGATTATTATTACAACCAGGGCCGGACCGACGGCCTGCCGGTCATTCCTCCGACCAAAGAAGGCGTTGCGAAGATGTTAAAGGGAACCGGTCATTCTCCTGACAGTATAGTGACAGGATCAATGCCGCCTGAAGGCCTGGAGGTCACTGTGGAGCAGGTGGCGGTTAACGGGGTCATGGCCGGATGCGGGCCGGAATACATGCCGGTCCTTCTGGCGCTTGTAGAGGCCTGTTCTCAGGCCAATATCGGGGGAATGATGCGATCCGTGAACTCATTTTCATTCATGCAGGTGATTAACGGTCCCATACGCAAAGAACTGGACATGAATTCGGGCACCTATGCCCTCGGGCCGGGAAACCGGGCGAATGCTTCCATAGGACGGGCCATGAGCCTTTTCATTACCAATCTTGGGGGAGGGAGGGTCGGCACAAATATTATGGGCGCCCAGGGAAATGTCAGCTCCTACACGTTCTGTTTCGCGGAAAATGAAGAGAAAAGCCCCTGGGAGCCTCTCAGCGTTGAGATGGGGTTCAAACCCGATGACAGCACAATAACTATATTCAGCGGTGGCTGGTCTCACCTCGGAAATTTTAGCGACAGCTCGCCCGAATTGGGTGATGTTTCCAAAAGCATCGCTCTCATGGACTATCCTAATGGGATAGTAATATTGATCTCCCCGCAAAAGGCCGCGATATTGGCTGAAATCGGTATGAGCAAGGAGGATGTCAAGGAGAATATCTGGAAGAATGCAACCATGACCATGAAACAGTTCAGGGCCGGTCATGCCTTTGACGGCCTAATCAAATCCAGCATCAAGAGAGGTATCTTGTGGCCCAAGGAGTATCTGGATATGCCTGACGATGAGATTGTACCGGTTTATCCAAGGGAGAACGTTAATGTAATCGTTGTCGGAGGCGACATGAGCCCTGTCATGCAGGCATGGAAGATGGCGTATCCGACGACGGTATCAATTGATAGGTGGAGATAGGAGACAAGGGAATTAGTGTCCCGCTCGGGGATGGTTGAACCCCCTCGTTTTTAGGCGAAGAAAGTTCTTAATTGTCGCATAGCGACTTAAATTTCAATATTGTGTTTATCTTCCGTCATTCTGTGGCTTGACCACAGAATCCAGAAGTTGATCTTTAATTATCCTGGATCCTGCGTCAAGTCGCAGGATGACAAACAGTTGAGTTCAATCAACCGACTTTAGAACCCCTCTTCTTATAGACGAGGGTAGTTCAGTTAATACTCATCCATAAACTGACGCCGACTTTTTCCTTTTGAGAAGAGGAAAGGGAGAGAGTCACGGTTTGGCTGACGGCTGAAAGCTCCGTCCAGAAATGGACAGTTTTAGGATGGATAATAAGGAGGTTTAGATGAAGGCATCAAACAGGGATGATTTATTGCTGTACGCAGTTGGGGATGTAGGGCCTCGAAGGGAAGATCCTGATTCAATATTCCGTTATGTGAAGGATACTATTCGGGGCGGGGATATTGCGTTCTGTCAGCTGGAGCCAAATCTTTCAAAGAGAGGGACTCGGATGCCCCAGGCCAGGCTTGCCATGCGCACGGACCCGGCCTCGGCCCGGGCTATCAAAGAAGCCGGGTTTCATGTGGTTTCATTTGCAAGCAATCACTGCATGGACTGGGGAACGGAAGCCTTTTTTGATACTATCGAAGCCTTACAGGGTCAGGGGCTAATGGTCCTGGGAGCCGGAAAAAATATTGAAGAGGCCCGAAGGCCGGTAATCATAGAAGCAAAAGGGACCAGTGTCGCCTTTCTCGGTTACAACACTATCCTGCCCATGGGATACTGGGCTGAGGCGGATAGACCGGGATGCGCGCCTTTAAGGGCCTGGACCGTGTATGAACAGATTGAGCATGACCAGCCGGGGACACCATGCAGGATTTACACATCTCCGAACCGTGATGACCTGAAGACTATGGTGGAAGCTATTAATAACGCAAAAAAGAAGGCCGATCTGGTGATCGTATCCATTCACTGGGGGATCCATTTTATACCATCCGTAATAGCGGATTATCAGAGGACAGCGGGCCGGGCGGCCATAGACGCCGGGGCGGATATTATCCTGGGCCATCACGCTCATATACTCAAGGGAATTGAAGTCTATAAGGGAAAAGCTATCTTTTACAGCCTCTGTAATTTTGCCCTCGAGGCTCCTCATGCCTTTATGGAAGAGGCCGAAGGCAAGGAAAGCCGGCGCCATGTGGAGATTAGAGATCTGAATAAAGACATAAAACCCGACGATCCCCGAAGGATGCCCGAAGACACTAGAAAAACCATCATTGTAAAGTGTTCTGTTTTGGACAAACAGATAAAACAGGTCTCTTTTCAACCGGTTTACCTGAACGATGATTCCGAGCCGGAGATTTTGTTCCCCGATGATGAACGGTTTAATGAAGTTGTGGATTATATCAAAACGATCACACTGGATCAGGGGATTGGTACGATGTTCAGGATCGAGGGAAATGAAGTGATTGTAGAAACAGCGGGCAGTTGAAGATAGATATTAATCAAGAG
>JAFGDF010000208.1 GCA_016932235.1 Deltaproteobacteria bacterium | reverse complement strand
GGTTGAACAACCGAGGAGCATTCTGCCCGCCTGGCATGCACCTTACGCAATTATCCTGCTTCCAAGGTTTTCGCCGATAAAAAGAGTCTCCCGTGCCGCGATTCCGGCAACCGGATATTGAGTTACTGTTATTTCATCGATTTATTTACAGTCATCCGGTATTTTTCTTCAACTGCAAATTCCTAACCAGACAAGGCTGATTCTGATTAAATTATATAATGATATATTGTCTTTCATTAAACACTTTAAATACTAGGAAATATAATGGGATCGAACTTCAAACAATTTCATCGCTATACCCTTTTTCTTATGCCTCCTTCCGTACAGGATTGGCTACCGTAAAATCATTGAGCCGGAATTTGAAAAGAATGCATAGATTTTTCTCAGCATAGAAAAAATCTGTTCACAAAATAAAAAATGCAAAAATATTATAAGCAGTTTGTCGGACAAAGTCCGACAAACTGCTGGGGGGCAACCAAATGATCGATATTGAGTCGTCGCGCATATATTGTGTCATCATGCGGGCAGGGACCAGTAAAGGAATTTTTATCCATGAGAAGGATTTGCCGAAAGATCCGGACGCAAGAGACAAAATACTCCTCTCTATCTTCGGAAGCCCTGATCCCAGGCAGATAAACGGATTAGGCGGTGCCGACGTCCTTACGAGCAAGCTTGCAATCGTTGGACCCGCTCTCCATCCTGACGCCGATGTTGACTATACCTTCGGACAGGTGGCAATAAATGAGCCGAAAGTGCATTATTCAGGCCTTTGCGGAAATATTTCTTCCGGGGTTGCGCCTTTCGCCATTGAAGAAGGCCTGGTCAGAGCAGTGGAACCTGTTACAAAAGTTCGTGTGTACAGTACTAATACAGGGCAGATATTTACCTCCGATGTCCCCGTATACCATGGTAAACCCAGAGTGACCGGTGACTACAGCATAGATGGTGTTCCCGGAACAGGTGCCAGAATTAATATCGATATGTCAGGAACGGCCGGTTCTATCAAAGGTAAATTACTGCCTACGGGAAAGGTAAAGGATAGCCTTAAGCTCAAAGGATTAGGCGATATTGACATCTCCATCGTTGATGTTGTCAACCCGTGTATATTTGTTAAGGCCCGGGATGTGGGCCTTACAGGAGACGAGAGTCCGTCAGAGTTTAACAGGAATTCTGAGGCATTGGATGTTTTTGAAAAGATCAGAGCCATAGGAGCCGGGTTGATGGGAATTAATAACACAAAGGAAGTCATGGAAAAAGACCCCAGACCTTTTGTGTCTTTTGTTTCTCCTCCGAAAACCTATAAAAGCCATCTCACAGGAAAGAAAATTCCGGGATATTCTGTTAATTTACTCGCCCGCGCCATGATGCTGCTGGGAACCACTCGAGTTATGCATCAGGCCTATCCGGGAAGTATCACCGTAGTTACCGGGGCCGCGGCAGTGATACCCGGAACGGTTGTAAATGAAGTAGCCGGGCTGAAGACGAAGCATCAGTTGATCAAGATCGGCCATCCGGCGGGTATTATCGAGATCGAGGCCGCGGTTGAGGCGGATAAAGGGAATAAATACAGGCTGACCCGTGCCACGTACAGCAGAACAGCCAGAAGAATCATGGATGGATATGTCTATATTCCTCGCAATGCGTAAAATTGCGCAAGGATAATGGCTGAACAGAGGGGCCTTATCCCTTCTTACCGGCGCTCATTCCGCCGTCCACGCTCAATATTACGCCGGTGATCATCTCAGATTCATCAGACGCCAGGAACAGGGCTGTTTTAGCAATATCTTCCGGTTTGATTAATCGCCCCAGCGGTACAATAGCATTAAGTTGACAAACGAATTCCTCAGTTGAGTTATCTATTAAGTTCTGAAGCATGGGGGTTAATGTGGGACCTGGAGCAATAGCATTCACCCGAATATTGAACTCGGCCATTTCAACCGCCAGGGATTTTGTTAGCAGGATGACGCCACCCTTGGTTGAGTTATAATGGGATCTTCCGGGGCTCGGCAATATCCCCGCCAGGGCGGCTGCATTGATAATAACTCCTTTTCCGGCCTGCTTAAATATCGGTATGGCATATTTGCATCCAAAAAACGTGCCCTTGAGGTTAATATTCATAAATCTATCCCATGTTTCTTCCGTAATTGTTAAGAATGGGGTTTCGACAGGCGCTATCCCTGCATTGTTATATATGATATCGAGCTTTCCATATTCTTTTACGGTAGTGTCTACCATATTCTCTACTTCTTTTTCCTTTGAAACATCAACCGCGATAAAAATGGCCTCCCCGCCGTCATCCTTAACCATGTTCACAGTTTTTTCGCCCAGGTCGGTTTTTATATCCGCCACGACAACTTTCGCCCCCTCTTTTGCGAAAAGAATCGCCGCAGCCTGTCCCATGCCGGAACCTGCTCCTGTAATAATAGCGACTTTATCTTTTAATCGCATGATAACCTCCTTAATATTATCTGATTTCAGTAATATCCGGTTAGGAAATTGTGCAAAGATCGCAGTATGGGAAACTCTTTTTTCGGTCGAACTCGTTCCTGGCAAGGTTGACGCATAATGCCCTACGAGGCGGGCGGCCGGTCATCTCAGTCGCCGTAAGGGCCAAATAAGGTTGAACAACCGAGAAACATTCCGCCCGCCTGGCATGCGCCTTACGCAATAATCCTGCTTTTGAGGTTTTCGCCGATAAAAAGAGTTCCCCATACCGCGATTCCGACAACCGGATTTTGAATTATTGTCATTTCATCGGGTTATTTACAGTCATCCGCTATCTTTCCTCAAATACAATTTCCTAACTGGACATTAGTGGTCAAAAATATGATTTTCAACTCTATTACACTATTTTTACTTTCCATACATAAACCGCGGAGGTGAAAATATCTGCCACATCTCATCGCAGACCTTTAAATCCTCTTCAGTCAGAACAACTTCAACCGCCTTCAGGTTCTCCTCAAGCTGTTGCACGGTCGTGACACCGGAAAGAACCGACGTAATCGTGCTATTATTAAGTATCCAGGCCATTGCGAATTGTGCCAGGGTCAAACCATGTTTTACAGCGAGTTTCTTAAAACGCTCCACCGCTTCAAAATTTTTCTCATTCCAGTAACGCTGCATGTACATCTTTCCCATGTCTTCCAGCGTAAACCGTCCTTCTGCCGGAGGCTTACCGAACTCGTGCCTTCCAGTAAGCATCTCGCCGGCCAGTGGATTAAACACGCATACACCTATCCCCTCGCTTTCACACAGGGGAAGAAGCTCGAACTCTATGTCACGCGTAAGGAGATTGTACGGCGGTTCTATACAATCAAAACGCGCCAGACGATAACGGTCACTGACCCACAGGGCCTTGCACAGCATCCATGCCTTGAAATTGGAGCATCCTATATAACGCACCTTTCCCTGGCGTACCAGATCATCCATCGCGCGCAGGGTCTCATCCAGGGGCGTATCATAGTCCGGGAAATGGCAGTAATAGAGGTCGATATAATCTGTTTGCAGGCGTCTGAGGCTGTCCTCTATCGTTTTCAGGATATACTTGCGTGACAGATTAACGCCGGGATCCGGAGGTAACTGGGCCCCCACCTTGGTAGCAATCACAACAGAGTCACGGTTCCCTTTTACCGCCTTACCGATTATGTCTTCAGATTTACCTCTGGAATAACCGTCAGCGGTGTCCAGGAAGTTAATCCCCATGTCTATCGCACTTCTTATTATTTCTATTGATTCCGCCTCGGCCACCTGGCTTCCCATGGTCATGGTCCCCAGGCAAATCGGCGAAACCTTTAACCCTGTCCTTCCCAGTTTTCGTAATTTCATAAGAATTCTCCTTTCATTTAAAAAACAATCAACCTCATTAATTTGCTTAGGTCATCAAGCCTCTCCAGGTCCCAGACGGTTTTGAATATCTCCTCGATATTCTTCTTCGTATTAAGGGAGTATAAGAACCTCATTATTATCCCATTTAAAATTAACCTCTAGATTTTCACTTTGAGAGATCTCCTGGATGTAATCAAAAACTTCCTGGCCGAGCGGATTGTCTTCAGAAACAATTTCCGGCTCGGAATCTTTGTTGACAAAGCACGGGATATAAGACAATCGTTTTATCTTTCCATCCTCAATAACAGCCTTAACAATCATCGTCGACCGCGCCTCGCGCGGCATATTAAACGCGGGGCACTCCGGATCAGGCACGGCCCCGTATTTCTTGACCATTTCATGAGCAAATTCTCCGCCGCAATGATTCACCTGATACGGTCCGATTTCCGCGGCAAAATTTCCCGTGGAATAAAAAATGGGCTTGCCTTTATACATCTCTATGCCTTTGCAGATATGGGGGTGGCAGCCAAGGATCATATCAGCGCCCGCATCAATCGCTGCATGCCCAACAGTGAAACAGTACATGGGTATGACTCTGGGAATAACATGTATTCCCCAGTGCATTGAGACCACAACAATATCTGCGTGAGACTTTATCTTTTGGATATCCTCTACCATTGCCCTCAAATCTTCTTCATATGGAATCGTGATAATCCTGGGAGGAGTTCCCGGCTGATAATCGGTCTGTTCGTAAATGGTCCATACCCGCACCGGCGTTAGTCCGGGGCTGTTTTCTGTTGCTTCGAAGCCTTTGGGGTGAACACTCGAATAGGCCAGGAAACCCACTTTTGTCCCTTTACGTTCCAGAATCACGGGCCGACGCGCCTCCTTTATGTTTTTGCCCACCCCCACATAAGGCAACCCTGTCTTTTCCATAAAGGCCATTGTTTCCAGCAGCACCTCCCTGCCCCAGTCAAGGGTATGATTATTGGCAAGAGAAATCACATCAAATCCCGCTGATCGCACTGCTGAGAGATTCCTCGATTCAGAATTTGTTCCATGACCACGAATAAGATATCCACCTTCAGCATAAGTCTGTTCGGAATTTCCAAATGTTATATCCGCGGAACACAGGACATTTTTTACGTGTTGAAAAATGGTTTCAGGTCTTTCTCTGTCTACCAGAAGGTCACCGGTACCCAGTAATGTGATAGATTCTTTATCCATGATATTCGTATCATCCTTTCATCTAAATCTCAGCCGCCAAACAACATGGTTATGATAGATAACTCATCACCATCCTTTATATCGCGGTCCAGTTCACCCTGAGGCAAATAGGTGTTATTGACTAATATCAGGGGTATCGGATAACCACTATTATCAAAAATGGTTTTTTCAGCCCCCGGCAATCTCCTTATCAAATCATCCAGACACTCTCTAACCGTGTTGCCTGTTATCTCAATCCTTTCCTTACCCCCTGCCAGATTCTGGAGGGGCATGTTCAGTCTTACTTTAATGCTCATGCTATTTCTCCTGTTGCCATATCTTCGGAATCAGGTATTCAAGGCCCAGATCTGACAGGGTTTGGGGTAGAGGTTTGCCGGTCTTTTCATCCCAGCCCATAAGTTTATAATAGTTAGCTAACATCTTATCCCAGTGAGGCATGATGCCTTTTCCCGCGAGGTCGCCATCTAATGGTGTAGATCCGTATCTTATTGACGGCCTGTCGAGTTCCGCGCCTATTCCGTTAAGCATATTAAATGCACGGGCGATATTGACAGCCCTTTTGCCCACCTTTATTCCTTCCTGCACATCCATATTCCAGCCCGTAGCGGCATTTACGGCCAGGACTAAGAGGTCTATGGCACCGGATGTGTTGAAGTGGCATGCATACATTGAATCCTCAAATAACATGATGCCTTTAACCACGGCTTCCACTGTCGATACCATCTCCGGATCAAATCTATCGTAACCCTCCGGTAAACCGAGCAACTTTAACGGATTTACGCCCTTGGTCTCTAGAGTGCCCAGATTGGAGACACAGGTATCGAACATCTCAAACCAGTTATATCTATGGTCATGACCCCGAGGAGTGTTTCCCTTCATGGTATGAATAGCCATATTTTGCGCCAGCCCGCCGACATGCCGGGCCGCTCTCATCACGCCTTCGGCCAGCACATCACCGAAACCTTCACGGTCGGCAATTTTATGCAGCATGGTCATTATCGCCTCGCCGTTGCCCCAGTTCATTTCAAGTCCATCAATGTCGTCTTGGCTGAGGATTCGCTTTTCATAGCACTCCATAACCCAGCTTATCACCCATCCGGCTTCATTCATATCAAAGCCCAGACGGTCCACTTCATCGTTTATTACCAGCGACATGGTCACATCACTTATACCCACATTAGAACTGAATTCGGACATCCCTTCACCTTCCGGTTCTTCCACAATCCGGCCGGAATATTTACCATCCTTTATTCTCATTATATGGCAGTGCTTTGCCGAGCAGGCCCAGCAGGGATTTTTCTTGGCATCGAACTTTTCCCTTATCTTCAACGGCGCATAGGCCTGCAGTTTTTCTTCATCCATGACATTAATACTGGTAGTATAGTTTTTTACCGGAAGGCCTCCTGTCTGAAGACTGGGCCAGACATTTGGACCACACGTACCCTCAAGAAGGATCCCCTTACCATACGGACCATTGTAAGTATTCTTATGCAGCTCTCTGGCAACGTTTGATAATCCCTCGGGATCTTTAAGAGGTATGGAATCCTTACTACCCCTTGCAACAGCGATAGCCTTCAGATTCTTCGAGCCCATCACGGCGCCAACACCATTGTGGGCCGCAGCATGCCCCAGATCAACCAAGATTCCAGCAAACCTTACCAGTTTCTCGCCGGCAGGGCCTATACATAATACGCTTAATTCTTTGTCCTTCTTCTCTAGCTCCTCTTTTATCATACGGTCTGCTTCTTGTGTATTTATACCGGCGAGGTGAGTCGCGTCTTTGATTTCTGCAGACCCGTCATGGATGTAAAGGTAAGACAATTTTGGTGAAGCTCCATGCAGTATAATACCATCAAAACCGGAAAACCTGAGAAAAGCACCAAAAAAGCCATTTGCTTGTGTACTGGCCATGCCGTTTGTCAGCGGCCCCTTGGAAACAACGGCGCATCCTCCGGAGCCTTCTACCCTTGTTCCTCCCAGCGGGCCCGTCCCTATAAAAATACGGTTTTCAGGATCTGACCATTTTACATCAGGTGGGACTTCATCATATATAAACTTGATACCCAATGTTGCGCCGCCGACATATTTTCTCAATAACGCTTCATCCAGTCTTTCACCCGTAATAATGCCTGCAGTCAGATTTACCCTCATTATTCTTCCCGCATAACCATTAATCCGACCGGGATTCGGTGTTTCTTTCTGTCCGGCTTCGGTCATCTTTTTTCATCACCTATTTTATTCATTTCTTTATTATTATAATACAGATTCATTCGGGATGTATGTTGACAGTGGCAGGGATAAGGCCCGCTGAACACGCCCTAAAGGGGGATAAGCCCATGGGAAAAAAGCCGCATGTAAGGTACCTCCGGATAAGCAAGGGGATTTTTTATTAATATATTTTAGGCAATGAATTCCAGAAATTCTTATCTCTGTCCTTCCACTCTTCTCCGAACTTCTTGTCATAATAGGCTGCGAACCGGTCTACCCAGCGCACAAGAACATTCTTTCCCTGCACTTCAGCCTCTATAACATCATTCAAATAGGTGACAATTTCACCCATCTTCTCCTTGGGGATAAAATAGGCTGCACCTTCTTTGAATGACTTAACAGTATCTTCAGGGCTTAAAGCATGAGCAGTTAACATAACAGCAATAATCTTTCTCTGTTTGGCGATTTCCAGGAGCTTGTAACCATCGACTCCCATGATGTCAAGAATGGCGATCTCCAGATTCTTGGTTTCAAGGATGGGTTTAGCCTCCTCAAATGTTGAAGCCTTATAAATCTTGCACATTGAGAGAAGATCTTCCAGTGTTGCTAAGATATCAGGTTCATCATCAACGATAAGGACTCTCTTCTTATACAGCCAATCTGTTACCATAATCACTCCTTTCTACAAGAATGAATGTAAAATTCATAATGTCTGATTTTATCCTTCTTTGATAGATTGATCAACTCCTAAATTTTCCACTACATATTCCAGCCATTCAGTGTTGTCTTAACAATCATATCATGGACATCTTTCATTCCAAGATAACCTTGATCCATGAACTTCTCTGCCTGCATGAGATCTCCTGCTCTGAGCGCTTCTTTGGCCAATGTCCATGTGGACTTGCCAATGTCTGGCATGCTAACCTTTCTGATTTCCCTTTGGAGGCTCTCCGGTTTATCTAATGCTGCCATCTTCCGGCTCCGAAATCTATATCAGTTCCCTGACCCTGGCCGTGAATGCGGGCAGGACCTTCTTCCAGTCTGCGATTATGCCATAGCGGGCAACATTAAAGATATTGGCGTCAGGGTCCTTATTTATTGCGACGATTACCTTTGATCCGGAACAACCACTCAGGTGCTGACTGGAACCTGATACTCCCACGGCTATATACAAATCCGGGCTGACAATCCTGCCGGTCAGTCCGACCTGGATGTTATCAGATACCCATTTATTATCGCAGGCAGGGCGAGAAGCACCTATGGCCCCCTTAAAAATGCCGGCCAATTCTTCCAGTTCTTTAAAGCCTTCGGCCCCGCCGATACCCCTGCCCCCTGTTACAACCACTCCGGCGTCTTCAAGCTTAACTCCATGTGCTGCTTCAATCTGTCTGTTCAGCACCCTGGTTCTAATACATTCCTGGTAACTATCAGCATCAATATTAACAATTTCACCCTCATGATCAGTGTCTTTCTCCGCAGGGGACAATGCCTTGCTCCTTATCGTAGCCAACTGAGGATCGGTTTCACACACCTGTAGGCTCTGCGCGTTACCGCCATAGACAGGCTTGGTCATCAGCATTCTTTTTGAATCATGATCAATCGATAATGCGATACAGTCCATGACAGCGGCCGTGTTCATCCGGAAAGCCAGCCTGGGAGTGAGATCCTGCCCGATCCTTGTCTGCCCCAAGAGGACAATCCCGGGGTTCTCTTCATTGATTACCTTTTCCATTGCCTGCATATATAAATCTGTAAGATAATCTTTAAAAAGCGGATTATCGATCACGTAGACTCTGTCTGCGCCATAAGCAATCGCTTCCCGAGCCGCCGACCCCATATTACAGCCGATCAGTACCGCACTCAAGGATTTTCCCAGCTCAAGAGCCAGGTGTCTGCCTGCGCCCAAAACCTCGGTCGCTATGGCTGCGAGCCTGTCCCCTGTAGCTTCACAATGCACCAGAACACCGTTATCAGTCATCTTCCTTTCTTCCCCCTGATTATATAAATCTTTGATCGAGCCCCACAGGAAAACCCGTAGGTCCTTTCCCTGTCCACCCTTCGGGTCTGTATCACGTCGTATTCCTGCAAGCACTTACGCGTTCATACACGCGCGTGCCTGCCTGAATAAAGGCGGATTAAAATACCTTGTCTTCTCTCAGTCTCTGAGCCAGTTTTTTTGCTGATTCTTCGGGCGTATCCGCAGAGATCACCTCGCACTTAGTATCCCTGACAGGCTGGAAGAGTTTTATTAACCTTGCCCTGCGGCCTTTGGCCCCGAGTTTAGACGGATCAGCTCCGATATCAGAAGGTTTCCATATAACAGGCTCCATGCGCTTTGCCTTCATGATCCCTTTTACAGTAGGATAGCGTGGAGGGCTATGTTCATTGCTCAGGGTGATAACCGCTGGAAGCGCCACTTCGATTACCTCATATCCATCCGGGATTACCCTTTCCACCCTGGCCTTATGTCCCTCAACTTCTATCTTCCTGGCAATGGTAACGCCGGGCAAACCAAGGATCTCGGCAATCCCAGGACCCACCTGACCAGAATCCCAGTCTGCTGCCTGTCTGCCGCATAGGATAAGGTCAAACTGTCCGATCTTTTTGATCGCCAGCGATAAGGCATAAGCCGTAGACCAGCTATCACCATCAATAAAAGCCGGGTCCTCCAGCAGCACCAGATCATCAACACCCATAGCAAGAGGTTTTTTTACCACTTCCCGTAATAGATCCGCTCCCATGCTCAGTGCGGTAATATTGCCTCCTGTCACCTCCTTTACCCGCAATGCCGCTTCCACAGCGTATTCGTCAAAGGTGCTGATAACCGGCTGTATGCCGGCCGGCAATATGACCTTATTTGTCTCATGGTCGATCCGGAAGCTGCTGGGAGGAGCTTCCGGATCAATGACCTGCTTGATACAGACGATAATATTCATCCTGTCTTTTCCTTCCTTGATCTTTTAAAACCCTCACTGCTTTTTAAATTCGGAGTCCTCGAATTCCAATGTGCTTTAGAATGCAAGGTAACACATGAATAAGTATATCCTGATTCTGGCGAAAAAGGAATAAGGAAAAAGTATTATAATATTAAGGGGTTAAATGGCATAATAATTTTTAAGGACTGTGTATCAGGATAAAATATTTTGATTGAAAATTTTTATTTATAATGACAGAATCCAGCGTTTTCCCGGATTAAAAGATAGCGCTTCTCCTTTATGGAGAGCTTCCTCAGATAGCTGAGAGGATGGTCGTCATAAATCAGGGCAGAAGATAAAAAATAAAAGAATAAATATTATAACAACATGGATCAATTAAAGAAAACAGGCAGAAGCCTGTTTCAACCTTTTTGCCTTTTCATTGTTCTGATCGCCCTTATAGAGCCCAACCCGCCATTAGAGGCCAGGCCAGTTCAAAAACAGCGGGATTCCGGCCATATGTTTTGCGCCCTCGGTGATTTCAAATCACTTGACCATGAGAGCTTGATGTCACTGGTGGATTCATTTGCCGGACGGCACCCTATGGAGACAATCAGAATAATAGAGCCGCTGGATGACTCCATTTTTCCCCCGGATATGGCTTCACCGGCATTTCTATGGGAAGACGGAACAAACAGCAGCGCATGGCTCATCACCTTTAGAAACAATATAAATATCCTTCTAAGGGCACTAATCACCACACCATGGTGGATACCAGACGAAAATACCTGGGGGGCACTTCAGAGAGCCGCAGGAAATGACCGGTTTGAAATCATCATAGAAGGAATTGGCGGCTTGAGCGGCAGGGATATCCTTTCCAGGGGCAGTGTTTCTTCTATTTTTTCAAAGGACAGGGTCGACGCCTATTTGATGTTCATGCGAAAGCCATTACCCTTTTTAAACGCAAAGAACAACCCTGAAAAAACAAGCATTTTAAGAGGCACATTAGAGTCCTACAACCCGCCTGAAACCGTTTTTTCAAATCCCCCGGTTTGCGCAAATTGTCATTCTTATTCCCTTGACGGCGATTATTTGGCCATGGACACCGACTATAAGGGAGATAAGGGGGCGTTTCTATTTTCATCCATGGATGAAGAGATAAAAATTACCAATAGCACGATTTTTTCATGGAATGTCATGGGGCCTGAAAAACCGGCGACCTACCACATGGGACTTTTCGCCCAGGTATCGCCCGATGGGGCATACGTTGCTGGGACGGTGAACGAAACATCCGTGTTTGTCATGATGGATGACCTGTTTTTTTCACAGTTGTTCTATCCGTCAACCGGTCAGATAGCTATTTTTGACACCCGGACAAAACGCTTTGACCTTTTGCCGGGCGCCAGCTTTAGGGACATTATCCAGACAGCTCCTGCATGGCGCCCGGACGGCAAATACATTGCGTTTGCCAGGGCTTCAATAGATCCCGGTCTTATCCAGAAGGTCTTAACGAAAGAGATCCTGCGGGAAAGCCCTGCACAGGATATCAATGATTTAAATAAAAAATACCCGGTTCAATTTGATATCTACGCCGTGCCTTTCAATGACGGGAAAGGAGGCGCGCCCGAACCTTTAAGAGGCGCCAGCGGGAATGGATGCAGCAATTATTTCCCCCGTTACTCGCCCGATGGAAAATGGATAGTTTTTACACAGAGCCCTACGGGCCTGGTCCTTCAACCTGAAAGCAGGTTAATCATTATTCCATCGGAGGGTGGTGAGCCAGAACAGTTGAGATGTAACCAGGCGGTTATGAACTCATGGCATTCCTGGTCACCAAACTCAAAATGGCTTGTGTTTACCTGCAAGGCCAACTCGCCTTACACCGAGTTGTACCTGACCCATATCGATGAAAAAGGCGATTCAAGCCCGGCCGTTCGCCTGTTTCGATTCAGCAGCAACGAATTTGCTGCCATGGTTCCTGAATTTTTACCCAGGAAAACGGGCCTGACAAAGGCCATAGTATTTGATTCCATAGAAGATGCCACGGGAAAAAGCATGGCGATTGATGGGAGATAAGATATCGTCATTGATGTATTTTTTTAGAAAGGAGATATTTATTATGAAAAGGGATAACAAGGCAAAAATAATATTTCTGCCGCTACTGATTGTATTTCTATGCATCTGGTCCAACGGATTAGTGTTTGCCTATGGTGGCGGTGGCGGCGGTGGTTCCTATGATCAACCCAAGGCCTCAGAAACCGCCAGGAAATATACCCGGGAGGAGCTTCAGGCAATTTTTTCAGGTTTGCCCGAGGACATAAGGGAAATGATCATTGACAAGCAGGAAGGGAAAACCAGGACCCCTGCGCAGCTCAATCTGATCAAAAGTATTTTTTTATCCGCCGAAAACTGGAAACACCAGTCAGAAGAAGCCATCTGGCAATCATATGAAGAAGTGGCTGTTGTTCTTGATCAGGCAGGACAAAATGCTGAGATTGTTCTGGCATTTACCACTGGAGGAACATCGACTTTTGTTACCGGCACTTTGTTCGGCGCCACCAGGGCAGGGGTGTCCGAATACAGCAAAGGCAAAGGAGTTGAGGACATTTTGCAGGCAATGGCCGTATCCGTTGCTGTGGATAAAATAATGGGGAATGTTCAGGGACTTAAAAATATGAGCACCCGCGGGGAAAGATTGGTGGATATGGTAGCCCGTGCAGCCCAATTGAATCAAAATCCCAAAGTCAGACAGTATCTGATGAAAGTGGGTACCAAGGCCGGTGTATACAAGTCAGGAGAAAAGCTGACCAAAGATACGATCGCTGCGATTCTAAACGCTATGGCAACCCAGGTCAGGAAAGCAAGTGTACCGACTATGAGCCCACCGATGACAACTTATATGGGTCCTGGAGAATTTGTCGTCACACCGATGGGCCAGACGCTCTACAAGTAACTATTGAAAATTAGAAAGAACTTACAGGAGGCACCATGTATAAGAGAACTCTTTTTAATATTGTCTTTATTGTTTTATGCCTGTTTTTCTGTGGATGCGTAACAACCACCACCAGCAACAGCCCTGTTGATCAGTCCCTGGAAAAAGGCCTGATCATTGCTCCGCCGGACCGGACGATTGTGGATTGGGACCGGCAGCCAGTCCACATCAGGTTAGTCCTGGCCGCTATGGTGAATAAACTCTCCGGGGACAGGGAGATTCTCCAGGATGTTGTCTTTGACCCCAATGGAGATCACGCGTTTTATGACACGGATTTTTTCTGCGATGAATTTGACCTTCAAATTGTTCAGATAACAGGTTTCGAAATCCAGAGCCAAACGAACCATGAGGCGCGGCTTGTTGTCGAGGGAGTATTCAATTTTTCGGATCTTTTTGGCAGAGGGATCGCAAACTATTTTGCTGCGGCTTATACGGTTCATAAAAACGGAATAACCATCACCAGATCAGGTACCGCCCTCATTGCGCCGGCCATTCCGGATATAGAGGTCTTTTTTGTCCCGGAATCTTCTTTTAACGGTATGGATATGAAGGAAATATCTTCATACATGGATCTTTATATTCACGCCGTACTCCATGCGTTCCCTATGGAGCCGACCGAAAAAGAACGGCAGGACATGGATGCCTATGAAAAAATGTCCGTCTTTAAAAAAGTGGCCGCCACTATGACCGCAAGTTCCGAGGATTGCTTTATCATGGCGTTTTGCAAGGATCGCTTGCCACCGGAATCATCCCTTGCAATGAAGGTGACCGACAAGCCCGGATCACAGGGAAGTGAGATTTTTAAAACGGGTTATATATATGACCAGGGGTGGCGCGTTATGATCGCCGGAGGCCATTTCAATCCCGATGACAGGTGGAATAATTTTTATGCGAACATACTTTACAACACCGATCCCGAGTCAAAACGTCGAAACATTATTATCGGCAGCTATACAAATAAAAAAAATTATGATGATACTCCAAAGTATATTGTCAAGCCACTGGGAAAATCAATAGAGCCGTTAAAGGCTCAGCCCCTGCCTAACCCCATCGAGTCCGGCGCGATCTTTCTTAATCCTGCCAAAGTGGCGGACGCTATCAAGATACAAACCCGCCTGGCAAGCAAGGGATATTATAAAAAAAAGGTCGACGGTATCTTTGGGCCAGGCTCCCAGAACGCACTTATAGATTTCAAGAAAGACAACGGCCTTGGAGATAATAATACCTGGGATTTAAAAACACAAAAACTGCTGTTCAGGGATTCCGGCCTTTGATTATCCTTCCTGCAGCCTGCCGGATAACATCCGGCAGGCTCGCAGAATACATTATTATCCTGACATTTTTCCGGGCAACCACAGGGCAACCTGCGGAAAAGCTATATAGATAATCATAGTTATAATAAGAGGGATCATAAACCAGGTAACTGCAATAAATATTTCCTTCATCGATGTGTCCGGCAGCAGCCTTTTCAACACAAACAGATTCATCCCTGCCGGCGGTGATATTTCTGCAATCATGGAGTTCTGCACCATCAATACCCCAAACCACAGGGGGCTGAATCCCAGATTCATGACAATGGGGAAAATAATGGGTATTGTGATGATCATGGAGGAGATGGAATCCAGTGCGGTACCCAGTATAAAATACATCAGCATGATACAGATTATTATGGTTATGGGCGCCACATCAAGACTGGCGACCCATTCACTTAAAAGCACGGGGAGGCGCGTTACCGCCATCATATTGGAAAACATCATGCCGCCAATAAGAATGATAAGCACGCTACAGCATACCTGCGCCGAATCCTGGACAGCGCCTGAGAAGGTCTTCCACCCGGCCTGCTTCGCTATCACCATGCCTATGAACGATATCGTGGCACCCACGGCTCCCGCTTCTGTGGGAGTAAAGATGCCGGTATATATCCCGCCAAGCACTAAAACAGCGACAAAGAAGATCCCCCATGCCTTTGGTATTGCCTTGAAGCGTTCCTTCCATGTGTCATGAGTAGTCTTAAGGGCCGCAGCAGCCTTGGGGTCAAGCTTGTACCTCAGGAATAACATGGTCATTATGACACTCATCCCAATAAGTCCCGGGATAACACCTGCTATAAGCAGCTGACCTATGGAGGTCCCTGTCATCATACCGTAGACCACGAACATATTGCTTGGTGGTATCATGATTGCTAGAGAAGATGCGGTGGAGACCACCCCGATTGCTATCAGCTTTGATATCCCGTTTCTCATCATCTCCGGTACTGCAACCCTGGCCAGCACCGAAACAGAGGCAAGCGCTGACCCAGTGGCCGCGGCAAAAGCGGTGGCCCCGAGTACCGTAGCCTGTGCTATACCCCCGGGAATGCCCCCAAGCCATTTCCGCGCAAGGTCAAACCCGTTCTCGGCAAAACCGGCAATCGCAGCAAAGGAACCCATGAGAATAAACAGGGGGATGACCGTTATCGAGTAATTGGCCGTGACTGAAAAAGGGACAGTAGCGGCTACTCCCAATGCGCTATTGCCCCCGCGCAGCAGCCAAAAACCGTAAACAGCGATAATTATCATCGTTCCCCCTACGGGGGTTCCTATACAGAGCAGGACGGTAAACAGGCACAAACCCACCACGCCTACGGTGGGTGGAGATAAATCCACAAATTTTGTCACAATTATTCCGGCCAAAATCAGAATAAACAGGCCAATAGTAACCATCAATCTTACAAAGTTTCCCTTCTGATCTGTGCCGGACTTTATTTGCCACAAAGGATTCGTTATAACGTCATAAATCAGGCGGAGAGAAAGCAGGCCCATACCCAACGATATTGCAAGTTTCGGCGGCCAGGTGGGCATATGGACAATTCCCCAGGTAAAATCCTTTTGAACATATGCAAACCAGGCGTGCAGACCTGTTTGCCATGCGATCAGCATTGCGATGCAGATAAAAATCAGGTCCCCCAGAAGCTGAATAATACGCTGGTTTTCATCGGATAAGATCTCATTCAGCAGATCCATAACAATGTGCATACGCTGTGACTGCACATAGGATAATCCCAGAAATGACACAAAAACGACAAGAACCTCCTGAATCTCATAAGCCCCGTATATAGGGCGGTTGAAAGCAAAACGCCCGATAACGTCCAGCGTTGTAAGAACCATCATCATGATAACACCAATTCCCGAGAGCCTTGCGAGCGATCTTTCTAAAAATGCCATAACTCCTTGAAAAAAGCTTATGTTTTGTTGTTTGGAGTCCGCGGAAATGATAACGTTTGAGAATTCCATACAAACCTCACTTATTAAAAGATCAGCATCGTCTGGGAATAACCATAGAGTTAAAGGTTGGTGAACCCCGGGATAAGCCGGGATCCACCCTGGATTGCTCTTTGCTTATCGCTTATTTATTAAGGTTTCAGGAAAAGATTTGTCATTCTTTATAGGGATTGACCTTTTCGTATTTTTCAACAAGCTCCGTGTATCTTGCAAGGAGCTTGTTTGCCTGCAGGCCTTTGCCTTCCAGGTCGTCCGCCCAATTTTTCACCAGCTTAGCCTGGGCCTTCCTTACTATTGCCACATCTTCGGGGCTGGGATCAATAAACTCAACACCGGTTTCTTTCATGATCTTGATCGCCATTTCATCGGTCTTGTTAAAATCTTCGTAGGAAATGTTTATCATGTCAAGCCACGCATCATCAATGACCTTCCTGATGTCGTCCGGCAGTTTCCTGTAAACATCCCCGTTCATAACAACGGCGCCCGTGCGGTGACCCAGCTGGAACCTGGTGAAATATTTCCCCCCTTCATAGAATTTGAAATCATATACAGCCCCAAGGGGGGCGCAGATGCCTTTAATCATGCCCTTTTTCAAAAGATCGTATTCTTCACCCGGTGTCAGGTGTATGGGCACGCCTCCCAGGAGCTTTATGGTTTCTCCCACTATGCCGGCGCCGGCAAACTTGTTGCCCTTAATATCTTCGACCATTTTGACAGGCTCATTGCACATCAAGCCCTGATCCGTGATCACCGCCAGGCCTATGGGGTGCAGATTGAACTGGTCATATTCGGATTTCAGAGGCTCTTCCTGATAAAGATCCCAGACTGCCCTGGAACGCGGCCACATATGAGTGCCGATACCTGGCATATGAGCAATGTTGGACAATGGAAGTTTCCCAGGTTCATAATGCGGGTTAATTTTGGCGATATCCGCGATGCCGGTCTGGACAGCCGTGACCAGGTCCCTTCCCTTGGCCAGAGACTGTCCCCAGTAGATCTCTACCTTAAGCCTGCCGTTTGTTCTTTCCTCCAGCAGCTTCATCTGATTCGCAAAGACCGTTGTCTGGCCCGCTGCCGGGGGCGGGAAGGCGCTTGAGGGCGCCATGGACAGGACAATAGGTTCCGCTGCCAATACTTTTAAAGCCGTGAAATTCAAGATAATGGTTAATAGAACAATCATGAAAGCCGCACTAATGACTAATAACTTTTTACTCTCTTGTATAATCATCGTCTTTCCCTCCTTGATTTGTTAAAGGTTACGTTGATTGATTTTGGAAATACGATACTAAGTTCTTTAAGCGCGGTAATATATTTCTGGAATGTGATAAAGCCGTATTAAATGGAAGATGGAATACTGTTACATTAAACGTTCATTCAAGGATAGTCTGCAGATTATAACCATATGAGAAGAATAATTTTTTTGTCTTCATGTTTAGATATATTTTATAACAGAACTTCTCAAAATTACAACACCTATTTTAAAATTTAAAACATATTTTCATCCTGATCGGCTACAATCGGACCTCTGGGCATAGCGAAAATAAGTGGTAATACAGCAATTTCCAGAAAAGCCATGCCAAAAAAACATATCATGAAACCCAGGGCCACATCTCCGACATTTTCCAGCAGGAGCGTGATAACCACGATGCTGAAGGCGCCGCCAACAGTGCGAAACATGCCTCGCACGCCTGTTATGGCTGCGACCCTCTCAGGCATCAAATCAATACACGCGTTATTCGAAGCCGGCGCCACTATCCCCATCCCCAGGCCTGAGAATATCATTATCACTACCATTATCGTCATGCTGGTCACTGGAATACCCAGAAAGATGAATCCATGAAGCTCAATCCCAAGCAATACCAGGGTGAAGGCTATGATCATTGTTCCCACTAACATGGGCCTGCGGTATCCCCAGCGTAAGAGGGAGAGACTGGTAATAACGCCGGACAGAGTGACACATATCGATCTCGGGGTCAAGACGAGACCACTCGCCAGTGTGCTCATATCATATACGGATACTACATAAAGGGGAATAAAAGATGTCACTCCGAAGATTGCCGCGCCGTAAACAAAATTAAACAAATTTGCGGCCATAAAGGGCCTGCCTCGGAATATTTCCCTGTCAACAATAGGGTTTTCCGTTCTATTTATGTGCCTCAGGAAAAAGAACATAAAAACGATGGCTGCGGCCAGAAGAATGGCGCCGGCCTTGCTACCCATGAAACTCATCCCCAGCATAATGCCTAAAAGGGCACCTGTCATATAGGCCGCGCCTTTGAGGTCCATGAACCCCCTTCCCGGTTTACCCGGTCTTATCAGCAGGACCGTGGCGATCATCAGAATAATTCCCAGGGGAACGTTCAGCCAGAATATAGACCTCCATCCATAAGCGGTTACCATCCATCCTCCGATAGTCGGGCCGATTATCTGACCAATGGGAAAAATACTGCTGAGAAGACCGATCAGTTTCTGCCTGGATTCGGGATAGGCCTCGGCTACTATCCCGGTCCCTATGGGAAGGGTAGCGCCATATCCGACACCCTGGACAAGTCTGGAAAAGATCAGGGTCTGAATGTTTGGAGACAGGGCGCATAGAAGGCATCCCAAAGTAAAGGAAAAGACCGAAATTATGAAGGCGAACCTCTTTCCAACTATGTCACTGGCCTTCCCTGCCAGGGGCATGGATATGATCCCCATTAACTGGTAGATGCTTAAGACCCAGCCGGCAAGGATAAGCGATGCGCCGAAAGAATCGGTAAGGACGGGAAAGGCCACCGCAACTGCCGTACCGTTTATGGACACCAGCAGCATCATCGTGGATACAACAGAAAAGACCAGATATTTAGAGATGCCCATAATTCGTACCTGTATTTATTCTATATATAACAGCTCCGGTAGCCGGGAATCTTTCATCCTCAACCAATCTGTATTATCAAGACGACGCCTGATGATGGATCGGGATAAATATTATTGCTTGTATTCCACTTCTTTCCTGTTTATAATGCGTCATTTTTTTTGGCTGATTGAATTTTTTTCAGCGGGCTGCCTCACAAAGTCTGACAACCCGCTGAAACAATATTACTCTTTTTTATAAAAGGAAACCATTTATGTTAATTGAGATAACTCGTTGGATCTGGGACGAAACCATCCTGGTGAATTTAATGCATGCGGTTCCTTCATTGATCCTGCTGCTAATAATCGCTTTCTGCATCCTCGTCTTATCAAAGGGAGCTGATTGGATGATAGACGGGGTTGTCCATCTGGCGCGCCGAACAGGATTGCCCAGGATAGTAATCGGGGCGACTATTGTGTCACTTGGAACGACTACACCTGAAGCTGTGGTTTCTGTCATGGCTGCCTGGATGGGTAATGCGGGTCTGGCGCTGGGAAATGGTGTTGGGTCCATCATTGCGGATACCGGCTTGATTTTTGGGTTGACCTGTGTCTTAACTCGTGTCCCCGTAAACCGTTTCATTCTCAACCGGACAGGATGGGTACAGGTGGGTGCGGCAACACTCCTGGTCCTGATCGCGCTGGGCGCTCTTATTTCAAACCCCCATGGACCTGTTCTGAAACGGTGGGTTGGTTTATTTTTTCTTTTTCTGCTTTTTTGCTATATGTATATCACCTATCTCTGGGCCAAACAGGGCGCCAGCGAAGCCCTTGGCGGTGAAGAGACTGATCTTTCTGAAGTATTATGCCTTTCGAAATGCCTGATTATGCTCATCGGCGGCCTTTTCTGTGTTGTCGTGGGTGCCCGGATTCTCGTACCGGCTGCCGCTGAAATTGCCACAAGACTGGGCGTACCTGATGATGTTATTGCCGCAACCATGGTTGCGCTGGGAACTTCTCTGCCGGAATTGATGACCGCCATTACCGCG
The DNA here is from genome assembly GCA_016932235.1 of Deltaproteobacteria bacterium. The sequence continues at coordinate 14,748 of JAFGDF010000208.1, read as the reverse complement.
GTCCGTAAGAAGCATCCTGAAATCATGGTGGGCAATGTTGTGGGGGCGGATGTTTTGAACTGTCTATTTGTCATCGGGGCGGCGGCTACTGCAAGTCCTCTTTCGATTCCCCCTAACTTTTTTACCTTTCATTTTCCGGCCATGATCCTCATCCTTTATCCTTTCCGGTTTTTTATCTTCATGAACCGGGATGGTTACTTCAAAAGGTGGCAGGGCGCCTGGTTGCTTGGGATATATCTGATATATCTTATATTGCAGTATGCCTTCAACATCGGCACTAATATCGGCTGAATCGTCGGCCGTCTGTAAAGAAGCATAGTTTTAATTCAACATCTCCCGCTAAAAAGAGCGGGAGATCCAGAGGTGTTACAGTTATTCTTTTTTATGCTGTTTGATAACATTCTCATGCCATATATGCTACCCGGAAAACAGAACTGGTCCTTTTAGTAGCCTTTCAGAGTTTTTTCACCCGGATAAAATCCGGCAATCCCCTGCCATGGTCAAAAACGATTGACAGGAAGTCATAATAAATCTATCATTGTATACATTAGCGAATATTCATCAGTATATTTAAGTGTATTCAAATGAAACCTCACGAAAAGGATAATCTGCGGCTCAAGGTCTATAAAGACATCAAAGATCGTATCCTTATGTTCGAACTGAAACCCGGTGAAAAGATCTTTGAAAAAGACCTGGCGGAAAACCTTAAAGTCAGCAGGACTCCGGTCAGGGAGGCATTGCTGATCCTGGAAAAAGACAGGCTCGTGGAATGTGATGATAGGCTTGGCTTTATGGTGAGGAGAATGCAACCCCAGGAGATCGATGACTTTTTTCAGATCCGAGAACTACTCGAGACTTACGCCGCCCCATTGATCATCAACCGAATTACCCCTGAAGAAATAGAAGCATTAAGAGAGATTATAGAGAATGCCTCGGCATGCCTAGAGAGCAGGGATTACAGGAACGTTGTTCGTCTCAATATAGATTTCCATGAGATCCTGTGGCGCTCCGTGCATTCGGAACTTTTCTTTCAGGTTATCTCCGGGCTCAGCAACATGTTTATCTGGTACCGCGCTCTAACCGCCAGAAATTATGAGGAGATGAAGGCCTCGTGGGAAGACCACAGAAATATCCTGATCGCCATCCAGCAGAAAAACCTTATGGAATTCAAAAGAGTCGTTGCTCTACACATTCAGCATGCGAAAGAAAGCAACAAGATCATTCACGGACTTTTGTTTTCACGCGATAAAAAGTAAGAATTGATTTACGGGAAAAAACAATGAATCTAGAAAATCTTCATAAAATGGGACAAAGAGTGGAGCAGTGGTTGCGCATGAGGGTTCACCCTATCGCGGTCAAGCTCCTTGAAGAGGGACAGAATCTTCCCGACGAGACCATGATTCCGTCCAGAGATATGGGCAAAAGATTAAACCTTTGCCAGGCCTTTTCCATGGCGCAGAGAAACGGACTGTGCATCGCCATGTTTAAACCCGATCACTGGTGTTTTGAGCCGGTAATCGGCCTGGGCATTGCTGAACGAATACCGAAATTTCTGTCCGGCTATCACCGTTTTCCGGACAGCGTGCGTGATCAGCAAGCAGGAGCCGAGTGGTGCCGCAATATGCCCCACCTGGAATCAGGCAGATATACCGGCATACTGATGGCACCGGTGCATACCTGCGCCTTCATGCCTGATGTGATCGTTATGCATGTCAACGGCATGATGGCAAGCCAGCTCATGGTGGTTAAAAACTGGATTGACGGAAAGGACATCCTGTGCCGGATCTCGGGGCATGCGGGCTGTGTATATGCGATCGTACCCGCGATGCTCAAGCGTGATTGCAACCTCGCCGTTCCCTGCCGTGGTGACAGGCAGGTGGCAATGGCCCAGGATGATGAGATATTCTTTTCACTGGTTCCGGAGATGCTTCCGGATTTTATCGCCGGGATCGCATGGCTGGAGCAGAACCAGTGGGGAATTCCCATGAAACACTTCCTTAAGGAGGAAGTGGAGATGAGACCTAAATACCAGGAAATAGGAAAACTTTTGGGCATGGATGTATCAGCGAAAGGAGGTGATAGTGATAACAAATAACCTGGGGAATCGCTTTTGAATTATTGAACACCCATATTGCAAAGGAGGATAAAGATGAAAAAAGCTTATATTGCTTCATTGATTCTTGTTTCTGCACTTTTCCTTATTTTCAGCGCAACCGGCTCCGGAGTTGCGGCTGAGTACACGCTCAAACTCCATTACGAAATGGCGACAACAGCGCCGCTTCCGACCTACGGTTTTGAGCCGTGGGCAAGGGATCTGGAAAAGATCACCAATGGAAAAGTCAAGGTGGATATTTACCCAGGGGACACACTTTTTAAGACAAAAACCGATGCGGTGGAAGGCATTAAGGCCGGGATCGCCGATATCGCCTTCATGTTCGCCTGGGCCTTCTCCCCCCAGTTCGACCTGACGGATGTGCTTGGCGTGCCGTTCATCGCGCCCAATTCCGAGGTTGCCAGCAGGGCAACATGGGAGGTCTTCCAGAAATTTCCGGAAATGCAGAAGCAGTGGGAGGATGTAAAACTGCTCGCGGTCTGGACCACGGATCCCTATGTCTTTATTACCAAGGATAAACAGATCAAGAACCTTGAGGATTTCAAGGGCATGAAGATGCGCATGACAGGCGGCTCGGCAACGGATATGATGAAGCTGCTTGGAGGGGTCCCCATGACCGTTCCCATGCCACAGGTCTATGAAAATCTTCAAAAGGGCGTAATCGACGGAATGGCCTCACCTGCGGAGGCTATCCTGGGATTCAGGTTTTATGAGGTTGTCAAGTATTACACCATGGTGCCTTCCACTCTCGTGACCCAGGAATTGATAATGAACTGGAATTCATGGAACCGGCTATCCAAGGATATCCAGGATGCCATTGACAGTATAGGCGGCGATAATGCCGCTATCCGCTTCGGTGGCGGTTGTTTTGACAGGGCATGGACCCTCCTGCCGGACAGGGTCAAAGAAGCCAACAGGCCCATGATTTCCTACACCCCGCCAAAAGAGGAGAAAGACCGCTGGATTCAGCAGGCGGGCAAGCCTTTATGGGAAAAATGGATCAAAGATATGGAATCCAAGGGATATAAAAACGCCAGGGCAATCCAGGAGGAGGCCATAAAGGTGGTCGATAAGCTCAGCCAGGGAAAGATTGATAACTGGAAGGAGATGTTTCCCTTTCCCAAGTAGCAGCTGCGCAACCGCGTTGTCCTGATTCATGGCTCCATGGAAACACCTGACAGGCCGGAGGATCGAAAATAATCCATTCGGTTCTTCCGGCCATGTACCTTCAGGAGGGAAAGTATGTGGTTACAGAAAGCAGCAGCCTTTTTTCAATACGTGTCATGTCCTCTTGCGCGAATACTGAATTATATTGCCGGACTGGTGCTCTTTTTGCTGATGATCCTTACAGGCATAGACGTCTCGTTTCGTTATCTCTTAAATTCACCCATCCCGGGATCGTTTGAAATCACCGAGTATTTTCTGACCGTTGTCATTGCCTTTGGGTTGGCACAATGCGCCCTGGAAAAGGGACATGTATCCGTGGACCTCGTGGTCTCCGGTTTATCTTCCCGTAAAAGGGCATTCATGGACAGCATCGCCCATCTGTCTTTTGCTGCTCTCTATGCGATCATCTGCTGGCAATCCCTCCTTCGGGCCCTTGGGATGAAACATACCGGTTTAACCACCGAGGTCCTGGATCTCCTCGTTTACCCCTTTGTCCTTGCGGTCACCCTGGGTTGCGCCGTGCTATGCCTGGTGGCGCTCAAGGATTTTTTCCAATCACTTTTCGAGGCATTCAAATAATGGAGACAGTGACCATTGGATATATCGGCATAGCAGTTCTTGTCATAGTACTTTTCTCAGGCATCAATATCGGCGTTGTTATGGGCCTGATCGGTTTCTTGGGAGTCTCTTTTATCAGCGGATGGCCCGCAGGGTTAGGAATTCTCAAAACCGTGCCTTTCACCACCTTTGCCAGTTACAGCATGAGTGTGGTTCCCCTGTTTATCCTCATGGGCACCTTCTGCTTCTACTCGGGAATCAGCAAAGACCTGTATGAAAGCGTCCATAAATGGCTGGGGCAGTTGCGCGGCGGGCTTGCCATGGCCACCGTAGCCGCCTGCGCCGGTTTCGCCGCGCTCAGCGGCTCCAGCCTGGCGACTGCCGCCACCATGGGCACGGTGGCCCTCCCAGAGATGAAGAAGCATAATTACGACCCCATGCTCGCGGCGGGCAGCATCGCAGCGGGGGGCAGCATCGGTATCCTGATCCCGCCCAGTGTGCCATTGATCATTTATGGAATCCTTGCCAATCAATCCATAGGCAAGCTCTTTATGGCGGGGATAATTCCCGGTATCCTCGAGGCTGTTTTCTATATCATAACCATCTACATCCTCTGCCTCATAAGACCGTCCATCGGACCCCACGGGCCCAGGACAACCATCATCGAAAAAATTGTATCTTTAAAGGGGACATGGAGCGTGATACTCCTCTTTCTCCTGGTCATCGGCGGAATCTATCTTGGCGTCTTCAGTCCCACGGAGGCCGCTGGGATCGGATCATGCGGGGCGTGCATCTTCGCCCTGCTGAGAGGACGGCTTACATGGAAAAATTTTCAGGCCGCAATACTTGAGTCAATCAAGACTACTGCCATGATCTTCGTGATCTTCCTCGGAGCCATGATCCTTGGATATTTTCTGGCCGTTACCCGGCTCCCTTTTGAGCTGGCCAGCACCATAGGGGGTCTCCCTGTAAATCGATATATCATACTAATTTTGATTCTTTGCATGTATCTTCTGCTGGGCTGTGTTATGGACTCCCTGGCCATGATTCTGCTCACAATCCCGATATTCTATCCCCTCATTACCTCCCTGGGATTTGACGCGATATGGTTCGGCATCATTGTGGTCAGGGCTGCGGAAATCGGGCTTATCACCCCGCCGGTGGGTTTGAATGTGTACATTATCAAGGGAATAGCCCAGGATGTTCAAATGTCCACGATCTTTAAAGGAATAGTGCCATTTATAATAGCAGACATCTGCCATGTGGCCCTGCTTATAGCCGTTCCGCAGGTGGCTCTTTTCCTGCCGGGACTGATGGAATAGGGATGAACACGGCAGTCTGAATAAATATGAAAGCTTCGATTAGAAAAAAGGGGGAATAATATCTATGCCTGAGCATGCTTCTCCGGTTAAAGGGATGTTTTTACTCATAGACCGTAAGAGCGATGAAGGTCTGTCCCGATGGGTGGAAGAACTATATAATAGAAAGATGCCTGCTTTGATCATGGCTGATGGCCACACAGTCAATAAAAACCCGGACCTGATAAAGAGTATTTCCGATCGTTATTTTGATGTGGGGTGTATCTATAACGACGGTCCATTCTGGTCGCATATCCATGAAGACATGATCACCTGGCTGCCGCAATGGGTCCACATTGAAAAACCTCACCTGAAAGAACCTTATGAGGTACAGTATGAGATCATGACTCAGATCAACGAAAAAATCACTCCACTGATTGGAGGGATAATGCGTGCGTTCAGCGGTAAATACTTTTCGTACAATCAAAACACCCAGGAGATCGCAGACCTGCTGAAAATCCCTTTCATTTTGGCACGTGGCACTGCCGGGGCGAGGGCTGTCTTCTATAAACCTGAAGAGTATAGAGCCGCCATCATCTCCGTGAGTAATGTGCCGTCCCAGCAACTTGGCACAGGATCTCTTTGTGACGAATCTCTGAAAGCCCGCGGCGAAAAACCTGACGGCCTTCGAAAGCTGCTTTTTAGCCTTGAGGTTGATCGCGTCATTCTGGTAGCTCAGTCCCATATCAGTGGTTTGATGCAAGAATGGTGGGATGTCTACATGGATTATTTTGATCAGGTTGATGTTCAATGGCACACCTTGAATGATTTTGTGACAATCCCTCCTGCTATTCCGAATGAGGAGATTCCCATGAACTTCAGAGTGGACTACATGCGGCTCAATCCGGAGGAAGAGGTAAGTGATATTGTCTAATTTTTTTCAGCCGAATATTTTATAAACGGAGGTATCGGATGGCCCTGTACGGATATGGAAAGATCCTGGATATTGATTTATCGAATGCAGAAATCAAGGCAAGGGATATCGACCCTGATTTTGCGCGGAAATATATCGGAGGAATGGGCTTCAGCCTGAAGATACTTTATGATGAAGTGGGGCCCTCCGTTGATCCCTTCAGCCCTGAAAACATCGTTATTTTTGCAAACGGTCTGTTGACCGGGACACAGACCCCATGTTCAGGCAGGACGGAGATAACGACAAAATCCCCTCTGACGGGGACCGTCGGCACCGGAAACACCGGGGGCTTATGGGGAGCAAGGCTTAAACGCGCGGGTTTTGACCTTATTATTGTCAGGAATGTGTCTGACCGTCCGGTATACATCTGGATCGATGAAGGTATTGTCGAGATACGGGATGCAAGCCATCTCTGGGGAAAAGATACCCGGCAAACATCCGATATTCTCACGGGCGAACTCGGTTCATCCCGGGAGGCGCCGATATCGGTATTGGCAATCGGGCCTGCAGGTGAAAACAGGGTCAGATACGCATGCACGCTAAATGACTATTACCACGTTGCCGCCAGGACCGGAGCGGGGGCCGTCATGGGCGCGAAAAAGCTAAAGGCCATCGCGGTGCGGGGAAGCCAGGATGTAAAAATTGCCGAACCGGATGTCTTCAGGACAGCGAGGATAGACGCCGGAAAGCGCCTTATGGCTGCCCACAGGGCAAGCAACACCTTTAGAAAAGAGCGGGTGCCCGGGGCTCCCCTGGAGCCGAGGGAGAGAGATTACAATGAGGGAAGCCTGCCCGCCAAAAATTTTCAGACAGGCGTCCTTCCCGGGTGGCTGGAGACGCGGGGTTACGAAGCGGCCTTAAATTATGAGGCCAAAAAGGAGGGAGCGTGTCACGCCTGCCCCATATCCTGTTTTAATCTGGTGAAGGTCAAAGAGGGAAAATACGCCGGCACAAAAGCGAACAGGTGCACCATGCCCGGGGTTGTATTTCTGTATGGAGCAAAATGCGCCATTGATAATCTGCCGGCCATCTGGAAATGCAAGGAATTGTGCCAGCGCTTTGGGATGGATTATGAATCGGCAGGCGGGACCATTGCATTCGCACTGGAACTTTTTCAGCGGGGAATTTTAACAAAACAGGATACGGACGGACTGGAATTAACCTGGGGCAATGAGGATGCGATCATTGAACTCCTGCGAAAGATAGCCTATAGAGAAGGATTTGGTGATATGCTGGCTGAGGGCAGCGTCAAAGCCGCGGAGATCATCGGCAAGAGAGCGGACCGCTATGTAATGGCCATAAAAGGAATGGAGATAGCCATGACGCCTGATCCCAGGTCCGCTCAATATCAAAAATCATGGGTTATAGGGGTGATCACAAATCCCAGGGGCGGGGATAACATAAAGAACACTCATTTCAATGCCGACATGTACAACCCTAACTGGTGGTTGGACAAATTTGACATGCCCGAGGATGTTAAAGCAAAGATATATGGCATGCCTGTGGAGGAATTCTGTGAAACATGGGAAGGGAAAACGCTCCTGTGCCGGTGGTATGAAGACCTTGTATCCATTTTAAATGCCCTGGGACTGTGCATCTTCCCGTCGAATATGTACGTCGCGTGGGGTCCGGTTTATCTCTCAAGGCTGGTGTCCGCCTGCACGGGCTGGGACGTGACACCCGAAGATATCATGACGTCCGGTGAACGGATTTTTCATGTCCTTAAGGCCTACACGATAAGGGATGGAAGGTCTCGGAAAGATGATACCTGGCCCGAGAGGTTTTTCACGGAGACCCTGCCGGAAGGTCCGGCAAAAGGAGCGGTTTTGTCCAGGGATTTCATAGAAGGGATAATGAATGAGTATTATGACCTCAGGGGCTGGGACAGGGAGTCCGGCCTTCCCCCAAGGGAAAAATTGATGGAATTGGGCCTGGAGGATCTAGCAGCAAATCTGACCTCATAACCTATTCATCATCCGTTGTATAAAACATCTTCTCCTCTGAATTGACCGGTTTTAATACCAGCCTGTTCCGCCCCATCATTTCCGGTCCCGGGTCATCGGTGACTTCGGTGTAATCTTCAAAGATATCAGGAAGCATTTCATCACCTGCCGGCTGTCTCTTCTTCCAGAGTTCCAGTGCCCTTGCAACGTCCCATGGCACTATCTTTTTCTTTGGGTCCACCCTCCTGATCACAACCGAAGGATTGAGATTTCCACATTTCAGGCAACGGCCCGCCTGTTCGAGGGCGGTGTGCTCGTCATATCCCATCTCCACTTCGGTGAAGTCATGGCGCATGGTAATATCGACAAGGGGCTGCCGGAGACTCTTAAATTCAAGTCTTTTTCTGCTGCTGGGTGATGGGATCCTGCGCCCATCCTCAAGATCCTTGCCATTCAGGTAACGGTCTATGGAGATGGCTGCTTCCTTGCCCGCGGCAACCGCACTTATCACGTCCAGAGGCCCGGTAACAAAATCACCCCCTGCGAAGATCCCGCTGTTTTCCGTCTGAAGTGTCAGAGGATTTATTTTGACGCGCCCATTTTCGGTTTTTATGCCTTCAAGCATGGAAAGATCTGCCGCCTGCCCTATGGCGATAATGACCTGATCAGCCTCGATTATCGCGGGGATATTGCATTCATTGAATTCCGGATTAAACTTGCCGCTGTCATCGATAACACTTGTGCATTCCATGCCTTCAACACCCCTGACCCTGCCGCCTTCCGTAATTATTCTGCTTATGCCCAAACAGGGATGCATTAAAACACCCTCCTGCCTCGCGTCTTCTATCTCGTCATCACGTGCCGGCATTCTGTCCTTGGACGCAAGATCCATGCTCTCCAGGCATACCACATGAACTTCTGCCGCTCCCATTCTCAAGGCCGTGCGGGCGGTATCCATTGCGACACTTCCTCCGCCCACCACGACTGTCCTCTTGCCCGTCTCTATTTTTCCATCGACCTTTGCCTTCTTCAGAAAATCAAGAGCGTAAAGAACATTGTCCTCATCCTCGCCCGAAACGCCAAGTTTCATGCTCTTCCATGCCCCGGTTGCCACAAAGACAGCTCCGAACCCCCTGGAAAAAAGTCCTTCAATATTCTCTACCGGAGTACGGGTCATTATTTCAACTCCCAGCTCCTCGATATAAGATATCTCGTTTTCCAGCACTCTAACCGGGAGTCTGTATTCCGGGATACCGTAACGCATCAATCCACCCGGTTCATCGGCAGCCTCAAAAATAGTGACGGGATATCCCTGCCTCGCCAGATCATACGCGCAGGAAAGGCCTGCCGGACCGGAACCCACGATTGCCACCTTCTCTTTTTTACTGAACGGGATAGGTCTATTCCTCTCCCGTCCATATTCCAGTTCCCTGTCTCCCATGTAGCGTTTTAAGGAGCGGATGGAGACAGCGTCATCAAATCGTCCCCGCAGACAATCCAGCTCGCATAAGTGAGAGCATACGCGGCCAAGGATACCAGCAAATGGCGTAGCCTTTCTGAATATGTCAAGAGCTTCCTTCCATTTGCCTTCCGACATTTTTCTTATATATTCCTCAGGGTTTATCTTGGCGGGACAGCCTATGCTGCAGAGAGGAGATCCTTTTGTCTGCTGCCTTTCCGCGTTATCCCCGTACTTTTCCCTCAATTCATCAATGGGACCGAATTCAAGCGCCCTCAGGGAGCAGCTCAAAACACATATAGGAGTCAGCCCTTCCTTGAGGCGATCTACGCACATATTGCATTTCGCCATCTTTTCCCCAGGGTCATCACTTTTAAATTGGGGGGTGCCGTAGGGGCATGCCTCCCAGCATTTTCTCTCGCCCTTGCATTTTGAAGGATCAACCAGTACCGCCCCGAATTGTTCATCCTTGGTTATTGCCTTGTTCGGGCAGGCCTCTGCGCATAAAGGTTGCTCGCAATGAAAACACATTATGGGTAATATGCGCAGGTCTATATCAGGGAAAGATCCCTTCTCCCACTGATGAACCCGTATCCATTTCATAGGGCCCGGCTCTATGCCATGCCACTGCTTGCAGGCTATCACGCAGGCATTACAGCCTGTACAACGGCTTAGATCTATGAAAAATCCGTACTGTGTCATTCCTTCTACTCCCGATATTTTTCAATCTGAACTAGATTGGTGGCCCTTGCCGGAGCAAAGCAGCTGTCCGAGTCTCCGCCCATCAAGGTTGATGCCGCTGCTCCGAAATCTATCCCGTTCTTATCCGGCTGATAGTTTCCGCCGTGATGAAGCAGCGCTACGCCCGGCATGATTCTTTGAGTGACATAAGCTGGCATTACAACCTTTCCCCTGTCATTAAAGACAACAATCAAATCATTATCCCTGATACCGCGCTTCCTCGCATCGTAAACATTAATCCACACCCTGTGACGGTAAACATGATCCCTGAGCATGGGATGATCCCAGAACACATAATGGACCCTGTACCGGCTGTGAGATGTCAGGAGCATGATGGGATATTCTTTTACCATGGGATCGTCCATCCCCCTGATCGTCTTCATGTAAGTGGGTGAAGGAGTCATGGTCCCCCAATCGGCAGGAAGATTTTCTATGAGCGTCCCGAATGAATCATAATGTTCGCTTTTACCGCGCCTTGACTCGTCCGCGACCAGCTCCGAAAACAATTCAATTTTTCCCGATTTTGTATGAAAAGATTTTCCTTCTTTGATCTGTTTATCCCAGCCTGTCCACGGCTCATCATCAAGCTCATCGCAGTTGATAAATTTACCCTCGTAAAATTCATCAAAGGATGGGATCTCTTTTTCACTGTAATACCCTTCTAGACCAGTGTACACATCCTTCAGGTATCTTTCCCAGTCATTTTTCCAATTTTTTTCGGAGGTGTAATACTTGAAAAAATTCCTGGGATCTATCCCGAGCCTTTCAGCAATCTTTATATAAATCAGGACCCAGTGCTTTACCTCGCCAGGAGGCTCCACCACTCCCGGATTGCCGCTCACGCACTCAAAAGTGCCGTATGGGGCGCTGCGGCAGATATCCCTTTCTTCCCACATCAAGCTCTGCGCCGGCAGGATGATATCCGCATAACAGACAGTAGGGTTCATCTGGGAATGTGTTGTGATAATGAAATCCATTCTTTCGAGTGCCCTCACCTGGTCATTGGGGGAATCACACGCGGTCACAAGATGGTTTGAGGCATGCGGTTTCGTGCCTCCTCCCCAGAAAAGGAATTTAGGATTGAAGTCTTTCAGGTATTCTGGTTTAGCTCGCCATCCCACTTTTTTCCGGTATTCGGCCTCGCTCATATCCCCGTTCCGCACTTCATCCAGCAAAAGCACCGCCTGTGCCCAAAAATGGCTCCGGAAAAGCTTAGGCACTTTGTACTGACCATTCTCACCCCAGAATGTACTGAATGAGCCGATTGGAATTTCACGGTGCGGCCCGGGATGCAGGGAAGGCCCTCCTCCGGGATTGCCCCAGTTTCCGAGCATGGATTGAAGTGCCGCGAATGAACTGATTACCTGTTCACCATGGCTCTTGCGGGAAAGGCTCCAGTGTGAATATGTCCAGCATGGCCGTCTATCCCACACCAACCGGGCCAGCGCGCGGATAGTCTCGGCGGGCACGGCGCACTGTTTCTCAGCCCATTCCGGAGTTCGGTCAATGCCGTCCTCTTTGCCAAGTACATAGTCCCTCCATTTTTCAAACCCCAATGGCTCCACGTATTTCTCTACAAATCCCCGGTCCCATGTATCGTCCTTAAAAAGTACATTCGCCATGCCCATAAACATGGCGACATCGGTTCCGGGTTTAATGGGAATCCACTGATCGGCAAGCGTCCTTACGGCAGTGCTGTATCGCGGGTCGATGATTACAACGGGAATCCCCTTCTCTCTTGCGAGCTTGATGTACCAGGCAAACATATGCGCCGGACCCTGATGACCGACCGTTGGATCACATCCCCACAGGATTATGGCATTTGTATGCGCGAGCATATCAGGAGCGGACCCCGATGACCATTTATCAAGCGCCCACCCCTGTTCACCCGTTATCATATGGGCCATCAGTCGTGCCGCGTCGTAAGAACACCATCCCCACCCTTCAGCACCCGCGCCCCAGAAAGAGAAAAGCCTTTCCATGGTCTCATTCGGCATATAGGGTGATATTACGGAAAGAGGACCGTATTTTTCCCTGGTTTCAATCATCTTCGCCGCTATCGTATCCAATGCTTCATCCCAGGTTATCCTGACATATTTCCCTTCGCCCCTGCTGCTTCCCGGCGCCCTTTTTAAAGGATACAAAACACGGTCAGGATGCTGGTTGTATTGATGAAAAGTAAGGCCCATCACACATGGTCTTCTTTGAAGTCTGACCTTATAAAGGTCTTCACTGGAAATAATAGCATCTTCCCTGCCGATATTTCTGTTGTAACGATCATCCGGCTCGACAGCCACAACCCGGCCGTCGCGTACATGGGCCTTAACAATGCACTGGAAGTTCCCCCCGCAGTTACACCTGCAGGCCGTATAAAAAGTTCCGCCATCTTTATGATGCGGTTCACATTTCATTGACATGGGATAATTCTCCTATCAAGCCTCATTTTTTTATAATTATGTTCAAGAATTCTCCATTTCGCAAAATTACCGGCATAGCATGTCAAATACTGTTCGAAACCATGTAAGTCTATTAACAATATACCGGATCTGTCAATAATTAATGTATTTGAGGGGGTTGGCATTCAATGCATGGGGAAAAACATTTATCAACGTCAGTGTCAATGGGTATTGAATCTTGATATTGATCACCCAGATTTTTCCCTCTATAGGATCAGCGAATCATTTCACGTATACTAAATCACAATATGTTTAGTTTTAGTATAATAAATAATACCGTTTTCATGATTTTAGAAAGTCTCTTTTTCGTATAAACATCATAACTATTTAATATTTATGAATAAGTATTTTTGGAATGATTTTTGCTTCATATCAATCAGAAAAATCTATTTTAAAGTTAATTGGTCTCATCAGAATATTTATCAATCCATATTTTATCAGGAGGATTGGCATGATAAATCTGTACGTTTATAAAGGTCCGAATATGGGAAGGAGTTTTGAGTTTAAAAGTGATACCATATATATAGGACGCTCACCGAAAAATGACCTGCAAATCAAAGACCCTTTAATTTCTCGTAGACATTTAAAAGTATCGCAGAAAGATCAGAAATATAAAATTATGGATATGCACAGTGCTAACGGCACTATTGTTGGTGATTGCAAACTAGAGCCAAATATTGAAGTCGATGTTGAAGAAGGCATTCCAATCAGCATTGGGACAAGTGTTTTTTCGTTAGGTAAAAAATTTGTAATCGTATGCTGGAAGGATAGGGAAATTGAGAAGAATCTGAATCTGATTTACAGCGTATCCTCTCTATTAAAAGAATCATTAAAGCTAAATGAGATACTGGACAAGATCATGAATTATATCTTCGATCTTCTGATAAGAATTGACAGGATATTTATCATTATCATTGACAACAAAACAATGGGTATTTCTGAAATAATATCCAAATCAAGGGCTGATCATTTTGATAAGGAAATGGAATATAATCAGGATATAGTCGATAAAGTAATCGAAGATAAAAAAGCTGTAATGATGTCTGACACCTATTCTAAAGAGGACATAGAATATTTAGACAGCCTGGAATTAATAAGAACAGGATCGGTAATCTGTGTGCCCTTGATAAGCAGTTCAAAAATTCATGGGGTAATATATCTTGACACTATTGGAAAAACACATGGATTTAGGAGTGAAGATCTTGAGTTATTAAACGCCCTGGGTTCTATCATCGCGTTTATCATAAAAGAGAAATCGTTGCAGTTATAAGCCACTTTCAGTACAGGAACTGTTCCCATGTTTAAGCAATCATGACATTTTGATTCCCAATTAATTCACTTTCCATTTTTAGCTGGCCATCTTCCAGGATCATTTCGATCACTTCTTTCAGGTTTTTATTCATGAGTATAAATCCATTATTTATCCCTATCACCCATGAAAAATCCTTGCTTTCCCTGTTCGATTTCTAAACTTAATAGCCTGCGGTAAATAAGGTGAAAATAATAATTTACAACATAATGCAAGCTTCAATAATAATAGCAAAATATTTGAAAGAATAAAGAGAGGAAAGCATTGAAAATAAAAGCTATTAGCAATATGCCTGCTAATAGCCTTCATTATTTGATATTATTATAATAAATGGTGGAGGCGGGGAGAGTCGTTGCCTAAAGACCTAATTAAAAGATAACTCGCTGAAATTATTGGGTGATTCGATTCGACTCCAGTTCGATTCACTTCGACATTGTGTAAGATTTTTGTACCTCAAACAGCCCAAATTATCAAGCAAAAACTTGACCAGGGGGGGGTTAAAAAAATCGAAGGTAGGGGGGTCTCTCTCGATCTCACACACAGTCGTTACAGTACCTCGCATACAGACTTTTCCAAAATTATTTTTTACGATTTTTCCCAGCTACCCTATCCTGCTAAAAAACCTTAATCAGGATATCGATAAATATTCAGCCCAATTTTCTCATTCCTATCGGGGATTGCCACATTACCCTCCGTGGAAGCCACTATAATTGTCTTGCCTGACTTTGATG
>JAFGDF010000207.1 GCA_016932235.1 Deltaproteobacteria bacterium | reverse complement strand
TTGCATCCGGCACCTCGCTGGTGGCCAGGGTTACGCCAAAATCCAGCACCAGTACCATATTGTCTTTGATTTGATGGTGGATTTTGGTCAAGATTGCATATTTATTATTTTTCATTAGCGGATTATTATATATGGATGTCGAATCACAAGAAATATCGGTAAAGACTTCTGCGAATACGGATATTATTGATATCACTCCGGAATTGATGAAATTTGTGAATAATTTATCCATCAGAGATGGATTCGCGACTTTATTTATCCCCGGGTCAACCGCTGCCCTAACCACAATAGAATATGAGTCGGGCGTTATCAGGGATATGATAAATGCCATAGAACGGTTAGCGCCGAGAGATATTTACTACGAACACAATGAAAGATGGGGAGACGGAAACGGGTATTCACACGTTCGAGCCGCCCTAGTTGGACCATCATTGCATATACCCCTGATAGGTGGTAAACTGACGCTCGGAACATGGCAGCAGGTTGTTTTGCTTGATTTTGATAATAGACCCAGGGAACGTAAGATCATAATACAGGTCGTAGGAGAATAGATATTGGGCAAAGGATCGGTCAGCAATGAGGCGCTGACCAATAAAAAGATATTTTTTCAGGAGAATGATGCGTTCGCGTTATTATGCGGTGAACAGAATTCTCATTTAAAACTCCTGGAGAAAAGGCTCGGAGTCGGCATCCAGACAAGGGGTGATTACATAATACTTAACGGCGGTGATCCAGAGGTTGAACTCGGCGAAAAGGTCCTTAGACAGTTGTATGGCCTGATTATTGAAGATTTTCCAATATTCGCAAATGATGTGGAATATGCGGTCAGGATATTAAGCCGTGATTCTTCGGCCGATTTAAGAAAAATATTTCTGGATAAGGTTTATATTTCCTCAAGTAAAAAAATTATAACCCCGAAAACGATAAACCAAAAAGAGTATCTCGACGGAATAAGACGATTCGACATAGTTTTTGCAATCGGCCCGGCCGGAACGGGGAAAACTTACCTCGCTATGGCTATGGCTATTGCATGTCTTGTAAAAAAGGAAATTAACAGAGTCGTCCTCGCAAGGCCCGCGGTTGAGGCAGGAGAGCATCTGGGCTTTTTGCCCGGAGATCTTGCCGAGAAAGTTGACCCTTATCTCAGGCCGCTATATGACGCGCTTCATGACATGATGGATTTTGAGAACGCATCACGCCTTATGCACAAGGGAATAATCGAAGTGGCCCCGTTGGCGTTCATGAGAGGGAGAACACTGAATGATTCATTTGTAATACTTGATGAAGCGCAAAATGCCACTACCGAACAGATGAAGATGTTTCTGACAAGGCTTGGCTTCAGCTCTAAGGCGGTCATTACAGGTGATATAACACAGACGGATTTACCGGAGGGAAAGACATCCGGTTTGATCGAGGCGAGGGGACTTCTACAAGGTATTAACGGAATTAAGTTCGTGAATTTTACCAGAGATGATGTAATAAGGCATCCCCTTGTCCAAGAGATAATCGATGCCTATGAAAGACACGAGATGGGGAAAGCGGGGAGGAATAATAAGTAATTGCAGAGAATTCTGAGGTAAGCTTTTCCCGATTGATATATCAAAAGGTTCATAAAAAAAGAATTATCTATATGGCAAAGAAATCGAAAACAATAGCAGGCAAAGGGATACGGTTATCCAGGAAGCAAGAGCGAGAATCCAACTCTGCCGGGAAAATTCGAATCCCATGGAAGCGTTTTTTCCCTTATCAGATACAGCTTTGGTTGGCACTTATAGCCCTCAGCCTTTTTACCAGCCTACTCATTTTCCCCAACGCATTAAACAGGCCAAAAGAATACCGAATTGGCGATATTGCTGAAAAAGATATTAAGGCGTCGCATGATATCCTCATTGAGAACAAGGAACTGACTGAGAAAGACCGTCAGAAAGCCGCCGGGGAGGTCCCGCAAGTCTATGATTTTGATTCCACGGCCTCGAATTTAGCTCTCAGACTTAAAGATGCCTTTTCAGAAGCAAGGGGGCAAACGACACAACTTAAAGAGGACATGAAGGCGACGGCTCCAGAGTCTGCAAGTAACATGGAGTCGCAGGGAGAAAGTGAACTATTGCGGAAAAGATTTTTTGAGATTCTGGATATAGCAGTTGATGAAAAGCTCTTTTCAGATATTGAAAAAACAGGCTTCTCCGAGGAACTGGAACAGCAGATTGGATCCGTTTTATCAAGGGTTTTTGAAAAAGGGGTCGTTGGAAGCACATCCCTTCTGGCAGGACAATCGCAGAAGGGTATAGTTTTACAGAGTATATACACTCAGGAAGAGGAGCTGGTAACGGATATAAAACGTTTTTATGATGTTGAAGATGCCAAGGAATTCATTAAAAGACAGGCAGGAACTTTGAGAAAGGAACTCAATTCCCCGGAGCTCGCAAATCTTGCAGTCAATATGGCCTCACGCATGATAAAACCCAATATTACATTCAATAAAAGAGAAACGGAATACAGAAAAGAACTCGCTGTCGAAGCTGTAAAACCATTTTATTACAAGATAAAAAAAGGTGAGATGCTTGTCAGGGAGGGCGAAAGGATAGAACCTGAACATTTACCGAAACTCACGGCGGAAGCCAGGTATATGGGGCAATCCAATATTTTGGGACGAATGCCGGGCATCGCCATTCTTATCGGGTTTCTTTTTGCTTTTCTTTTCTTAACAGGATCAATTAAATTCAGATATCATGACCACAGCAGGGAATTGCTGTTTAACGTTTCAACCCTGCTGGTTCTTTTTCTATTCATTTGGGCCTATAGCTACATTGCCGAGGAGATTGCCAGAGGTTTTTATTTCTTCACCGCAAAAGCTCTGATATTCGCCATGCCCGTGGCCTGCGGGGCAATGATTATAACCGTGTTTCAGGGAATCGGAATGGCGGCGACATTCTCCCTGATAATCTCCGTCCTTGCTTCGCTTATCATGGAAGGCAAGACCGAATTCTTTATGTATTTTTTTATAAGCAGCCTGGTGGCGGCCCATGGAGTTAGGGTATATCGTGAAAGGGGGATGCTGATAAAGACCGGATTAAAGGTCGCTCTTGTCAATATAATCCTGGGTCTTTCAATAGAGATGTATTACGGGTCTCTATACAGCGCGGAAGCACTTGTAACGTTAACATCGAGCTTTATCGGAGGGGTTCTTACCGGGGTGATAGGAACGGGCATAATCCCGCTTGTGGAGATGTCCTTTGGTTTTACGACCGACATGAAACTTCTGGAGCTGGCCAATCTGGAACAGCCCCTGTTAAAACAGTTGATGGTTCAGGCACCCGGAACATATCACCATAGCGTTATTGTGAGCAATATGGTTGAGGCAACTGCCGAAGCGATCCAGGCCAATCCATTAATTGCCAAAGTAAGCGCTTATTATCATGATATAGGAAAGATGAAAAAGCCGCTTTATTTTATTGAAAACCAGATGGGCCGAGATAACCGCCATGAGAAACTGGCCCCTTCCATGAGCAGCCTTGTTCTTATATCACATGTTAAGGATGGTGTCGAACTGGCCAAGAAGTATAAACTTGGAAAGGAAATAATTGATATCATTCAGCAGCACCATGGAAAAAGCCTGATCACGTTTTTCTATCAGAAGGCAAAAGAACAGGCGGAAAACAAGGGTATTAAATCATACTGTATCAAAGAGGATGACTTCAGATATCCTGGCCCAAAGCCGCAGACCAAGGAGGCCGGACTTGTCATGCTCGCGGATATGGTTGAAGCTGCTTCCAGATCTCTCGTTGACTCCACTCCATCCCGTATTCAGGGAGTTGTACAAAAAATAATAAACAAAGTTTTTTCGGATGGGCAGCTGGATGAATGTGAACTCACGTTAAAAGATCTGCATGAGATAGCAAAGAGTTTTAATAAGACATTAAGCGGTATTTTCCACCATCGAATTGAATACCCTGAGAAAGACTCGAAGCTTGTAAAAAAGGCAGGAAATGGAAATACAGATCAGTCACCGTCTGAAGATCCCGGGGGTAAAAAGCAGGAAGATAAAAAAGAGACTGTCAATGGTCTTAAAAGACTTGGGCTCTGATGAAAAGGAGTTGAGCATTTTTTTTACCGGGGATGAGCAGATAGCGGAACTGAACAGGAGTTACCTTGGGCGGGATGGGCCGACCAACGTGCTGGCCTTTCCCATAACAGGAGACTCACAGATGGATATCGAATCAGTGATGCTGGGAGATGTCGTGATATCCGTGGATACGGCAAGACGAGAATCAGAAGAAGCGAATGAATCTCTTGAGATGACCGTTTTTCGCCTGCTGGTTCATGGAATCCTCCATCTTCACGGCTATGATCATGAAAGATCGTTGGAAGATGAAAAAATAATGCAAACAGAGGAGAAAAGGCTTCTCAACTTGATTATGGAGGAATAAGAAAGATGGCACGGTTAGCGGTGAATGTTGATCATGTGGCCACCGTCCGACAGGCGAGAGGGACCGATGAACCTGACCCTGTAATAGCCGCGGCGCTTGCCGAGCTTGCCGGAGCTGATGGCATTATATGCCATCTCAGGGAGGATAGACGTCACATTAATGACCGTGATCTCAGATTATTGAGGCAGACTGTGAAAGGCAGACTTAACCTTGAGATGGCCGCGGTTTCTGAAATGGTGAAAATAGCCCGTGATGTTGTCCCTGATCTGGTTACACTGGTACCGGAAAAAAGAAAAGAACTTACAACCGAAGGTGGGCTTGATGTGAGTTCAGATACCGATAGATACAGGAAGGTGGTTGATAATCTGCGAGAAAAGGGAATAGCAGTCAGTTTTTTCATGGATCCTGATCCAGAGCAGATAGAGATTGCCAAAGGCGCTGGAGCGGAAATAGTAGAGATCCATACCGGAAATTATTCCGAGGCGAAAACGGAATATGAGGCGGATGAACGCTTCAAAAGGATTGTGAGGGCGGTTGAAACGGCAAAGGAATTGAAGTTAAAGATAAGCGCGGGACATGGCCTGGATTATTCGAACATTAAAAGGTTCTCGTTCCTGCCGGATATAGAGGAGTATAGCATAGGGCACAGTATTATAGCGAGATCTGTTTTCGTCGGGATCGAAAAAGCGGTTAAGGATATGATTGACCTAGTTAAGGCTTTTTAAAATATGATTTATGGAATCGGCGTTGACCTGGTAAAAACAGAGAGAATGGAGGAGATAATATCCAAGTGGGGAGACAGGTTTGTGAAGCGTGTTTTCACCCCCCTGGAAAGGGAAGCATGTTCTGCCCGGGCCCATCCTCCATCGGCCTTTTCTCTTCGATTTGCGGCCAAGGAAGCCTTTGTGAAGGCCCTTGGACTGGGAATTGAAAAAGGAGTGACGTGGCAGGATATTGAAATATTCAGTGTTCCCGGAGGCAGGCCGGGATTAAAACTGGAAGGGAAATCTCTTGAGGTTTGTAAGGATAAAGGTATTAACGGATTTCATTTGAGTCTTTCCGATGAGAAGGAATACGGGATCGCCATGGTAGTTCTGGAGATGAAAAATGAGACTGGTGAAGGCATCTGAAATTCAGGAAATGGATCGTCTGACGATCCAGGAGATTGGTATTCCGGGTGTGGTACTTATGGAGAATGCCGCCCGTGGAGCCGGAAGATTGTTCATCGAGCATTTCAATCCTTCGGAAGGTTCTCGAATACTTATTCTTTGCGGAAGCGGTAATAATGGCGGTGACGGGTATGTCATGGCGAGGTATCTTCACTTGGCGGGATTCAGGGTTACGGTTATTGTTCTTTCACAGCTTGAAAGGATAACCGGTGACGCGTTGACGAACCTCGAGATTATCAGGCGGATGGAGCTGGACATACGGGAGACAACCACCCCTGAACAATGGGAAAGATTCAGAGGGAATTTTGAACAATACGATTTTGTCATAGACGGCATATTCGGCACCGGACTAAATTCATCTGTCAGATCTCTTTATTATAGCGTGATCGATGATATTAACTTATCCGAAAGGCCTATAATGTCTATAGATATCCCTTCCGGCCTCAATGCAGATACTGGAGAGGTAATGGGCATAGCCGTTAAGGCCGATTTAACCGTGACGTTCGGGTTCCCCAAGCTCGGACAGTTTCTTTATCCTGGAGTCGAGCATGTTGGACGGCTGGCTCGGATTGATATATGCATACCCCGTATTGTTTCGGAAAGGATGCCCGCTCGTTTCAGTATCATTGAACCGGGTGATTTTATGCCCCTGTTTAAGTCCGGAGGGAAGAATATTCACAAGGGAAACAGGGGGCACCTCCTGATACTTGCAGGGTCCGTGGGGAAGACAGGGGCCGCATCTCTTACTGCACTGGGAGCCCTCAGGGCGGGGGCAGGCCTTGTCACGGTTGGAATTCCAAAGAGCCTGAATGAAATCCTTGAAGTCAAACTTACAGAGGCCATGACAGCCCCCCTGCCTGAGACTGATGACGGAAGCTTATCTATGGGAGCGGAGGAGGATATCGAAAGGCTTCTGGATGGAAAATCGGCGCTTGCCATAGGGCCCGGCCTGTCGACAAACAAGGAAACATCCTCGCTTGTACGGAGAATTGTCGCCCGGTGTGAGATTCCCGTCATTATTGACGCTGACGGTCTCAATTGTATATCGGAAGATCTTGGTGTTCTCTCATATAATTGTGAAAAAAGGATATTGACGCCACATCCAGGAGAAATGGGAAGACTTGCGGGCCTGACTGCTTCCGATGTTCAAGCTGACCGGGTTGGAGCTGCTGTCAGATTTGTAAAAGATCATCGTTGTTATCTTGTGCTGAAAGGCGCGGGGAGTCTTATTACCGGACCAGACGCAATTGTTCATATCAATCCCACGGGTAATCCCGCCCTGGCAAGCGGGGGTTCGGGTGATGTTTTGACAGGTCTTATTGCCGGTTTTGTCGCGAGGGGATTGCCGCTTCTAGAGGCCTCTATTGCGGGGGTTTATCTCCATGGGCTTGCTGCGGACTTGCTGGCACAGGAAATGGGGGAATCCGGCCTTATGGCAAGTGAAATTGCGGAAGTCGTACCCGGTCTGATAGCTTCTCTCAATAAGGGGGAATGGCCTTTAGATGGCCTGCCGTCTTATCTGGACCTCTACCAGCCTTGGTAATGACGTCCGGAATTACGAAAATGACGGCAGTAAAGGATGTCTTTGAAAGAGATTTCACTTAAGCGTATCACATGTTCCAATGATGAAACCTTTTCTATGGGGAGAGTATTAGGATACCTTCTTTCTAAGGGGGATATGGTGGCGCTTGTGGGGGATCTGGGTAGCGGTAAAACATGGTTTGCCAAGGGTCTGGCATCAGGGATGGGTTCTGATCCGGGAGTAGTTGTCACTAGCCCCTCATTTGCGCTGGTAAACGAATATGAAGGCAGATTTACTTTTTATCATATGGATCTTTACAGGCTTGGTGATCTTACGGACGTCGTGACGTCCGGCCTTTATGAGTATCTTTTTGAAGAGGCCGTTGTCATCATGGAATGGGCGGATCGCTGGCCGGAGATCTTGCCGGAACACCGGATAAAGGTGGAGATATCAATAATAGATGAAAATCGGCGTGAAATAAATCTGTCCGGATTTCATCCGCGATCCATCGAGGTGGTTGAAAATTTTAAAAGGGAGGTCACTGCAGTATAAATGTCACTTATTGTGCAGAAATACGGGGGCACTTCAGTCGGATCTATTGAAAAAATAAGAAATGTAGCCAAACGAGTCTGTGAATATTATGGGCAAGGGAACAAGATGGTCGTTGTTCTATCGGCCATGTCGGGCCAGACGGACAGCCTTATAAATATGGCCAGGAGTATGTGTGATGATCCTGATCCGCGAGAGATGGATGTATTGCTTGCCACGGGAGAGCAGGTGACCGTATCGCTTTTTTCAATGGCGGTTAAAGCGATGGGGTATGATGCGAGGTCATTACTTGGATTTCAGGTGCCTATTCACACGGATCAAATTTATGGAAAAGCGAGAATAAATGAAATCGAGACATCCCGCATTCTTGGAGAGCTTGAGAAAGGCAGGATTATCACCGTGGCTGGATTTCAGGGCCTTGATGAGAGCGGGGATATTACCACTTTGGGAAGAGGCGGATCGGATACCACAGCGGTGGCGCTTGCGGCCGCTTTAAAAGCCGACATTTGTGAAATATTTACGGACGTTAACGGCGTCTATACCACTGACCCTAATGTCTGTCCCCAAGCCACCAAATTAGACTATATATCCTATGATGAAATGCTGGAAATGGCCAGCCTGGGGGCAAAGGTGCTGGAAATCAGGTCAGTCGGATTTGCTAAGAAGTATAATGTTCCCATTCACGTAAGGTCAACATTCTCAAAAGAGAGGGGCACAATGGTAATAGCGGAGACCAGAGATATGGAAAAGACAGCCGTATCGGGTGTTGCATTTAATAAAAATGAAGCCAGAATCACAATAAAGAATGTTCCGGACAAACCCGGAATTGCCGCAAAAATATTTGAACCGATTACAAATGCGGGGATTGTCGTTGATATGATTGTCCAGAACACGAGCGAGGGGGATATCACTGATCTGACGTTTACAGTTCCGAAGTCCGATTTTTTTAAGACCATGAAGCTGGTGAATGATGTCGCAAAAGAGATAGATGCCGAAAGGGTGCTGGGTGATGAGAATATAGCCAAAGTTTCAATCATAGGTGTTGGTATGAGGAGTCATGCCGGTGTGGCGCAAAAGATGTTTTCCACCTTGGCGAGAGAAAATATTAATATAATGATGATCAGCACATCTGAAATAAAAATTTCCTGTGTTATTGAAGAAAAATACACTGAACTGGCTGTCAGAGTATTGCATGACGCGTTCGGCCTGGGAAATGAATAAAAAGAATTCAAGCAGTAACAGGTTTAGCGGGTTTATGTTGCTGTTGCTTTTTTTAACAATAGTTCGGTTTATGGATCATGATTGCAAATGCCATGGATTACAACGAGAGGCCGGCGAAAACAATGTTTTTATCGAAATTGAGGGAAATATAAGATATCCCGGCGTATATTCATTTCAACGTAATACGGACTTAAAGCAACTTATCGTTCAGAGTGGCGGGCTGATTAAGGATAGCATTGATCCGTCCATGATCAATAATGTTTGTTTGGATTCAGGTAAAAAAATAAGAGTTTCTGTGGATGGAGGCGAACTCGAGATTTCTGTTCAGGATATGACCGCTTTCCAGAAACTTACATTGGGTATTCCTGTCTCCATTAACCGTGAGTCGGAAGAGGGCTTGACTTCCTTACCTGGAATAGGGCCGGGCCTGGCAAAAGCCATCGTTGATGAGAGGAAGAGAAGAGGGGGTTTCAAAAGAGTAAAGGAATTGTTGGATGTGCATGGAGTGGGGGAAAGAAAATACAGTGAGATAGCGCCTTACATAACGGAATGATAATAATTTCGGGCCAGTCGCCTGTTGGACTTTATCCGCCTTTGTAAAAGGCCATGGGATTGCCCATGGGTTTTTATCCGACAGGCTGTTAAAAGTTTTTGGGGTTAAGCATAAAATAAATTGAAACATTAAGAAGAGACATGCCCTTATGAAAATAAAAAAGACTATTCCGGACTGGATAATCGGAGTTGTTATAACTCTGGTGTTTTTGTTCATAACATTGACCGGCAAACTTGATTTTACCAGTGTCATAGAATTGAAGACGTTTGATCTGCGGGCGAGACTGGCAGCCCCGATTGAAAGAAATCCGGATATTGAAATTGTTTCTATCTCTGATAATGATCTGGCCATGCTGGGGCGGTTCCCGTGGCCAAGGAACATATTGGCACAGGGAGTCCGTAATCTTTCACTGGCCGGGGCCAGGGTTATCGCCCTGAACATCCTTTTCATGGAACCTGAAGAGAGCGCGGGACTTAAGACAATAAAAACACTGAAAGAGGAATTCGATGGACTGGGATTAGCTCAGAAAGGAGAGGGGCTGTCTTTTTATAAGAGATTATCAGAGGCTGAAAAGGACCTGGACAATGATGCGAAACTTTCAAAGGCCATAAAAGATGCCGGCAATGTGGTATTGCCTGTATATTTTGATATGGCCAGCAGTGGCAAGGACAGGGATGTACCTCGATTTATAACGGAGCATTCGTTTAAGCAGGTAAATGGGGTGAACGAGGAATGGCTGGTTTCTTCCATATATTGGCTTACCAAGGTCACGCCCATTCTTCCGGCATTTTCCGAGGTGGCTGCCGGTATAGGACATAATAACCTTTTTCCCGATAGTGACGGGTATATCAGAAAACAGATTCACGTATTGGGCTATATGAAAAATATATACTTCCCGTCCTATTCAGTAGCCATAGTTAAGGTTTTTCAGGGTCTCAAGGATGAAGATATCTCCGTAAAACTGGGTGAGAGCGTGAACTTGAAATTCAGCCCTTCCTCCACGATAAAAATCCCCGTGATGGATTACAGCATGAAATCACTTATCAGCTGGAATAATGGCCCTGACATAGTTTTTCATCAAACTCCTTTCGCGAATGTTTACAGGAACGAATTCCAGACCAGTCTTTTCAAGGATAAAATAGTAATCATAGGACCAACGGCCCAGGGTATCGGTGATAGATTTGTGACGCCAATTTCGGGGAACCTTCCCGGAGTCGAGATAGTCGCGAATTCCGTATCCAATATTCTTAATCAGCATTTTTTTTCAAGGCCGTCCTGGATTTCAATGCTTGAGGTGTTTATTCTCATCGCCTTTGGAGCCTTTATCGCCTTTTTTCTTCCAAGGTTAAAGGCAGGTTCAGGCGCTTTCATCACTTTTGTGCTTTTCTTTGGTTATGGAACCGCCGGTGTTGTGTTATTTTTTTCAAATAACATATGGCTGAAGATTTCCCCGCAGATCCTGCTGCTTATCGTTGGATATATACTGGTTATTTCCAAGAGCTTCCTGATAACGGAGCGCAAAAAAGAGAAGGTTGAGGCGGATTCAGCGGAGACGAACAAGATGCTGGGACTCTCATTCCAGCAGCAGGGCATGCTTGATCTTGCCCTTGAAAAGTTCCGGAGGATTCCCGTTGAAGAAGAGGGTGTTAAGGACCTTCTTTATAACCTCGGCCTGGATTTCGAAAGAAAGAGGCAGTTTTCAAAGGCATTGTCAACCTACAAGCTGGTTATTGAAGATGGCGCGAACTTTAAGGATCTTGATGAAAGGATTCCAAAACTAAAGGGAGCTGAAGCTACGATGATTTTCGGCGGTAGTTCAGGGGGACATCCTGGGGATATAGGGGCCACCTTAATGAACATGGATACAAAGCCTACGCTTGGAAGGTATGAAGTTGTCGGTGAACTTGGCAGGGGCGCGATGGGCGTGGTTTACAAGGGGGAAGACCCCAAGATCCATAGAACCGTGGCCATAAAGACCGTCAAGTTGTCCGATTTTGACGAAGATGTCCTGGAGGAAATGAAAGAACGCTTTTTCAGGGAAGCTGAATCCGCCGGATTGCTCACGCACCCTAATATTGTCACCATATATGACGCCGGGGAAGAACATGATCTGGCTTATATCGCGATGGAATTTTTGAAGGGAGAGGATCTGGAGTCATATACAAAAACTGAGAAACTACTGCCCATGAGGGAAACTCTTTTAATAGTTTCAAATGTTGCTGAAGCGCTGGACTATGCCCATAGCAAGGGAATCGTGCACAGGGATATAAAACCCGCCAATATCATGCGCATACTCGAGACGAATGAAGTCAAGGTTACGGATTTCGGGATTGCGCGAATAACCTCATCATCAAAGACCAAAACCGGCGTAATCCTGGGGACGCCGTCATATATGTCACCTGAGCAGGTTGCGGGGAAAAGAGTTGATGGAAGATCAGATATCTTTTCACTGGGGGTTGTGCTTTTTGAGATGTTGACAGGCCATAAGCCATTTATCGGTGAGGACATGACTTCACTTATGTATAAAATCGCTAGGGAAGGTCACCCTTCGGTCAGGGAATTCAATCCCAGGGTTCCCATGGTGGTGGAAAAGATCATCGCTAAAGCCCTGGAGAAGGACCCGGAGAAAAGATATCAGAGAGCGGGACAGATGGCCGCTCACCTTAAACAGGTCATTGTAAAGATCGATCAGGTTGTATCAAAGAAAAAAGACGCGAAGTGATTTTTCGAATATGATGCAACGGCGATATGGATGTAACCGATGAATTTTCGTAAGGTATAGGAGCCTGTCGGACTTTGTCCGGCATGCTCCTAAAAGGTTGTTTAACTGATATTCTATAAACAATTTCATCGTAACGCTTTTTTTCTTATGCCTACTTCCGCACGGGATTGGCTACTGGAAAAGCGTTTGCCTGGAATTTGAAAAGATTGCATAAAAAAATATTTTCAGCAGACTGCCGGACGGAGTACGACAGCCTGCTAGGGTGATTATGAAAGTTAGGTCAGCAGGAAAAACCCATATCGGTTTAAAGCGAAGGCTCAATGAGGACAGTATCCTTGTTCGTCCTGAATTGGGTCTCTATGTTCTTGCGGACGGGATGGGAGGGCATAAGGCGGGCGAAGTAGCGAGCCGTATGGTTGTAGACACGATGGATGATTACTGGAAGAGGAGAAGAACAAACAAAGCGCCCTCTTTCCTGCGATCTATCGAAGAAGATGTTTCAAATGAAGCAAAACACCTGATCAATTCCATCTTTTTTGCCAATGCCATGATACATGAGGCCCAAAAGAGACCCCAGTATCATAGAATGGGGTCCACGGTCTCGGCCCTGCTGGTTGAAAAGGAGCAGATCTGGTCCGCAAATGTCGGGGACAGCCCCGTCTATTTATTCGACGGAGACAAGATGACCTTGGTTTCTGAAGAGCACTCTGTTGAAGCGGAGCAGAGAAGTATGGGATTAATGGATTCATTTGATTCGACCAGCCCGTTGATTAAAAATATGTTAACACGGGTCCTTGGTCTGGAAGAGGTGGTAAAGGTATACATAACGGCCATAAATCCCGAGGCAGGTGATGTTATACTGTTATGCTCTGATGGACTTACTAATTACCTTTCTGAAGAATCCATTAAGATCATTCTGGATGATTTTTCGATACCCCTTGAAAGGAAAGTGGATCTGTTGGTCGATGGGGCTAATATGGGAGGCGGAGGGGATAATATTTCGGTTATTCTCCTGGAGGTACTCGAAGAAGAGGGCAGATGGAAAAAACTCAAAAAGAGATTCATTTCAAGAGGCTGAATTTTCGGCAGTTTTTCCTGTTTATTCCTTAAGTCTATCCTGCGCGTCAATTACCCTGATAAATATTCCCCGATCAGGATTCTGCCCGATGAAGTCCGGCAGGCTCCCAGGATAGATATTTCCACGGCAGATATGATGAAAATACTTGGAATCGACACATCGTGTGATGATACTTCAGCGGCCATAGTCATGGGAGGAGATAAGGTTCTTTCCAGTGTGGTCAATTCACAAATAAAGCTGCATCATCCTTATGGAGGCGTTGTTCCCGAACTGGCATCAAGAGAACATGTAAGGAATATTATACCGGTTGTGGATGAAGCATTATCAAAAGCGGGATGTGGGCTGGATGAGATTGATGGCGTCGCTGTAACTGTTGGACCAGGTCTGATAGGGTCCTTGCTTGTCGGCCTTTATTATGCGAAAAGTATCGCCTGTGTAAATGAGATACCTCTTGCGGCGGTTAATCATCTTGAGGGACACATCCTCTCGATACTGCTTGAGGATGACACTCCTCGCTTTCCCTTTGTGGCCCTCACTGTGTCCGGAGGGCATACCAGTCTGTACCATGTTAATGGAATCGGTGATTATGAACTGATGGGTCAGACTCTCGATGATGCCGCCGGCGAGGCCTTTGATAAGGTGTCTAAGATACTCGGCCTGGGATATCCCGGAGGTCCCGCGGTTGAAGAAAATGCGAAATCCGGGCGCAAGGATATTATAAATTTCCCCAGGGCGATCATGGGTAAGGATTCTTTGGATTTCAGCTTCAGCGGGCTTAAAACCGCTGTTTCCCTGTATATTAAGAAATGGCGCGAAAACAGCGGGCATAAGGATATTACGATTGAGGACATCGCGGCTTCTTTTCAGGAAGCGGTTCTCGACGTCCTTGTTCAAAAACTCATTAAAGCCAGTATTTCCGCCGGAGTTGATAATGCGGTTGTAGCGGGAGGTGTAGCATGCAATCGCGCACTCAGGGAAAAGTTGAATGATGCCGCCTCCGGCATCGGGATCCGTATCTTTTATCCACGTCCCGAATATTGTACCGACAATGGCGCCATGGTCGCAGTCGCAGGCTATCATAGGATTAAGTCGGGTGAAAGAGCGGATATGACAACTGACGTGAGATCAAGATTTCCTATATCGAAGCTTGCCCCGATTTAGAGATCGGTTACCCCAGCAAAACAGTTTTAAAACAAGATTCTTTCCGTCTCCGGCGGATCAGACAGGAAAAAATATTTGAACTACAACAGACGATTAAGATATTTTATCATAAGACTCACCAGGATCAAGGGAGATCCCCATTATCTGGCGCTGGGGGTGGCCATTGGGATCTTCGCAGGGATGCTGCCGATTGTGCCTTTTCATACGGTTCTGGCCATAGCGCTGGCAATATTCTTCAAGGGAAGCAAAATATCAGCCGCGATCGGAACCTGGGTCAGCAATCCCGTTAACTGGGCCTTTATTTATTATCTTGATTACAAACTGGGATCCATGATCCTTTGCCTGCCCGAAAAAAACAAGGCTTTTCTCAACATCATGAAGCAGTTAAGGGAGGATGAGGCAGGCGTTAGCGCGATAATGAATTTGCTGTCATCAGGTTTCACAATAATTACGGCTTTTCTGATGGGTGGCCTGATCATAGGTATCATTGTGAGCATACCATCTTATTATATCTTTTTAAATATCTTCCGATATATCCACAGGCACAGAGAAAAAAGAAAGGACATAAAGACCCGTTCGACACAGGAAAGGTCAGATGAGATTAATGATAAGACCGAATAAACGTATGGGGCAGCATTTCCTGACAGATCATGAAACTATCTATCGTATCGTGGAACTGTCCGGCTATGGTGAATCGGATTGTGTGCTTGAGATAGGTCCAGGCAGGGGAGCTCTGACCATCCCTCTGGCAAAAAAAGTAAATTCTGTGGTTGCCGTTGAAAAGGACAGAAACCTCACCCGCGAGTTAAGGGATAAGCTGGATCTTTTGAAAATAGATAATGTCCAAATCCTCAGTGAAGATATCCTGAGATTCAATTTTCAGGAACTGCCGGAGATATTTAAAAAAAGGCTCAAGATAATTGGTAATCTCCCATATAATATTTCATCGCCATTTATAGAAAAATTGATAAAAAACAGGAGCATGATACAAAAAGCCGTCCTCATGTTTCAACTGGAATTCGCAAACAGGCTGTCTGCGTCACCGGGTGGTAAGGAATATGGCTCCTTATCCGTTTTGATTCAGTATTACGCTGAACTGTTTCCCATAATTGAGGTCTCCAATGATTGTTTCTATCCGCGGCCAAAGGTGGGATCCAAGGTCCTGGCCTTTAATATGGAAAAACCATACCCCCGGAGGGCCGAAGATGAGGAATTTTTTAAAAAGGTTGTAAAAAGCGCCTTTTCCCAGCGAAGAAAGACCATTTTGAATTCTCTCAAGGGCTCCCTTACGTTTAGTGGTGACAATATCACTGACGCCCTGAGAGATTGTTCAATTGATCCAACGAGAAGGGCCGAGACTCTTGGAATGGAAGATTTTCTCAATCTGGCCTCAACCCTGAGAGAAAAATGATGTTAAACACTCATGGCCCTCTGGGCCTCTACAATTCATGAAAATAGCAACTTATGGTCTCAGGGCCGTGGCCTGGGGAGCCCTTTTAACGGCGAAGACCCGGGTAGCAAAGTAATAGCGTAAGGTGCATGCCAGGCGGGCGGAAACCTTCTCCGGTCGTTCCATCTTAATCCTTCATTGCAATGTCTGAGATGGCACGCCGCCCGCCTCGTAAGTCAGTATGCGTAAAACCAGCCAGGAACGAGTTCGCTCGTAAAAGGGCTCCCCAGGCCACGGTCTTTAGATAACGTTGAATTATATACCGGCATTGATAAACTTTATTTTCGTGTTAAAATACAATCACATTGCGCAATGCTTCGCCTTTTTCCACGTCTTCAATAGCCTCATTGATTTTTTCCAAAGGAAAGCGACCGGATATGAGTTCGTCCAGTTTAAGGCGGCCGGCTTGATAAAGGGCAACTAATTGAGGAATATCCACCTGAAGGTTTATGGCTCCCATAAAGCCGCCTGTGATCATCCTTTCAGACTGCATCACAAGATCAAATACGGAGATGGATATATTGCTGTTTTCAAGTGGGGGCAAACCGAGAAGGACCGTCATGCCTCGTGGTCCTGACATCTGGAAACCCTGCTCCATGGCCTTGATGTTTCCTACCGAGACAAACACATAATCCGCTCCCCTGCCGTTTGTAAGATCATGCACAATCCTATTTGCGTCTTTCTGTTTTGCATTTATGGTGTGTGTCGCCCCGAAAATTCGAGCCGCCTCCAGCTTTTTTTCTGATACGTCAACCGCAATAACAGGGAAGGCTCCCACAAAGGCCGCTCCCTGCAATGCGTTAAGGCCGACTCCTCCAGCGCCGATCACCACAACGCTGCTCAGCGGCCTGACCTGCGCGCGGTTCAGAACAGCTCCAAATCCCGTTGTGACACCACATGAAAGCAGCGCGGCCCTATCCAGGGGCATATCCCCGGGAAGCAGCACAACCTGGTTCCTGTCGGCAAGGATATATTCCGCAAAACCCGCATAGTCAGCCATTCTTGAAAACCTTTCTCCTGCTCGATTATGCAGTGGGCTTATCTTTTCAGGATCGCTTTTAGCAAGACACAGATGAGGCAAACCTCTTCTGCAGTTCAGGCATTCTCCACAGCTTTTTATGAGTGAAACAACAACAGGATCTCCGGGTTTTAAAGACGTAACCCGCCTCCCCACCTCTTCCACGTAGCCGGCCGACTCATGCCCGGCTACAATGGGAAGGGGATCGAATATAATTTCCCCCCTTATCGTATGAATGTCACTGTGACAGATGGCCGTCGCGGCCACACGCACTTTAACTTCGTTTTCGGCCGGGGGATCAATATCTATATCTTCAATTGTCAGCGGTTTCCCCAGCTCGCGGCATACTGCAGCCTTCATATCTATCTCCTTTTTTCAAATCATAATTAGTCTGCCGGGATACTGTCGGACTTTATCCGACAGTATCCTGGTAAGATTTGGATTTTCATTTGTTATTGGCGATATTTATTTCTAATCTTATTCATCGCAACCGGTAAATGAAAAAATATATCTTTTTGAAATAAAATCGTTTTTTAAATCTTTGTAGCAGCCTGTCGGCCGAAGTCCGACAGGCTGCTAGGGATTAGGAATTTACGGCAGGGTTCTGGTACCCCGCGAAAAGGGTCCTGGGAAGTTGTGAAATGAGGTCATTCACCGTCCATTTTCCGTCGCTCTTTGTTATGGTCCTTGACAACACAGGCTCGGAGTAGATACCGATACTCGATCCGCCCACATAAAAGACGGTGGCGCTTATATTGCCTGCCGCATCCGAGGCAAGGAAGGTTATAAATGGCGCCAGATCATCCGGATCCGGGGTGTTTTCCAGAACAGGCGCGCGTTTTCTATCCAGAAAGGGGCTTTCCGATTCGGACATTGCCATATCATAGGCCGTAAGTTCATAGGAGGCCCTGGTCCTGGCAAACGGCGCGAAGGCATTGCAGGTTATACCGTATCTGTAAAGTTCTCTGCCCACGGCCCTGGTGAGACCCACAACTCCGGCGTTGGCCGCGCAGTACTGTGCATGTTTAATCACGTCGCCGAGGTAGGATCTGGATGTGCAGTTGATTATCCGTCCCCATCCCTGTTTAATCATGAAGGGAGAGGCGTGGCGAATACAATTGAAATGGCTTTTGGGCTTGACAAGGGTTACACGATCCCACATTTCTTCGGGCATCTCCCAGATACTGCTGAACCCGAAAGTCCCGGCAACATTTACCAGTATGTCTATTTTCCCGAATGTATCAACGGCTGTCTGTATCAACTTGCCGGCCACGGCAAAGTCGGAAACATCACCGAAGAAAGGTATTGCCTCGCCACCCAGATTCTTTATCGTTTGCGCGGTGGTTTCCGCGTCTCCATTGGATTCTTCTTCTGCTTTTCTTAACCATTCCCTCTGTTCTGGGCTGAGTGATCTGAGAACATTATCTGTCACCAAAGGGTGTCCTGTGGAACCCGGACGCCGGTTATTAGTGACCACTTTGGCCCCTTCTGACGCTAAACCTATGGCGATTGACCTACCGATACCCTGGCCTGAACCGGTGACTACCGCAACTCTGTCCTCCAACAACTCGCCCATTTACGCCTCTTTCTTCTGATTCACAGACATAAACCGGTTTATTTTTTATCGCAATATGCGGTATCCTAAAAAGAATAAGTGCTTCTAAGGATCTCGGGTCCAAGCATCACGATCTTGGGCCAGATTATAAGCATTAAAACAAAAACTATATCCACCGCAACGAAGGGCCAGATGCCCTTGAATATTTTTTCCATGGGCACGGTCTTGGCTATGCCCGCGGTCACCCACACGAGTAATCCCATGGGCGGTGTCACCAGGCCTATTTCCACCACCATGACGACAATTATACCAAACCATATCGGATCAAAACCAAGCCCCGTAATAAGGGGGAAGAATACCGGCACGGTAAGCAATATCATGGACATGGTATCGATAAAACAGCCCAGAACCATATAAAGGAGCAGGATGAGAGTCAGGATAGCATAGGGCGGAAGGCCGGTCGAAGCGACAAGGCTTGACAGCTCCATGGGTATCCTGCTGACGGCGATAAAAGGCGTGATGACATAGGCGCCTACCAGGGTCGCAAAGATCATTCCCGTGTTTTGCACGGTGTCGTACAGGGAATCTCTGAATGCCTTCCAGCCAAACTTGCCCCGGATAATAGAGGCGACTATGGCTCCAAAGGCCCCTATTCCAGCCGCCTCGGTCGGCGCAAACCATCCTACCAGCATGCCGCCGAGAACCAGCGCGATCAATATCAGGGAGTCTATGCACTGGGCCGTTGAGACCAGCTTTTCTTTCATTGAGGTGCGTGGTCCCTGGGGACCGAGATTCGGATTTTGCCTTACCCTTAAAAAGATATAGAGCATGTACATGCCGGCCAGTATAAAGCCCGGTATAAAGCCCGCGGCAAAGAGCTCGACAATGGAGGTTTCGGTGATGATGCCGTAAACAATAAGAATTGTGCTGGGAGGAATGAGTATATCAATGGTGCTGCCGGCCGCGACCGATGCTGTGGCAAGAGAATCATCATAATCAAGCTTTTTCATCTCCGGTAATGATATACTGCCTATTGTGACGGCGGAGGCAATGGCCGAGCCGCTGATGGCTGAGAAGACCGCAATGGCCAGGACCGTGGCCATTGCGATGCCCCCGTAGAGGCGGCCGAGAATGGCATAGCCCATCTTGAACAGGCTGTTACCCAGACCACCCACGAACATAACGGCGGCAAGGTAAAAGAACAGGGGAAGGACAAGCCATTCATAGTTTGAGATTACCCCGTATGTAGCCACTCCTATGACCTGAAAGGCCGCCGTTAAATTTACCAGGAAGGCGAACCCGACTACCCCGACCAGCATCATGGCAAAGCCTATGGGCATTCCCATGGCCAGCAATAAAAGGATAATTATAATCCCGATAACACCTATTAAAATAGAACTCATTTTTTTACCGCCTTTATCACTTCTTCCCATAAATGCTCAAGAAGATACCCTAAGAGAACAACGAATCCGATCACCATGATGGTTATGAAAGGCGCCACGGGCATGCGCAACACAAAGGTAACCATGTCAGGCCTTACCAATGCATTCCATATCTGCAGGACACCGCCCCAGGCAACCAGCACGATAGCTACTATGCTGAGGACAGTAGTAAATATCGCGAGGATCGACTGCAGAGTAGCCGGGAGAAAGGATGTAATAATTTTGACAATGATATGGATCCGGTCTCGTTCCGCCAGTACTATGGCAAAGGGAACCAGAAAGACGCCTCCCATGCCCGCGATCTCAACCATTCCCACTAACGGCTTAGAAAAGAAGAGGCGGCCGAGAACGTTGATAACAATCACCATTGTTATAAGCAAAAGACCCATGGATGCCAGTATATAACACGCAAGTGTGATTATTTGGCCTGCCTTCATCCACGGGGACATTTTTGCCCATTCAGCGCCGCCAATAGGAATTGAAAATTTAATTTCCGTGTCTAATTCTTTATCCTGAATCAGACGTTCCCCCATATCAACCATTTCAGACACCCCTACTTAAAGCTTTTATACTCATAATTCACAAATGCAGACTTCTTCCCCGTCTTTTACCCATGCTTTCTTTATTTATCAGCCCTCGCCAGAATATGCTGTGGTTTCTTTCACTGATGACCAGCCCTTATCCGAGGATGATATGGCATGATGAAACGGCGGGAAGAAACCGCCCTGGCTCCAAAGTTCCCCATCCCGCGTAGCCCGCCGTTCTTTGCAGGGTTAGTTACGGGATTGAAAGGGAGATCAGCCGCAGAGGCCGGAAAGTCGGAGATGCTTATATTATCAGGGCCGAGTCCCTATAAATACCCCACCGCTGCTTGCGGTGGGGTCAGGCTTTGTTTCCCGTGGCTGGATTACTTGGCACCCATGTGATAATTAAGCCTTTCCTGTGTATACTTGAAGGCCTCGGTCGCCGGATACCCTTTGGCATCCATATCCGCCGCCAGTTTCAGGTAAACATCGGTAAGAAACTGTACCCAGGTATTCCTTTCCTCCGGGGTGGGGATAATGTTTTCCATGCCGCGATCCATGCACCATTTCAGAGCCTCCGAGACCTGTTCGTCGTTAACCCTTACCGTCTCCTCCTTGCCAAATGCACCCATATCATCAATCGCCTTCTTGAGATCAGGAGACAGGGAATCATATTTCTGGATGTTTATTACCGCGAACGAGGTCGGACAGGCGAGGACCGCAAAGTCGGTATGGTATTTCAGGGGTGGAACGACCTTGAAGGTTCTCAAGGATACGCCTCCGATTAATCCGCCTTTCACAACGCCCTTCTGCAGGCCGAGAACGAAATCGGAAAGGGGCATGTTAACCGGACTGCCTCCCCCGGCCTTGACCAGTTCCACCTGGGGTTTGATCGATGCGCGTATGTCTATGCCTTTCATGTCACTCGGAACCCTTACCGGTGTATCCCTGGTGGAAAGATATACTGCGGGGTCGGCAATGTTATAGAGGATTCTGGTATCTCCCCATTCCTTCTTGTACCAGTCCGCATATTTGACCATCAGATCATCCACAACCTTGGTACTCACGGCCACGCTCGGCGTGCCCATCAAGGCCATGGAAAAAATCTCGTCGGTGAACGGGCATCCTACTCCATATCGAAATCCGACGCCAATATCGGCGACTCCCTTGGAGATGCTGTTATAGGTTTCGAACGCGCTGACCAGGACTCCGCCGGCGTATGATTTGAACTTAATCTTACCGTTGCTGAGTTCCTCTCCCTTTTTCAGCCAAGTCTGTATGATCTGGTCTTCCATTGATGCCGGTGGGAAGTGATGGGTTTCAGAAAGCTCTATCGCTTTTTCCGCATGAACCGGTGGCGCCATTATTCCCAGGGCGGAGAATGCCAAACAGACTGCCGCAATCGTCAGAACCAAAATTTCTTTCTTCATTTGATACCTCCTTAATATTGTCGTTGTTAAAACCCGTTCAAAAGTACGGGCAACCAAAACCTATACTCATCGATAGTAATCAAAAATAAAGAATTTCTGTTTGTAAAATTGCTCCAGGGGTTTCAAAAATTTTAACAAATTTTGTTTGGATAGTCAAAAAAAATGCCTGAATGGAAAATAAAAATATCATGTTGGTTAATCGCTTAAGCAAAGATTATGAAAAATGTTTCTGATAGCAAACTTGGAATGGCTAGTAAAAAAATATATAAATCAGTAACTGGATATTATATTATTGTAATCATGTCAACATAAATTTAAAAATGTTTCTGAAAGCAAACCTTATGTTCATGACATAATATTGGTTTAAAGGAGTCGGAGATGAAGAGTTACAGAAAGGAATTATGGTTCAACGTCCCGTCCAGAAGGGGTTTTATCAATATCACGCCTCATGTGGAGGAATGCCTGAAAAAGAGCGGGATAAACGATGGTATTGTGTTGTGTAACGCGATGCACATTACGGCATCCGTGTTCATTAACGATGATGAAACCGGCCTGCATCATGATTATGAGGTCTGGCTGGAGAGGCTCGCTCCGCATGAACCTGTCTCAGGTTATCATCATAACGTGGGTGAGGATAATGCCGACGCACACATGAAACGCCAGATTATGGGCAGGGAGGTGGTGGTTGCTGTAACTAACGGCAAGCTGGACTTCGGGCCCTGGGAGCAGATCTTTTACGGGGAGTTTGACGGCAGGAGGAAGAAGAGGGTTCTTGTAAAGATCATAGGGGAATAATGGGAAGGTATTTCAGAAAGGAAGACTAAATTAATAGGCTTAAAGCCTGTTGATAAACCGAAAGTATTCTTTAGCAGGGCGGTGCTACTAAAAAGAGCATAAATCATTTTACTCAAAGAAAACAATTACTTTTCCCTTAATTCGCCAATCATCCATAACGGCCGCGGGGATTTCCTTAGAAGAGGCAGGTGAAGCGATTAAGACCATGCATGGCAGGTTCAGGATTCCAATGCCTATAAAGAAAGCTGATGATCCAGGATACTGTCGGATTTTATCCGACAGTATCCTGGTAAGATTTGGATTTTCATTTATTTTTGGCGATAGTTATTTCAAATCTTATTCATCGCAGCCGGTAAATGAAAAAATATATCTTTTTGAAATAAAATCGTTTTTTAAATCTTTATGGCCGGTCTTTCTCTTTATGGTGATTTGACGGGAGCCCTTGCAGCATCAGGGCCGATTGAATTGTTTCACAATCTTGAGTCAGTCAAAATAAAGAAGCAGGGAGTCAAAAATCCTCCACACCTTTATGGAGATATCACCGCAGAAGCAATTGCAAGGGCTGAAGTTCAGAACCCAAACAAACAAAGAACAATATGTATGGCAATAAGCGCAACAGATGACAGAGACCGTGGCCGTCCGTCCTCCTGGTCTGCCGCAATAGATAAAATTTCTTCCGGAGCGGATGACGGCAGTCAGCGATTGATTATCATTGCGGCAGGAAACACGCCTGTGCAGGAACGCAACTACTTTCCGTACAGCAATATTGCGGATTTCGGGATTGAAGATCCGGGACAAGCCTGGAATGCGATAACTGTGGGCGCTTATACTGAAAAAGGAGATATTGATCCTGTGGAATACCCGGGGTGGCAGCCAGTAGCGCCAACAGGGGACCTGAGTCCCTCAAGCAGCACATCCTCAACGTGGCAAAGGCCATGGCCTCTCAAGCCTGATATTGTTATGGAAGGCGGGAACATGGCGATTGATCCCACCACTAATGGGGGCGCGAATTACGTGGACAGCCTTGGCCTTCTGACTACTCATTATAAGCATTTCATAAAACCTCTTGTAATTACTGGTGACACAAGAGCTGCCACTGCATTGGCTTCCCGGATGGCCGCAAGACTCCAGGCCCGGTATCCTGACCTTTGGCCTGAGACGATTTGCGGGTTAATGATCCATTCCGCTGAATGGACCAATGCGATGAAGAAACGATTTAATCCAAAAACAAAAAATGACTGGGAAAATCTTTTGCGCTACTGTGGATATGGAGTCCCTAACCTGGAGCGGGCGCTTTGGAGCGCTCAGAATATCGTCACTCTAATAGCACAAGATTTCATTCAGCCTTTTGAAAAAAAGATTGATAAGAAGAGTTCAAGATACGTAACCTGTAATGTCAATTTCCATAAAATACCATGGCCCATTGAAGTATTGCAGGATTTGGGCGAAACACCAGTAGAAATGCGTGTAACGCTGTCCTATTTTATAGAACCCAACCCTGCAAGGCGTGGATGGGGAAAAAAATACAGTTATGCAAGCCATGGATTAAGATTCGATGTTAAAAGACCTTTAGAGTCTTATGAGGATTTCAGTGCACGAGTAAACCGGGCTGCTCGAGACGAAGATACCGGAAGAATTTCAAAATCACCAAGAGATCCTGAATGGCTTCTTGGCCCACAGCTAAGAAGTTTGGGTTCCCTTCATTCGGATACCTGGCAAGGAACCGCAACCTCTCTTTCACAACGTGGTTCGATTGCTGTCTATCCGGTGATAGGCTGGTGGAAAGAAAACCCAAGACATAAAAGATGGAATAAACAAGCGCGATATTCGTTAGTCGTCACCATCCAAACACCGAAAACTGAAGTTGAGTTATATACTGCTGTTCAAAACATAATCCGGCAACCAGTGGAAATAACAATCTCCTGATGGATAAAATACATGGCTGATAAGGTTAACGTGGGCACTCTTTTATGGCTCTAAATATTCAAGGAATGCCCTGTTAAAAACAAAAGGGACTCCCATATTTTTGATTATTTTTCCATGATCACAAACCCACCAAAACCTTGGATACGAGAATACTATACGTTTTTTGTGTATGGTTAGCGCTTTTCAAATTTACCAATTATAACCTTAGCATCAGGCTCAACGATTGAGCTCACTGATTTTTACGAAGCGCAGCGGAGTGAAATTCCACTGCAGCGCATTGTTCGGCGACGTTTTCAACCTCCGTTCGTCAATCAGCCTTCGCAAAACTGTACGTCTTCCTGCCCTTTCGAACAAATTTGAATATGCCAGAGCCTGTCACACGTTTGAGAACCTCCTCCTCTTTCATATGGTGGTCGCTGAAAGATAATGTCCCGTCAGCTTTTAGTACCCTGTGGAGCTCTCGCAGAATGTCATCAGGGCGAACAAGATCATGGAAGACGTCATGCAATAGAACCGTGTCCACAAAATTGTCCGGGAGTCCGGTTCGGCAATCAGACTCAATGGTCTCGATATTCTCAAACCTTTTGCGTTTCGCCATCTTCTTGACCTCGTGAATGGCAAGTGGATGAATGTCGAGTGCATGAATCTTACCAGAAGGCCCCACCAATTCTATGAGTGGTGCAATGTATCCCCCAGGTCCGCAGCCGAAGTCGAGCACGGCGAATCCAGGTTCTATTCCGGCCTCCTTCAAAACATCCGACCGAGGTCGAAGCAGATCCCGCACCTTGAACATGACACTCATGAACTTGAAGCCCAAGCTAGACATTGGCTTTGTCAAGGAACCTTTCTCCTTTATGCTCATCCCGCCGAACGACCAGGCTGACATTTTCGCGGGTGCCTTTTCCCGTGAATAATTGTCCAGCCTGATGTTCGGCCTAGTCATTGAGTTAAACAGTTCGAAGCAAGGACTTTTCAACTGTTTGTGGTACCTGGATGGGGACAAAATATGAGGAAGGGTAAATATAATCCTCTCCGCTCTCATCAATAATACGAATATCTCCTTCATCTTCAGCTTCTTTATCATCAATTACACGATAAATTTTATGGAGTTCTAACGATGCAGGATAGTCCGTATTATTTATACAAACCACAAACTCCGACGAATTATGTTTTGATTCTTTCATCTTTTTACTCCAAATATCTTTTACGTTTGATTTCCTTTTTACCAATACCATGAGCCTCATACCAATGAAGCTCGACTAACTTGACTTTTCCCGATGAAAGAAGGATATGAGCGATCCCTTTCATTTTTTTCCAATTGCCAAGTCCATAAAATTTTTTCAGACGAGTTAGATCGCGAATTCCTGAACCTTGGGCAATCGTTTCAATCTCTTTAATTCCATCGATTATTTCAAAATTCATTAATACAATCCATTAGTTAAAATTCTAACATTGAGACATCAACATGGTTTATATAAGTGCCGAATCTGGATAGGGGGGGAAGCCTCACGGCTCCGCCGCGTCGGCCTGGATGCCCTTGTTATGCGGGTTTTAGCTTTTCGCATATGATTGAGAAGTTGTTTTTATAAGACGCATAGATTTCTGAAAGCTTCTTCCCACCATTTTCAATGTCTAAATCCAGTTCTGCCTGTTCACCGGAGATATTATCTTTCCTATTTCCATATTTAGTTTTATTGAAATTAACTATCTCGTGAATTATTTTAGACGGGAAAACCCAATACTCTTCATACCTCTCTGAAACCAATACAAAGAAGTGGCAGAGGGCGACTTTCTTTTACCAAGCTTCTGAAACAGATAACCCAGCATTCACAGTATTCTCTCTCTGTTTTCTTGTTGTTCTAATTTGAAACCATCTATTCCTTTTATTCTTTTGTATCTTAACGCGCTCTTTAATTTAAATAAAGATCCTTTTTGCTGGGTTGTTGAGATGCCAGACTTCTAAGTCTATACCTATATCTCGTTTGGGTCTCTCTGCTTCAAGGCCAAGTAATCTTAATCGATCTTCTACATTTTGTTCTGTTAGATGGCCTGTAATGTTTTGGGTCTTCATATCATCTCAAAACGTTCAGGATAATATGTAATTATCAGTATTATCCGGCTTACGGATAATTTAAGGTTGATTCCAATTTTAGACAATTATATCAAAATAATCGGAAAAGAACAAAAAAGGAAAGGGTCAAGTCTCCTATTAGCTCATGTTATTTAGATCAAGGTCAGATTTTTATTCTACCCAATTTCAAAGCCCACTTATTATACTGGACAGGGAGGTTGGTTACGAAACGATTGTTTTGCCATGTAAGGAATATTTGTGTTGTCGAGATATTTTTCAGAGACCACAGGGTGATTCAACACTTTGATATGAGAATAATTCAGAAGGAAAAAATTTTCATGTGCATGTCGTGGAAATCTGATCGAGAATACCGTTGTAAA
The DNA here is from genome assembly GCA_016932235.1 of Deltaproteobacteria bacterium. The sequence continues at coordinate 4,185 of JAFGDF010000207.1, read as the reverse complement.
TCAAAGCGAGATCCCTTTTGTAATTTCCCTTTGTAAAATAAATTTATTTTGGAATACTACCCGAATTATACAACTCGGGCTCAAGGCAGGTCATTCTAATGACCCGGTGTATATCAAATTCCATTAATCTTGCCTATCTGTTGATTATTACATATAATTCGGGTATTATTATAAACAAAGAATACGATTCTGATGGAGATCAATAATATGCCAGAAAACAAAAAAATAATTATTTCCAGTGAAAAAATTGCCGAATTCTGTAAGAAAAATCGGATTAGAAAATTTTCTTTTTTCGGGTCAGCGCTTCGTAAAGATTTTGGCCCGAATAGTGATGTTGATATATTGGTTGAATTTGAACCGGAAGTGCGAATAGGTCTGTTAGGTTTAGCTCGTTTAGAGATTGAATTAGGAGAAACAATCGGAAGGAAAGTCGATCTTAACACTCCAGGCTTTATCAGCAAATATTACCTTGACAAAGTATTAGCCGAATCTGAGGTTCAATATGACGCAGCATGATATCAGATTTCGCTTGCAACACATGCTGGATAATGCCAAAGAAGCATTATCTTTGATTGAAAATAAGAAACTGGATGATCTGAAAAATCAGAGAATGCTGGAGTTATCATTGATAAGATTGGTTGAAGTTGTTGGCGAGGCTGCTGCACGAATAAGTTATGAGGAACAGGAAAAATACTCAAACATCCCATGGGCGCAGGTAGTAGGGATGCGAAATCGCCTTGCACACGGATATGATCAGGTAGACCTCGATATACTTTGGAATACAATTGAATTAGATCTACCTTTGCTTATTAAGGAGCTTGAGAAGATTCTGGAATCATGATTGCCCATTATCTGTCTATTCCCCAATTATGTTAGGGAACGTTCGTACGAAGCGTGCATAATTATTCAGGGGGAAACAATACATCCTAAATGACTTTTGGACATTGCCTGGAGATCACAGCCACACCCAAACCTTGGATAAGAGAATACTATCCTCTCGGGAAAATGCCCTAATCCGTGGCCTCAATTAATTTATTCTCTTCGAGTACAGCCTTTATTTTATCCGGTATCCTGGATGGTTTCATGTCTGAATTGATGCATGCGTGGACAGTATGCCCCTCCACGAGCAGGATGTCTTCCTCGGAATGGATTCTGTAATTAAACTGAACCCTTATCTTGCTTACATTCGCTATAGCAGTGCTTATGATAATCTGGGCATCGTAACCGACATTTCCATGATATCTGGCGAACGCTTCAGTGACCGGCAGGCGATATCCCTCCGATTCCAGATTCGAGTACGGAAAACCTAACTCCCTCAGCATTTCCGTCCTTCCCGTTTCAAAGAAAGTGAGGTAGTTTCCGTAATAGACAACACCCATGCAGTCCGTATCCTTGTATCTCACACGAAATTTCGTCTGGTGCCACCCGTTTTTTATCATTGCAATAGCTCCGGGGAATTATTTTGGTGGATTTCGTACACAGTTTTGTTGCAGAATGCAAGTGTTTTCGATGATAATATCGAGGCTCGTTATATGGATGGAGATATAAATGAATTTAAAAAGAGGCTCAGGGCTGCTGAAAGGGTGGCTGTCCTGACCGGCGCGGGCATTTCCGCAGAGAGCGGAATTCCAACATTCAGGGGCGATGAAGGCCTCTGGAAAAACCACAGAGCTATGGAACTCGCCACGCCTGAGGCATTCGCAAGAGATCCTGAACTGGTCTGGGAATTTTATAAATGGCGTCGGGAAGTGATCGGCAAAGCAGGTTACAACAGGGCGCATAAGGCACTGGTGGAGATGGAAAACAGGATCCCTCAATTTGCGCTGATAACCCAGAATGTTGACGGCCTTCATAGCCTCGCGGGGAGCGGAAATGTATTGGAGATTCATGGAAATATCTGGAAATCCAGGTGTACGGGATGCGGGCTGATCACTCTTAATTATGACGAAGATATGGGACGGATCCCGCGATGCAGTGAATGCGGAGAAATTCTAAGGCCGGATGTGGTATGGTTCGGGGAATCTCTTGATCCGTCTATACTCAGCAAGGCAATGGACGTATGCCGTAAGTGCGAGATAATGATGGTCATCGGCACTTCATCCATTGTACAGCCTGCCTCTTCTCTGGCATTCATGGCAAAGGAGGCAAATGCCGTTGTCGCGGAGATTAATATTGAAAGAACCGCTCAATCAGATACAATGGATTTTGTTCTGACAGGAAAATCAGGTGAGATTGTCCCTGATCTGCTGGAGGGCTGGGAATGAAACGATCCGGAATTATTACTATCATGACTGATTTTGGAATTAATGATCCCTATGTGGGCATGATGAAAGGTGTCATTTTATCCATTAATCCCGACGCAAAAATTGTTGATATAACTCAAAATGTAAGAACGGGATCCGTATTGCAGGCCGCCATTCTTATTCATGATACCTATCACTTTTTCCCGGAGGGAACAGTGCATTTGGTGGTCGTTGACCCTGGAGTCGGGAGTGACAGGCGTGAGATATGCATCGAAGCGGGCGGACATATCTTTGTAGGACCGGATAATGGGATATTTTGGCATATCATAGCCGGGCACAAGAGAAAAAAGATCGTGCATCTGACGGAAAGAAGGTTTTTCCGGCCCGATATTTCTGACACGTTCCATGGAAGAGATCTGTTCGCCCCTGTGGCTGCGCATCTTTCCAAAGGGCAAGAAGCCAAATCCATGGGTGTTATTATAGAAGATCCTGTGAAACTGGATTTTCCGAAGGTCGAGCGGGATAAAGAAAGTTTGAAGGGGCAGGTCGTCCGGGTGGATAATTTTGGGAATCTGATTACGAATATCCGTAGTGATGAATTCCAGTCCTTTCTTGAGTCACGGGAACCGGTCATCAGAATAGGAGATATCGAGATAAAAAGGCTGAGTGATAACTATTCTAACGTGGAGAGCGGTGAAATACTGGCCCTGATAAACAGTTCAGATATGCTTGAGATAGCCGTGAATATGGGAAGGGCATCAGAATATGTAGGGCTCAGTAAAAACGGATTGATAGGCATGGAAGTCACTGTTTGCAGATGTGAATGATATATTATTCCGGGGACTTTTCCGCTATCTTTAGGAGATATTCTTCCCATTCTATTGGTAAAAGGGCTTTTTTTTTGTTATTACACTCTTTACATGCTGGGACAATGTTGCCTTTCCTGCTCTTCCCCCCCCTGCTGATGGGGACTATATGATCCATTGTTAAATTGTCTCTTCCGACCTTCATGTTGCAATAATAGCAGCGTCCTGAACCGGTCTTTCTTGCCCACCAGGCGGAACGTCTCAATTGTCTGGCCTTTTCCTTTTCTTTTCTGATCTCCTGTTCGCTTATTATTTCCTGATCAAACATTTTCTATCTTTCATCCGTTATTTCACTACTTATACTTTTTTATCCTTATTTTTTAACATTTTCTTTTTTAAAAACCAATCACATATTTTTAGAGTGTATTTGACCACCATTATCAGGTTGACTGGTATAAACAGAAATGTTAGTAAATTTTTGATGCATAATGAATTTTATCCATTTATGGTAGAGGCGCTTAAAGAGGCCAGAAAAGGTATGGAAATTGGGGAAGTTCCTGTGGGAGCGGTACTTGTAGGTCCTGAGGGAGATATAATAGCAAAGGCTCATAATCAACCGATTTTTCTGAATGATCCCACCGCGCACGCGGAGATTCTCGCTTTAAGGATGGGCGGGAATATCTGCCTGAATTACCGTTTGCCCGACTTTACTCTTGTCGTCACAGTCGAACCCTGCCCTATGTGTATGGGGGCAGCCCTCAACGCAAGGATATCGAGGGTCGTCTTCGGGGCATCCGATCCAAAGTGGGGAGCTGCCTGTTCTTTATATAATCTGGCTGACGATAAACGGCTTAATCACAGGATAGAGATAGTCAAAGGATTTATGCAGGCTGAGTGCGCTATGTTGTTAAAGGATTTTTTCAGTAAGCGCAGGGGATATATCCGACGAACTCCGAAAACCCCCTGAAAAGATCTGGATTTTCCCTGGTTTTCCAAGATATATTTTCCATGTCATTCAATGGAACCAGGAGATGATGACTGAAAATTACGGAGGGATGCCTGAGTGGCCGAAAGGGGCGGTCTCGAAAACCGTTGAGGGTCCATCGATCCTCCGAGAGTTCGAATCTCTCTCCCTC
>JAFGDF010000206.1 GCA_016932235.1 Deltaproteobacteria bacterium | reverse complement strand
GTGATTGCTCCGGAAGAACTTATAAAAAAATACGGCTCGGAAATCCTTCGCCTATGGGTGGCGGGAGAGGATTACCGCGATAATATCCGTCTATCCAATGAGATCCTGCAGCGCCTGACAGAGGCGTATCGGCGCATAAGGAATACAAATCGTTTCCTCCTGGGAAATCTTAATGACTTTGATCCTGATAAAGACAGCATACTCTATGGTGAGATGGAAGAGCTGGACAGATGGGCACTGAACCGCCTACAAGAGATGAATGAAAGCGTTCTCAAGGCCTATAATGATTTTGAGTTCCATCTCGTATACCATAGACTGCACAATTTTTGTGTTATTGATCTTTCATCATTTTATCTGGATATCATAAAAGACAGGTTATATGTATCCGCTAAAAATTCACATGCACGAAGATCAGGGCAGACCGCAATGAATGAAATATTAAATGTCCTGGTGAGACTTATGGCCCCCATAATGTCTTTTACCGCGGACGAGATATGGCAATTTATGGATGGCCAAGGAAATTCTCCAAGCGTTCATACAGACCTTTTCGTACCTGTAAAAGAAGAATATAGGGACCGTCAACTCGGAGAGAGATGGGAGGAGATTATCAAGATACGAAGGGAAGTCACCAGGGCACTGGAAATAACCAGAAAAGAAAAGAAAATAGGGCATTCCCTTGATGCATCCATCACCTTAGGTGTATCTGCCGAGATTGAAAAGATATTAAATCCCTACAGGGAACAGTTAAGATCAATCTTTATAGTCTCTTCCGTTCAAATCAAACCTTTTGATGAAGTAAATGTCGCTTATGAATCCGATGAGGTTAAAGGCCTTATTGTAAAGGTAGTGGCATCAGAGGATAAAAAATGTGAAAGATGTTGGGTACATGACCCTTCGGTGGGAGAGAATAAAATACATCCAATGATCTGTAGAAGATGCATTGACGCCCTCAAAGAAATGAGGTGCATCCAGCGTTGAAAAAAAATATCCTTATATTTATTTTCCCTGCGTTGTTAATAATTATTCTCGATCAGTTGTCTAAATTTCTGGTTGCATCACATATTGATTATTATGAATCAGTGCCTTTGATTAACGGTTTTTTTAACCTGGTTCATGTCCGAAACCGAGGAATGGCCTTTGGATTAATGAACCGCCCGGATAATGATATAGCATCTAAGATACTTGTCTTCGCAACAGTGGCAGCCATCCTGTTCATGACCTTTTGGTTCTATAGGATACGGAAGGAAGACGGGCGCCTGGTGATTGGATTGTCACTGATATTCGGAGGAGCAGTCGGAAATCTTATCGACAGAATCAGGCTGAAAGAGGTGATTGATTTTTTTGATTTTTCCATTGGTTCCTATCATTGGCCGGCATTCAATCTGGCGGACTCTGCCATAACCATCGGAACATTATGGATAATCATACATATCCTGTTCTTTAACGGGCCCGGCCGTTAGAAATTAAAGTAGGGAAAATATACCGGTGAGTATTTATATAACTTATTCTGTGACAGACCCTAAGATTATCCCTCTTCTCTTTTAAAGGAGTGCTTTGCTTTGTTTCCTGATCTTTTTTCCATAGGGCCATTGACGGTTCATACATACGGCCTTTTTGTCGCAATAGGTTTCATCAGCGGAATACTGACAACAATCTGGATGGGCAGGAACTATGGGATCAGTCCCCAACAGGTCATGGATATGGGATTTATCATGATTTTGACCGGGGTCATAGGATCGAGGTTGGCATATGTTATTATCAACTTCTCCTACTACAGGGGGCATCCCATTGACATTTTTCTTTTATGGCATGGTGGCCTGGTTTTTTCAGGAGGGCTCATTTCGGTATTCTTCGTAATGGTATGGTACGTCAGGCGGCATGGATTCGATATATGGCAGATAGGAGACCTATGGTCACCTGCCGCCGCCATAGGACAGGCGATCGGTCGTATAGGCTGTTTTATGGCGGGCTGCTGCTATGGCAAATCCACTGATGTTCCATGGGCCGTGACCTTTACAAATCCTAAATCACTGGCTTTACAGAATATACCGATTCATCCGACACAGTTATACTCCTCCTTTTCCGGTCTCATTATCTTTATCATCCTGCTTCTTATCAATAAAAGAAAAAGCTTTAATGGACAGGTTTTCCTGTGGTTTCTGATTCTCCATAGTACGATAAGACTTTTTCTTGAACGGTTCAGGGGGGATGATCGGGGATTGATCTTTGGAGGTCAGTGGACCATGACACAGCTTTTCTCAATTGTTATTCTCGTTGCAGCCGTGGCAGCACTTTTTATATTAAAATCAAAAAAGGTGAACTCCTGAGCTTCTTTTAGGTTTATGAAAATAATAGGGGGCTCAGCAATCTCTTTATATTATCCCCGAGCCCCTCAGGTGAAATAATATTACATATGGCCAAAACATCGTAAAAAAGGTTGTATCGATATTCAAACGATACAACCTTTTTATGATATCAACTTCTCTTAATGTCTGAGCTGTTGTTAATTGATTTTCAACAAAGGACGATCTTTTACATCATACCGCCCATACCGCCCATACCGCCCATGCCGCCTCCCGGAGGCATCATAGGCATATCTTCCTTGTCTTTTGGCTTTTCGGCGATCATTGCTTCTGTTGTAAGCAACAGGGAAGAAACTGAAGATGCATTCTGAAGCGCGAATCTTGTCACCTTGGTTGGATCAATGATTCCCGCCTTCATAAGGTCTTCGAATTCTCCGGTTTCCGCATTAAGGCCGAAAGCGCCTTTCTTTTCCTTCACTTTTTCAACGACCACGGAACCCTCCAGACCGGCGTTGTTTGCGATCTGTCGAATAGGTTCTTCCAGGGCCCTCATTACTAGTTTAACACCATTCTGCTCCTCGCCTTCAAGTTTTAGTTCGGAAACGGCTTTAATACATCTTAACAGCGCGACTCCACCGCCGGGGACGATCCCCTCTTCAACAGCAGCTCTGGTAGCATTAAGGGCATCTTCCACCCTGGCCTTTTTCTCTTTCATCTCCGTCTCAGTGGCTGCGCCGACATTGATGACCGCTACTCCACCGATCAATTTCGCCAGCCTTTCCTGGAGTTTTTCACGATCATAATCTGATGTAGTTTCATCTATCTGGGACCTTAACTGTTTGACCCTGCCCTCCAGGTCTTTCCGGCTTCCTCCACCGTCAACAATTACGGTATTATCCTTATTGATGTTGACCGTCTTGGCGGTTCCAAGATCATTAAGGGTGATATTTTCAAGTTTGAGACCCAGGTCTTCGGAGATCACCCTGCCTCCCGTCAGGATAGCTATATCTTCAAGCATGGCTTTGCGCCTGTCGCCAAAACCGGGGGCCTTTACTGCGGCCGCCTGCAAAGTTCCTCTCAACCTGTTTACAACCAATGTCGCCAGCGCTTCCCCTTCCACATCTTCCGCAATGATCAGGAGCGGCTTGCCCATCTTGGCAATCTGTTCCAGGATCGGTACCATGTCTTTCATGTTGCTGATCTTCTTCTCATTGAGCAATATATAGGGTTCGCTTAAAGTTGTCTCCATTTTTTCAGGGTCGGTTACAAAATAGGGGGAGAGATAGCCCCGATCAAACTGCATTCCCTCGACGATCTCCAGGGTTGTCTCCATACTTTTTGCTTCTTCGACGGTAATTACGCCTTCCTTTCCAACCTTATTCATTGCTTCCGCAATAATGTTTCCTATCGTCTCATCATTATTGGCGGATATTGTGCCGACCTGAGAAATTTCTTCCTGGTCTTTGGTCTGCTTGGAAAGTTTTTGAAGTTCATCAACAGCCACTGCGACAGCCTTTTCAATTCCCCGTTTGATGGCCATGGGGTTGATGCCGGCTGCCACAAGTTTGGAACCCTCTCTATAGATCGATTGGGCTAAAACCGTCGCCGTTGTCGTGCCGTCTCCGGCAACGTCCGATGTCTTTGAAGCAACTTCCTTTACCATCTGAGCGCCCATGTTTTCAAACTTGTCTTCCAGTTCGATCTCTTTTGCAACTGTAACACCATCTTTTGTAATATTCGGTGATCCAAAAGATTTGTCAAGGACGACATTCCGGCCCTTTGGACCAAGCGTAACTTTTACTGCATCGGCAAGGGTGTCCACGCCTCTTAGAATTGCCTCCCTAGCCTTTCCACCGTATCTAATCTCTTTTGCCATATCAATTATCCTCCTTCGATTTTT
>JAFGDF010000205.1 GCA_016932235.1 Deltaproteobacteria bacterium | reverse complement strand
GTGGTCACCTCCACAATGGCCTGCCGCTTATTTTCCGAGGCGCTGAGCTCAGGATCTTCGGTGAGGGTGATCCGTTTCCTCATGGCCAGGACATCCTTCTCGGACATGCGCTCATGAGAATGGGCAGCGTCAAAGGAGAAACCCCTGTCAATGAGGGTTATTGCGATCAGGTACTGGAGGTTTATATCGGGCAGTCTCGCATTATCCACGGTCTTCAGTCCTTCTGACGAGATATGTACCAGGATATGTCCAACATCCCCTGCCCGCAGGCCTTTTGTTTCAATAAGGTTAAGCACGGCCTGAATCGGGGCCTGAACCGGAGAGCCGACCGGAAATTTTTTAATATTCGTATGTGCTATAGCGTAATAACTCCCAAGTCCTTCTGAAAAAAGGGCCGGATCAGGGGCCGGCGAAAAGGCATCGAAGAAGTTCTTCTCACCGCAGAATGGATCGAGGACCGCCGTGAATCCTGATTGGACAAGTGTCGCTGCGGTTACGCCGTTCCTGGCCGGCATTCCCGCAAACACAAAGGCCTTTTCAACCCGTGCGTCTCCCTGTATCCAGTATGTCAGGCCCGAGGCCTGCTGTGAGATGAAGGAAAGTGCATAGCGCACACCCTCCTCCTGAAGCCGGAGTACCGATGCAGCGGCGGCCGCGGCGCCAAAATTTGAACCAATGCTGTGTGTGGACCGGTAACGGCTGCGGAGGGCCTCTACTCCGAGGGCACTGGTGATCCTGCATCCCACGTCATATCCCGCCGCCACCCCCTTCAGGAAAGCAGTCCCGTTCACTCGCGCTTTTTCAGAGACAGCCAGAGCGGCCGGAATAACAGCACACCCGGGATGGGTTAGAGACGGGGCATGTGAATCATCTGTTTCATCAGCATGGGCCATTATAGCGTTAGCCATGGCCGCATCAACGGCGCTCGTCAGCTTTCCTGAGCCTGCGACCTGTGCTTCATCAATTGATCCCTTACTTTCAGCATTCTTAATAGCAAGCCTGCCGGCCTCGAGTGCAGACCCGGATAGGATAGCCGCAAGACTATCCAGTATGTGATGCTTTGCCTTTTCAATCACATCCTCGGGGATGGCCGTATCCTGGCTCTTTGAGATGTAGGATGCCACAATATCTGTTATGTTTTTTGATGCCATAACTTATTTATCCGTCATTCTGCGGCTCGCCCGCCCTGGCGCGTCTGCCGGTGTAAATAGCAATTGTACTCTTATATAATGTACAAAATCTTTAATCAAACTTCCGTCTATTATGTTCTGGGCCAGGGACCGCAGAATCCAGACGCCGCAAGCGGAATGGTCAAGCTTGTTTTTGTCATTCATCACCAACAAGCATCACTGCCTTCTTTTGATTAATAAACTTAAAAAAACTAAGACTTATTATAATTACAGCGATCACGAGGCATGTCAGGGCAATGGGTCTCGTGATAAAGATGGACAGATCACCCTGGGACATCAAGAGGGACTGGCGCAACGCCGATTCAACCCGTGGACCCAGAATAAAGGCAAGGATAAAAGGCGGAGATTCAAACCCCCCTTTCCGCATAAGGTAGCCCAGGATGCCGAAGGTAATCATAACGCCCAGATCCCAGACCGAATTTCCGAGACTGTAGACACCAATAAGGCAGAATATGATAATAAAAACAAACAACCGGTTGAATGGAACCTTGAGCATTTTGACCCATATGCCTATGAGGGGGAGGTTCAGTACCAAAAGCATGACATTCCCAAGATACATGCTTGTGATAAGTCCCCAGAACATGTCCGGCCGGTTCTGGAGCATTAGCGGGCCGGGGGTGATATTGTGTATCAACAGTCCGGTGAAGAGTATTGAGCTGACGACATTAGATGGTATGCCAAGTGTCAAAAGAGGGATCAATCCGCCGCTCGATCCCGCATTATTGGCTGACTCTGGCCCGGCAACCCCCTCGATTACTCCCGTACCGAATTTTTCAGGGTGTTTTGACAGCCTTTTTTCGACCGTATAAGAGGTAAAGGACCCTAGGAGGGCCCCTCCGCCCGGCAGGACTCCCAGAAAGAAACCGATGAACGATCCCCTCACAATAGCCCCGATCGAATCTTTCCAGTCCTGGAGTGTCGGAAGAAGGCCTTTGAGATGGGTTTTAAATATGCTTCCCACTACAGTCTTTTCGAGGTTTTCCATAATCTCTGCAATACCGAAAAGCCCCACAACCATGGGGACAATGGGGATACCCACATACAGGTGATCGATGTTGAAGACAAACCGCGGTTGCGCTGCAATCGGGTCCATACCGACGTAGCTTAAGACAAGGCCCAGGGCTGCTACCATAAATGCCTTAAGGAAAGATTTCCTGCTCAGGAAACTGAGAAGGATCAGACCCAGGATCATGAGTGTAAAATACTCCGGAGGACCGAAACTGAGGGCAAACTTCACCATGGGGAGGGCAAGAAGCATTATTCCCATGACACCGAAGGTGCCTGCAATGAATGATCCAAAGGCCGATATGCCCAGTGCCGGGCCTGCTCTTCCCTTCCGGGCCATCTGGTAGCCATCCAGGCAGGTGACTATCGAAGCCACCTCTCCAGGGATATTCATCAGAATCGAGGTTGTTGAGCCCCCGTACTGGGCACCGTAATAGATGGCTGCGAGCATGATAATGGTGGCCTCAGGCGGAACCTT
>JAFGDF010000204.1 GCA_016932235.1 Deltaproteobacteria bacterium | reverse complement strand
ATCGTAATTCATTTCATAATTAAGAGGCCTGATTCTCGTGATCCTGCCGTCCTTTACGTCCACAAGGGTAGGAACGCCGGAATCTGATGGTCCTATGAGACTTGAGCCTCTGATGACCTGCTTATCCGATCCGATGTTTATCTTCTTTTTCTCAGTGCCCATTAACACGAACCTTCCCTTTAAATATCATACCAGAAAATATCCAGAAATACTCTTTAATAAAGAGGGGAACCGATTGCTTCCCCCTTTATAAAAGGAGGACCGGGAGTGATTGCAACTTCTCCTCTTTTGTAAAGGGAGGTCGGGAGGGATTTAATGGAGGGCCACACTCTGTTCGCCCAGATGAAGGCGGACGCGACGGAGTACGTTCCCTAAAGGAGAACCAAATCATCATTACGCGATGAAACGAGTCCCTCGACACGCTCCATCTGGAATATGCTGAATCTTGCGAAATTTTCCGGGCAGCCGTTATGGCACAAAGCGCTATTATCCTGCTACCCGGGCCTTCGCCGTAAAAAGGGCTCCACAGGCCACGGCCCTGAAACCACATGACGCTATTTTCATGCATCGTGGAGGCTCAGAGGGCCATGAATGTTTAACAGATAATTAAGGCAAAAGGCCGTATTATTCCAGAGGTATATCCCCCAGGTTCACATCCAGTTCAGTGCTTATATTATCAATCTGCTTAATCCTTTTCCCCTTTTTGACCTCAAGAGAAAATTTCCGGTTATCCTCTAGTCCCCGAAACCAGAAGTCGCCAAAATTATCCGTGTTTACCGTGATTTTCTGACCGTTCTCCTTATCCGTCAGTGTACAGTCCGCGCCGATAATTACTTCTTTTTCAATCGGGTCATAGATAGTCCCGGCAACAAATTTACGGGGAAGATTCATGTAGTAAACACGTGATTTAGTCCCGGCCTCCGGATTTAGAAACCCCGCCTTTTTGATCAAATCTTTCATCTCCGACTCCTCTCCGAATTTCAGAGCCTCGGTCGGGCATGCGTCAACACAGCGGGGCACGCTCCATTCATCATCATTATCCAGGAGGTGGGTGCATCCTGTGCATTTCTGAGCTATGTTGAGATCGGCGTTGAAAAAGATGGCGCCATGGGGGCAGGTGTCAACGCAGAGCTGGCATCCGGTGCATTTATCCGGATCGATGACAACGAGCCCGTCCTCTCTTTTTTTAATAGCTTCCGCCTTGCAGCTCGCAATACAAACAGCTTCATCACAATGCATGCAAAGTTTCGGAATGTAGGTGACCATCACCTTTGGTACGGTTCCCCGAACAAGTTCTTTAATCCCTATCCAGAACTGGCCCGTGTCGGGTTGGGGTTTTGCGTATGGAGTCCAGTCATTTCCTACGTGTTCGTCCTTACAGGCTATCTGGCAGCAGTAACAGCCATTGCAAACAGAAAGATCAATCACAAATACTTTCATTTCTCGCTCTCCTTTTCAATCCACGCGTTAAACTGCAGTCCTGATGCATGATCATATTCCCTGTTGAAGGCTTCAGGATATTCTCTTTTCCATTGCTCATACTCCTCCATGCTCAGCCTTTCCACCTGTACCAGATATCCACTGGTCGCCATGCCGGGACAATTTTTTGAAATAATCACATCAGGGGAAATAGTATTAATTGCGCCTCCACGGTCAATCTGGCCTACCTTGATGAAATCCGCTCTTGCGCCATGATCTATATAGACCACGCCCGACCGGATTCTCTCTGTTACGTACGCGCCACCCAGCACTATTCCCATCTCATTAAATATCTTCACAATATCACCGCTCTTGATCCCCCTCTGTTCTGCATCCACAGGGTTAATCCATAGAGGTTCGTATTTATAACCGTCAAATCCCATAACCTTGCATGTGGGTGCCTCTCTGGTCCAAGTGATATCATCGCACTGCGCGTGTACACGCCATCTGCCGTGATTCGACATGAGGGCTAAAGGAAACATTCTGGCCCTGTCGCTCGTTCGCCGCTGGTCGTGCGTCTCGCTTTTTTCCACCCATTTCGGATATGGTCCCCTTTCATCATCATCCGGAAAATGCTTCGCCAGGGCTTCGGAATAAAATTCGAGCTTCCCTGAAGGAGTGGCGAGACGGTGTTTTTCAGGATCTTCATAAAACAGCCTGAATCCCGGAGGATCATCTTCCCAGTCTTCCGCGACATCGTAGAGTATATACTGCTTTTCTAAAAACTCTTCCCACGTTACATGGGAGACAGGCGTCCCTTTAACACAATATTCAAACATCGCTTTCACCGCTTCATTGTTACTGAGCCCTTCGGTTACTTCCCCCTCGAGACCAAAATGTTTCGCAACCTCAACCACCGCCTCAAAATCGCTCTTTGATTCTCCTATCGGTTCAATGGCCTTCTCGGCATACATCAGATTAGGGATCTCTACCCCCTGTATAAAATTGGTTATGATGTCTTCAACCTCCATATATGTATTGACAGGCAGTATGATGTCTGAGAAGGGTGTATCATTCTCCATCCAGGGATGCTGGGTGACAATGCACTCGATCTGGGGGTTTCTAAAGGACATTCCCGTCTTATGTCCCGCGTTCCAGCAGGTGGTACGGCAGGGGGTGTCGCACCACATCATGTGTATCTCCGTTCCCCCTTCATCTTTTGGGATGGGGTAAGTATATTTTGTGAACTGGTCCACGGTAAGTGCCTGAATGCCGGTGTTACCATAAAAGGTTATAGGCTCAGTCGCTCCGATTGCTCTATGTATAAGGGTCTTCGGAATAATCTGCTCCTGCCATGCGGTAAGGCCTGATATGACCGGGATGGTAATGCGCTCCATTGCTTCGGGGTCCATCATAAAGCCACCTTTTGTACCGACCGTACGGGGCATTCCGCTCCAGGTCATTTGCAGTTGATGTACTCCAGGTCCCCCTAGTCCCTGCATCCCCAGCAGGCATGCCTCCAGCCTGGCCGGCTCGTGGGAATAGGCGCTTCTGATATAACCTCCACCAAACAGGTGAGCGATTGAAGTGGTCTGCCGGGCGAATTCCCTGGCGAACGCCTTGATGGTCCATTCCGGCACCCCGCATTTTCGTGACGCCCATTCCGGTGTCTTAGGCACCCCATCTTCCTCACCCAGAACATATGCCTTAAATTTATCGAATCCCACTACGTGGGTATCCACATAGTCCTTATTATAGGTGTCTTCTATGATCCACATATATATAATAGCCAGCTGCAACGCCGCGTCCGTGTTTGGATATACAGGTATCCACTTATCCGCATGCACGGCCGCTCCATAGTTAAGGTCCGGGCAGATATAAATGCTTTTAATACCGGCATCTTTCCAAAAATAGGCTATCCGGCTCGCGGTCTGGCCGGAAAACCCCCAGGAAGTCGTCTCCGGATCACATCCCCAGAAAAGAACCATATCGGCATGTTCTGATATATCCTTCAGACAATTCTTGGCCGGATAGTTACCCGTGTAGCCCTGGCCCCAGACATGCTTTGTGCCGTAGTACCACCCTTCCCAGCTGTCCGCATTCCGGATCTGGGACGTGAAACCTCCCAGGCGCATAAGAAGGTTGCCCGAGTGACCATGTGGCGTGTTAATGGTCTTGCATTCCCCGTGGCCGTCTCCCTGCATGAGTATTGCATTGTGCCCGTATTCCTTCAGAATACGCTTGATCTCATTCGCTATGAGGGTCGAAGCCTCGTCCCAGGATATCCTCTTGAATTTGCTTTTACCCCGATTCTGCGTATTCCTTTCACCATTGGGGTCCCAATCTACCCGTTTAAGGGGATATTTGATTCTATTAGGCGAATAGGTCCTTTTTTTATAGGCCAGAGAAAAGGGTGCTGGAGCTGATTTCCAGCTTGTTTCTAGAGTCTTCCCGTTTCTTTTGATCTTCCATGTGCGAACCTGTTCTTTTTGATACTTCCAGTCATAGCGGAAGGGGCGCACGCGAACGATTTTCCCATCCATGATATCCACCATACCCGGTGTTCCTCCTCCGCTAAAACCTATAAGTGCAATCGTTCTCAATACTGTTTTATCCTTGGTTTTTAGTTTTGCCATTTTTAAACCTCGCAGTTCAATAAAAAGTGTAATGATCCAGAAAAAAGACACTCAACAGAATTTAAGGCCGCATCTTTGTCTTTTAAAAAAGGTTCTTCTCCAATTAGTTGAAGAAATCAGCCAAAAATATACACCAGGCTGAAATTTAGCCTGATGGCTAAGAATCGCAGCATGGGAAACTCTTTTTACGGTCGAACTCGTTCCTGGCTGGTTTTGCGCATAAAGCCTTACGAGGCGGGCGGGGGGTCATCACAGCCATCGTCAGGACGGATATGGGTCGAACAACCCAGGAACATTCCTCTCGCTCTCGGAGGCGTAGGCTCTACGAGCCGGAGGTCTGGCATGCACCTTACACAATTATCCTGCGTCTAAGGCTTTCGCCGATAAAAAGAGTTTCCCATGCTGCGATCCCGACCACCGGATATAGAATTATTGTTATCTTATTGAGCTTATTTAGAGTCATCCGGTATTTTTCTTCAACCAAATTGGAGATCTTCCTTAAAAAAATAAGCGTCATTCGGAAACATTATTTACCGAATGATATTTATATTTTATCTCCCTGTCAATGCTTTTTCTGAAGATTTTTATCAGCAAAGAGGATTTTATGGCGGAACTCAATATTTATGAGATTTCCCTGACCCGGATTGCCATTACCAATGCATGTACCAGAAGATTGAGGCTTGAAAGATCAAGCTTGGGCTGTTTCACCAAAAAATGTGAGAGCAGATATTGATCTGTCGTGCCCATTATCATATGAAAGTAGGCCGGAAATGGCACATTTTCAATAAAAAGGCCTTCTTTTTGCCCATTTTCAATCACTTCCTTGATCTTATTTTGAAAAGATTCTATAAATTTATACGCAGGGCTTGAATAAAAATTGATATTTCTCAGGAGTTCCATCACAAGGACCCTGGAAAATTCGTCATTGGAGTACAGCATCCATATCCATTGCCAGATGCACTTTCTGAGTTTTTCTTCAGTACTGGACAGGCCCTGGAACCGCATATCTTCACTGGACATAAGATCCTTTAAATAAACCTCGGGTATTCCAAGCAGTATTGCCTCCTTATTTTCAAAATACTCATATAAAGTGGCATCACCCATATTGGCCTGCCTTGCGATCTCCGAAATAGTTGCGTTTGAGAATCCCTTGGCTGCAAAAACACGTGTTGCAGTCTCAATGATTTGGGATCGCCGCAATTCTGTTCTTACAGGCATAGGGGCCTTTTTCTGTAAAATGCCGTTCTCCGTACCGGCTGCATTGACCACCAATCTATATATGATGTCGGAGTACTCATGTGGATCATATGAATATTCCCGAACAATGCTGTCATAGACGGTGAACATGCTGGTTCCCATGGCCATATTTCTAATCAAACGGGGATCCAGATCAGGCCTGAAGAAGTTCTCTTCCTGTCCCGTGATCACCACATTTAAGACAAGCCTCGAATAATCTTTCAAGAATTCATAATACTCGGAAACATAGAAATCCGGATTTTCCCTCTGCGCCATCATATTAATTCTTGCATAATAGTGATTATTCTTCATGTCAGAGAGGTAATGCCAGATTGTCTTCCTGAGTTTTGGGCCAGGTTCCTTCATCCCCAGAAAGTGCTCTCGCAGGGTTTTTGTCGCCTGTTGCAGATACTTTCCGTAAATAGCGAAAAGGATACTTCTTTTGCTGTTGAAGTATGAATATATGGATGCCTCATTGACATCGCATTCTCTTGCGATGTCTGCAACCGTTGTCTTGTCAAAGCCCTGAGTAGCAAAAAGGTATTCAGCAGACTTCAAAACCGCATTTTTCTTATCTTTAACCAAGCCTAAGTATCCTTCGGAATATTTGCTTTCCGAATTAATATTATTGTTTTTTTTTGCTGTCAACGAAAAAAGCGTTGCACATATTCCCCTTTCATTGATATGCATTCAAAGATTATCATCAAAGAGAATTAATATCTGGAAGGTTTTCTCATCCATATCACATGCTTTATACCTGCGAGCCACTTTGACGGATAACCTTCCCGAATGCTGGCAAACGCCTTTTCTTTGTCAGTAACAACACAGGACGCTAAAGCGTCTATGCCCCAATCAAAAAGACATGATGCAAAAGGGGTGCTTGGACCCAACATAATCACAAAAGCCTTTTCCGGGACGAGTTTCAAAATTCCCGCGCAGGTTCCGTTTAGCAATGTAGTAGCTGTTATGGCAATGAAATCAGCGTCCGGGATCACCTTTTCAGCCGATTCAGCGGGCAGGTCGCCCTCCTTGGGGTTTTTCTCCAGAACCCACATGTTATGAAATTCCGGTTTTATCTTTTCCACAAAGGGAAAGTGCCCTATCACAGCAGCATTCTTCCCTTTTCCATGTTTCAATATCAGTTCCTGGGCTTTTAGGTTTATAACATCATCCGGTATCTTAAGCAGTGAGTTAATGGCCGCCATGCCATAAGCCGGTTCATTATGAGTATCATGATCTTCCCTCAGAATCATTGCGCCCATTTCCTTTGCGGATACCCCGCTTTCTTTATAATCCCATCGTAAATGCTCACCTTCAAAACCCATTCGAGTACAGAGACCGGTGTTTATGCTCGTGACAGCTATCAGGTGCCTGTTTTCTATTATCTCTTCAACCGGAGCATCCTCAAGCTTTTCCATTTCTGAAAGAATGTCCTGAATAAGCATTTCATTCTTTCCGGTATTTATTAAAGAGTTTTCTTTTGTATCCATATATTAAAACCATTTTGAGTTGACCCTGAACATCCTTTATCCAAAGCCTCGCTGACTTTCCGTCCCGATCCTGCAACAATAGAATGATTCGCGATACAAGAAGGCCGTCGGACATTGGACAGCAGACCCTGATCGCATGCTAGAAATATATTATCACAACCGTAAAATCACGGCTACCCCTTGTGTTCCAAATCAAATCTTCATTTTTTGAGATTCAGCTTATATACAAGATCCATATCACCAAAAAACCGTTCTGCAACAGTATTTCTTTAAACCGTAATCTCCTTTCATGATTTCCCCGATTTATTTCGCCATCCGCCTTCGGCCTTTTCTTTACAACAGCGGACTGGTGATAACCTCCTTCCGTACTGGATTGGTTGCCGGAAAATCATTTGCCTGGAATAAAAAAAATGTATAATATAAGCATTTTCGCACTCACTTATGACCGGTTAGGAAATAGCGTTACTGTTATTCCATCGGCTTATTTACAGTCATCCGGTATTTTTCTTCAACTAAACACTCATGGCACTCTGGGCCTCCACAACGCATGAAAATAGCACCATGTGGTCTCAGGCCACGGTCTTTAGACATAACGCTGAATTATATACCGACATTGTTAAACTTTATTTTCGTACTAAATTGGAGATATTCCAAAAATATAGAGTCCCGCGGGACGTTACAAGTCATTATGAACAAAGGAAAGGAAACTCTATGATACTTAAGAGTCTGCCCACCGGACAGCTGATGGTCAACAGTTATATCCTGGCGGATGAACAGGTAAAGGAAGCCGCGGTATTTGACCCGGGAGGGCATGTTGAAAAGATAATGAAAGTCATAAGAGAGGATGACCTGAGGGTAAAATATATCATCAACACCCATACGCATTTCGATCATGTGGGCGGGAACAAAGGGCTTCAAGACGCTACAGGGGCGCCTATCCTCACTCACCGGGATGAGGCTGCCGCCCTCCAGGGCTCCAGTGAAGAAGCAAGCATGCTGGGATTTACTGCCGCTGATTCTGAAGCCACACATTTTATCAGGGAAGGTGACATATTATGGGTTGGATCCATCAAAATCGATGTCATAGATCTGAGAGGTCATTCATCCGCAGGGCTTGGCTTTGTTTTTGAAGGCGAGATTGAAAATAGAGGTAAAAAAGAGGTTGTAAAAGCCGTAATATGCGGTGACGCCCTTTTTGCCGGGAGTATCGGCAGAACCGACATGCCAGGGGGAGACCAGGAGATCCTTCTTGATAACATTCGTAGAAAGATATTCACCCTGCCAGATGATACCCTTGTGCTTCCGGGGCACGGCCCTTACTCTTCCGTAGGAAAGGAAAAAAGATATAACCCCTTTTTTTAAGCTGTTCGCGCGTGAAAAGACCCGGGAATCTTTTATAGCATCTGATAGGGATCAACATCTATAACCATTGTCACGCCACTTTTTTTCAGGCTTTTTACTGAAAGCTTCTCAACCTCCCGCAGATAGTAATGGAGAAGTTCCGTCCCCTTGCTCTTTATCAGGATCTGCCAGCGGTATTTTCCCTTTAATCTGGATAGCGGAGACTCAACCGGTCCTAATATATTGATTTTTTTACCTTTTTGGGGCCATCCATCTATCATGGCCTTCATTTCTCTGCCCACTCTCTGGGCCATCATGCTAGTGTCACGGGAGCTGTTGCCCATGAACCGCAGACACGCCAGATAAGAGAACGGAGGATATTCCAGTAACTCCCTGAGGTCCCTCTCTTTTAGAAAAAAGGCGGTGTAATCATTGGACAGCGCCGCGGTTATGGCGTAATGATCCGGATTAAACGTCTGGATTATAACCCGGCCTTTCATGTCGCCCCTGCCCGCCCTTCCCGCTACCTGCGATATAAGCTGGAAAGTCCTTTCACCCGCCCTGAAATCCGGGAAGTCCAGCGAAAGATCTGCCGCAATCACACCAACAAGAGTAACATTTGGAAAGTCATATCCCTTTGTTATCATCTGCGTCCCAACCAGGATATCGATATCACCCTTACTGAAATTTCGCAGGATATCGTATGTCTGGCCCTTCCGTTGTGTGCTGTCCCTGTCCATCCTGGCGATACGGGCATCCGGAAACCTGGTTTTCAAAAGTGTTTCAAGTCTCTCTGTGCCAAATCCGAAGGCCCTCATATCTCCGTGCCCGCACTTTTCGCACACTGACGGAGGCGCTATGGAAAAACCGCAATAGTGGCAGGAAAGTCTGTTCTTTTTAAGATGGAGCGTCAATGTCAGATCGCAATTCCTGCATTTTACCGGCACACCGCAAGCGCGGCATAAATAGACCCTGCTGAAACCTCTCCTGTTCAGGAAAAGCATGGTTTGCTTTTTCTTCTCAAGGGTATCCCTTATTGCTTCCTCTAGAGGGGGGCTGATAATATTTTCTTTTTTACTTGATTCCGAAACCTTTTTCATATCAACGATGTGCATTTCCGGCAGGGGTCTTTTCTCAATCCTTTCAGGCATAGATAAAAGCCTGTATCTTCCGGTACTGCTGTTATGGTAAGATTGTATAGACGGGGTTCCTGCACCAAGCAGGATGACCGCATTCTCTATCCTTGCCCGAAAAACCGCCGCATCTCGCGCCTGATAACGGGGATTTTCCTCCTGTTTAAAGGAGTAATCATATTCCTCATCCACTATAATCAATCCCAGGTCCGGTAACGGAGCGAACAGAGCGGACCTGGCTCCTATGACGAGATCCGTTTCCCCCCTGTATGCTTTAATCCATTTCTCATAACGTTCCCCGTCTGAGAGACCGCTGTGAAAAATAGCGTACCGGTCTTTAAGCCTGGCCCTGAATATGCCTTCCATGTAGGAAGCGAGCGCTATCTCCGGAACCATTAAAATAGCCTGCTTTCCGTTTTCAAAGGCCCGCATCACAGCCCTCAGATAGACCTCAGTCTTCCCGCTTCCGGTAACTCCATGGAGTAAACAGACATCGAAGGATCCCTTATCAAGCAGCCGTCCGAGAAGATTGACCACCTCTTTCTGTTGCTTCGTCAGTTCGGGCATGTCAGGGGAAAACAACAGAGTCTCACTGGAATAATCCCTTGCGATATTCATGTCAAATTTTTCAATCAATCCAGCCTTCAACCATTTTTTAACCAGATAATCACAGTTGGAAAACCTTGAACGCAGCTCATTCAAGGGAATATGCTCATTTGCAGATACTGTCTCCAGAAACTCTTTTTCATTCCGTGCCCTGGAGGAGACGGCCTTTTTTTTCAGGCTCTCATCCATGGCCCCGGGCACGCATGATCTCACAAATTTCCTGGTTAAAGACGTCGCGGTTTTTCGTCCCCTCCTTTCTTCAATATCTATCCACCCCCTGTTCTCCATGAGATAAAACCGGTGCAGAGGGGAACGGAGTCTTTTTCCGGGGTTATTCTCTATCCATTTAAGGAGATTCCTCTCCTCATTGGTGATAGGACCTGAATTCAGAGCAGACAGTCCCTTTGATGTTATCCTGCCGGTCTTGAAAGGCATTGCATTAAGGCCGCTGGGAAGGGCTGACTGGATAAGGCAACCGATCGGATAAAAATAATAATCTGCCATCCATTGAAAAAAGCGGACCTGTCCCTGGTGGAATAGAGGTTCAGAATCAAGGATATCAATTATGTCCCTGAGCTCCATCTCGGTATCAGCACGCGTTATGTCTAAGACATATCCTATTACCTTCTGGTTTCGGAACGGAACAAGGACCCTTGAGCCCACTTTAACACGAGGAAGGAGACTTTCCGGGATGGAATAGGAATATGTCTCCCTCACAGGCCTCGTTACCGCGATCGTAAAAGAATTCATGTGCCTACTATTCATTTAGTACGAAAATAAAGTTTAACAATGCCGGTATATAATTCAACGTTATGTCTAAAGACCGTGGCTTGGGGAGCCCTTTTTACGT
>JAFGDF010000203.1 GCA_016932235.1 Deltaproteobacteria bacterium | reverse complement strand
TCGTAAAAAGTGCTCCCCAGGCCACGGTCTTTAGAGATAACGTTGAATTATATACCGACATTGTTAAACTTTATTTTCGTACTAAATGGTAAACCGCCATAGTTTCTATGGGGTAACGAGATTGAACCAGAATTCGAAGCTGTCCATAAGAGAAAAGAATTCATCGAGTTTTTCCCGGCTGCCTTCCACCTTGAGCTCTCCTGAAGCTATCTTCTGGTCGGGGGAGGCCTCGCCCAGCACCATTTCGTCCAATACAGGTCGCGTCAGGAAAAGACGGGTATCGGCGTTTTCAGTCCGCCCGTTTTTATAATGATTCAAAACTCCATTCTTCAATATCAAGGCGTAATTCTCATTGATATCTATAAATTCGATATTAATAATGATGGATCTATCCGACGCCTTTGGCCCATTCAGACGTATGGCCAGATAATCAAATAAAAGATCGGCTCCCATTGCCTTTATCGCATCCTTGCTCGCCAGAATCGCGGCTCCTTTGGGAACAACGCCGTCACGCAGCTCCTTGGCTCCCTGAAGATATAGATTTCGCCATATACTGCTTTCTGCCTGGTAGCCTAATTGTTCGAAAGCGTCCGCCTGTAGCTGGAGAGCTTCCTGGTTCTCGGGACAGGCAAAGACCGCATGGTTTACCACCTGAACCACCCATCTGTATTCACCTTTATCAAAGGCGCTGCGGGCCTTGGCAAGCAGTGCATCAATGCCTCCCATAAATTCCACGTACTTCTTTGCTGCCTCCTCAGGCGGCAGAGGATGCAGATTGGCTGGATTTCCGTCAAACCATCCCAGGTATTTCTGATAAACGGCCTTGGCGTTATGACGAACATTCCCCCAGTAGCCACGGTTGTACCACTTGCCGGACAAGGCCGGGGGCAGCTTAATGATCTCAGCTATCTCGATCATGTTGTATCCGTGGTTGGCAAGCCGCAGAGCTTCATCATGAATATACTTATATACATCACGTTGTTTGTTGAGAAACTCTATGCATCTTTCCCTACCCCACGTGGGCCAGTTATGGGTCGCAAATATCACGTCCGTCTTATGGGCAAAAAGGTCGATCGCTTCATTGATAAATCGCGCCCATGCCTTTGCGTCACGCACTTCTGCGCCCCGTGGAGTATGAAGATTATGCAGTGTGTGGGTGCAATTTTCGGCCATGCACAAAGCCTTAAACTGCGGAAAGTAAAAATTGAATTCAGCAGGGGCCTCTGTTCCTGGTGTATTCTGAAAGATTATATCTATGCCGTCGATGTTCATAGCAGTGCCCGTTTCAGATATCACTACGGTCGGATTTATCAGCGTGACGGATCCATTTGATGCCGTCTTGCCTATTCCCGCATCGACCTGTCCCCTGGGTCCTTTCGGCAACCCTGACCCAGCCTGACAAGCGGCCCTTCGTCCCATGACGTTCCCTGCAAAGATCATCTCGCTGACGGCAGACTCCATAAATCCTTCCGGGGCAATGATCTGGACCTTGCCTGACTTGACATCCTCCTCTGATACAACTCCCTTTACTCCACCCCAGTGATCCACATGGGTGTGAGTGTAAATAACGGCCCTGACCGGTTTAACACCCAGATATCGGGATACCAGGTCAAACGACGCTTTGGCGCACTCTATGGATACTAGAGGATCAACGATGATCCAGCCGGTATCACCCTCGATGAAACTCATCACTGAGAGGTCGTAGCCTCGCACCTGATAGATGCGTTCCGTCACTTTAAACAGGCCGTGATTCATGTTTAGCCTGGCCTGGCGCCACAGACTCGGATTTACAGTGGGAGGGGCGGTTTCATGGTCTAAAAAGGTGTAAGGATTTAAATCATAAACCGGATCACCTTCCTTATCGCGAATGATCGGTTCCTCCAATTTTGCTATGAAGCCGCGTTCGGCAAACTCAAAGTCGAGATCATCATCCCAGTTCAGATCCGGATCAACATAGCATGCCTTATTTGCATCAATGGTAAATATTGTTGCGTCCTTTTGCTTCGACATCTAAATTAGCTCCTTTCTTCATTTGAGTTCACATTCTGAACAGGTTGCCCTCGCCGTGTGTGCCTTTCCTGACGTAGTCGCCGCCGTTGCCGCCGGAGAAATGTATTATAGGGCATTCAAGCTTGGGAATATATATCGGGCTATGTCTGACACCTCTCGGAACATAGACCAGGCAACTTTTTGTTGAAGATATCATTTCGTCCTCTATGTAGAAACTGACCTCGCCGTTCAATTCCCCGGGATGCTCCGGATCCGAGCCTATGAACCCGATGAACTCGTCAAAGTCTTCGTGGATATGGGGCGCCGGACCGGTGTCATTGGTGGTGCAGAACCATACCGCCTCCGCGTATGGAGCACCCTTAAGCCTTTTCCCGTCAAGGAACAACAGGAACTTCAAAAAGCCCTCAGGCGCCTCAGGCAACTTGCCATCGGGACGAACATATTTTTCAACCCAGTTTCTATTATAGCTCCCGGGAGCGGCAGTAGCCTCCGCCGGGAAAGCCTCATATTTACTCGTATTGAGATGGCAGCTGTAATGAAAAACTGGCCTGGTCAGATTTTTGACCTCCAGTTTGCCGTGAGCCACGCCTTCAGGGACAAACACGGCGCTTGTTTTTTTTAGGGTGAGCTTGTCGTTTTCGATGCACATCTCGATCTCGGCATTAAGATTTTCAGGGTCATTGGGGTCTCCTCCGATAAAAAAGAGGACCTCGTCGGAATTATGCTTAAGAAGTTCGGGCCCCTTAAAGGGCGACACGTACCAGCACGCCTCATTGAACATGCAACCTTCAACCACATCCCCGTCCATCCATACGCTACCAACACGAGCTTCCCTGGGGGAAAAGGGCAATTCAGTGGGAGTTCCCTGTCCCGCAAGGGCGAAATACTTGCTATTTGACATTCTCTTTTTCTCCTATGTAAAATTTTATCCTAAATCAGCCTCCTCTGCATATCAAACCGCCGTCATGGACACAAATGGAACCTGTAATATGGCTGCCTGCGGGAGAGGACAGAAATACGCAATATGCTCCGATTTCTATGGGTTCACCAAAACGATGGCAGGGCAATTCTTTATTTATAAATTCTTTAAAGCTATCAGGCAAATCCGCATCTAAATCGGAATGGAACGGTCCGGGTGCGATACAGTTGACTCGTATCCCATCCGCGCCAAGTTCTATTGCCAAATATCGTGTGAAGTGGTCAAGAGCGGCTTTGGATGTGAAATAGGGGGGATTGGGATGACTTAATGCATCACCGATGAATTGCCCTCCAACTGATGAAATGTTTATGATTCTTCCGCCGAGACCCGCTTCACGCATGCGTGGGGCAATGGCATATATCATATTTGCCACACCGTGGAGGTTGGTATTAATAATGCGATGCCATTCGCCCATCTCTCTGTCCTTTAAAAACTCAACATTTGTTGCTATTCCGGCATTATTGACAAGCACATCAACATGATCAAAGAAGTTATAAATCTGCTTTACGGCGGAGGCGACACTTTCCATAACGGAAATATCGCAATGGAAACAAGTGTGTTTGCCCCCGTATTGTTGAAACCCTTCAACAGCAGTCATGCCTTTTTCGATATTCCGGCATAGAATAATCACATTAGCGCCGCTTTGGGCGAATGCAGTGCTGATACCCAGGCCGATGCCGCGGTTTCCGCCGGTTACCACGACATTCTTCTCTTTTACGCTAAAGGCATCTATCATGTTGGTTATCGGTGGCGTTAACTTCATAATAACTCCTCCTGAAAATTGATTTTTTCTCTACTCATATTAAAACAAAGTCCGCCATTCTCTTGGTCCGCTGAGAATACAATATCACAATACATGGAATAAGGTTTCAAAGGCAGATTCGGAATAAGCCCTACTCGCTTTACGGGCTGAAAAAAAAGACAAGTATTAGGCATCCATCATCTTCCCGGCCTCATTGGGGTGAAATCCTAATTCTCGACCAATTATCATTTTCCCTGACCGGCATATGATGTGCCCTGCATGGTGGCGAAATGAAACACCGGCCTTGTGATGCTCAAGATGTTCAAAGGACAATGCACGATACCGGCCGGAATAAAGGCCAAAAAAGTTTCATTAATGAGATTCCTTTCGTTGTCGATCCAAAGCTCTATTTCAGCTCCCAAATCATTTAAATTATTTCGATCCGTACCGAAAAACCCGAGGACTTCTCCGAAATCGTGGCTATGGGGATCAGGACTGGAAGTATCTAATTCGTCTGTAGGCCAGAACCATACGACCTCACAGTAGAAAGCGCCTGGCCTGACTTCGCTGTCCAGATAAAACAGCCGTGTAGAGCGGGTTTCGGACAACGATCCACCCCAATCGGGGACGACAAGATTCTCTTTGGGTTGTGTGATGATGTATTTGCTGTTATATTTGGGGGTATTCATGGCTTTCTTCACTCCTTTCGATAAAGATATGAATTAATATTGATACTCGTTGAGTCACAAAATTGTTCAATGGTTTTTCATCACCCATCAGCTGATGGACGCGCCTGAGATATCGACGATAGCTGCACCGCCGTCCACCACTAAAACCGCGCCCGTCATGAAAGAAGAGTCGTCACTGGCAAGGAAGCTGCACACTCCTCCCATTTCGCTCGGGTTGGATATCCTCCGCAAAGGGACATGCGATGAAAACCGCCTGAAAACAGCATCAATATCGGTCCCCATATCCTTCGCAAGAAGCCCAACCGTCTCCTCGATCATAGATGTCCTGGTGGCTCCAGGACATACCACATTGCTCCGGATGTTTTGAGGGCCATATTCCAAGGCCACCTGCTGGGTAAGCATTATCAGTCCTGCCTTGGAAGAACAGTAGGAAACTGATCGTGGCATGCAACGCAGCCCTCCAAGTGAAGCGATATTGATAATCGATCCGCCGCCATTGTTAATCATCTGGGGTATGGCTTCCTTCATTGTGGCGAATGGTCCGGTCAAATTGGCTTCCAGAACCTTACGCCATTCAGAAAGGGATGTTTCGGTGATGCTGCCGGTAGCGTCTTTGGCGGCATTGTTTACCAGCACATCTATTTTACCCCCGAAGGATATCGTGGTTTCTATCATCTTTTTCACATCCTCTTCGCGGGTCACATCCCCGACACATATGGTTACTGAACCCTCGGGCAGTGAATTCGCCATGGTTTCCAATTTTTCCTTGCGACGACCGGAAATACACACTTTTGCTCCATCTTCAATAAACCTTTTGGTAATTGCGGCGCCAATGCCTGTTCCGCCGCCGGTTATCAATGCAACCTTTCCATTTAATTTCATCTTCTTACCTTTTCCTTTCATGAAGAAGGTTTCCCGCAGACTGTCGAACTTTGTCCGCCGGTCTGCTGGGTGGATTTAAGACATAATTGAATTTTGAATCGTAATGTTTTTTAAATTCCCGCCTATAATGAATGACATCGAATATTCATATCGGTAAAAATCATATAAAATCTGGATCTTATTGGAAGCCTTTCAGACAAAGTCCGCAAGGTTCGTGGGACGAAGTATAGATAAATCACCCTTTTATGTCAAACTGAATAACCCTGAAAACCTCAGCCTTCTGTGTCTTTCTAGACACTCCGGTTCCTTCGGATCGAGTCCGCCCTATCGATCTTCAGCGGCTTCAACGACCAGATAAGGTCTGATACGCCAAAGGCCGGTGGTGGCGATCCTTTTTTCACTCTCCCTTATCGTGGCACACCTCCGTTATTTTTCTTTGAGGCTTCTTACGATATCGCTGATAACTGCCCCCGAGACATCAACGACCGCCGCCCCGCCGTCCACCGGAATAGCTGCTGCAGTGAGAAATGATGAATCATCGCTTGCAAGATAGGCACAAAGACCGGCCATCTCATCAGGATGTGAAACACGCTGGAGGGGAACATCCTTGGTGAACCGTGCAAAAATATCCTCCACGTCCGTTCCCAGCATATTTGCGAATATTGACATTCCCCCTGTGAACATGGCCGTTCTTGTTGCACCAGGACACACGGCATTACACCGAACATTGTAGGGACCATAGTCCAGCGCGGCCTGCTGCGTGAGGTTAATAAGACCCCCTTTTGTCGAGCAGTATCCAGGCATTTCTGAATTGCATCTCAAGCCCGCGAGAGAGGATATATTCACTATCGAACCTACCCCTGCCTTTATCATATGCGGTATGCATGCCTTCATCATCAGAAATGGCCCGGTGAGATTTACGTCAACAATCCTCCTCCATTCAGCAACTTCCATGTCTATTATCCCGGCCGGCTTCTGATCTATAGCCGCATTGTTAACTAGAACATGCAGACCGCCTCCAAATGAAAGGGCTGTCTCTACTATCCGACTCACATCCTTTTCATCAGACACATCCGCTGAGCACGTCTTTACCGTTCCATCGGCCAGTGATTTCGCCACCTCGTCGAGTCTTTCCTGGCGGCGACCCGCAATACAAACCTTCGCCCCGTGTTTAACAAAGCGCCTCACTATTGCCTCTCCTATACCTGTTCCTCCTCCGGTGACAATCGCTATCTTTCCATTGAGATCCATACATTCCTCCATCTTTTTTGAGTTGAGTTACGTTGACGATAATCCCTTTTTTGGCCAAAAAAGTTTAGAAAAAAATACCTCTGTATGTCAATAATACATAATATTACTACGATATCTTGAGGGCCATAAGGTTATCCCTTGCAAAATCTAATGTTCCATCCAGTTCCAGGGCAAGTTCATAGTAATGTGCGGCTTTTTCAATATCACCGATATCCCTGTAATTTGAAGCTATATTTGCGTAGTCGATCGCGGAAGATGGATCAAGTTTCAGGACTTTTTGAAAACATTCAATGGCTTTTTCGTGCTCCTTCAGTTTGAAATAACAGAAACCCATAAGGTTGTAGACTTCCGTCCTCCCTGCATCATAATGGAGGATGTTTTCGAGCACGGACAAGGCGTCCTTAAAGCGATCAAGCTCTTTAAGGCAGGTCCCCATATAGAAATATATACTCATTAGGTCCTCTTGATTTGGGCCAAGGGTCAATGCATGTTCTAAATATCTCAGTGCCTTTTCCTTTTCGCCAATGGCGAGATGGCTGACCCCTAAAAAAAATTTTACATAATATTTGCCGGGCATTGTCTTGTCCATTTCAATCAGACCACGAATAGCCCTCTGAGCGTCTCCGTTCTCAGAAATAAGCTTGGCCGTAAACATGCCTACACTAGAATTTGCCGCGCGTCCCCGGAACTGCGCGCCCGGGATGATGGTATAGAAGGAAGGGATATCAAGTTTCTCGTGTGTTGTGTTGATTATCATGACATCCATGCCAGAATGCGAAATGGCGGATATGCAATTTTCCACCTCGACCCTGATATTATCATCAGAGAGATCAGGTAACCTGGTGATATCAACGGATGGACCGGAGCCGGTCACATAATCTGCTTCATCAAGGCCACCGAATTTTGGGAGCCCGCTCGCGATGTATTTGGAACCGCTGTTAAAATCGCCCGCCAGCTGTGCGACTTCTGTGAGCGCCCGGATCAATGCCTTCTGCGGGTCAGGGGCTGTTCCTGCTGTCCATACTATTTCACTCTTTTCAGGGAAAGTTGAGGGATCATAGGCCAGGACGCCTACACTAGGTATGCCGATATCGAGGGAGAAATCCTTTATAAAAAGCCTGATCCCGGCTTTTTTATATTTTCCTATCAACTCCACTGTCAGCGGATCAGTTAACGAATCGATGTTTATCTCCCTGGTCGCGATCCTGTTCCTGCTTACTATTGAAGAGACATGTCTTTCGACTACTTCACAGATACCCTGGAGGAGGGCTTCCTCCACGCAATTCCCCGCAGAGGGGCCGTTAAATTCGTTAATCGCATAGAACCAGTTAAAAGGTATTAGGACCTCTTTCGCTTTGGTCATATTGTAGCCGTATACCCATTTAAGCGGAAGCCGGGAGAAGATTTTTTCCGCCAGTTCAAGATCATAGCTGGAGTCGTGAACTGATTTGGCTATATCCTGAAAATCAATTGCACGATCCTTGATATTTATATACTGCTCAATAAAAAAATTATTTTGATTCTTACAAAAACTGAAAAAGCTGAATCTCTCTGCCAGTTCCATAACGGCGCTCGCTTCCGCCTGTTCCGGCCTACCCCCCTTGCCCATCTGTTTCTTCGTGCCGATGACGTCTTCTGCTAACTGTCCGCACAAACTGAAAAATACAGGGATGCCCAGTCTCCCATTGTCTATCCTTATGGTTCTCTCCAGGATGTCGAGGTTGACTTTTTTAAGTTTTTCCCTGAATCTCCGAACAGTCTCAGAGGGTAAGCAGGTCTTATCCTGATCAAAGACATATCCCTTAAAAGCATCCTTTAGAATAATCTTATGGTTCATGAAAAATTCCTGTATAGATTATCTTTTTCTAATCATCTGATCCGGTTTCAGTGATCGATTCATACTGCCGGATATATATCCTTCAAGGTCCAAAGAAATATGCTCGAATCCCGCCCCCCTGAACTCCTTGACAATCGCCTCACTCATCTTTGTTTCAATAATTTTCCCCAACTCACTTTTTTCAATCTCTATCCTGGCAGTGTCCCCGTGAAGTCTTACCCGCACCTGTTTAAATCCTTTTTGCAGTAAAAATCTTTCCGCTCTTTTTATCATTTTAAGTTTCTCTTTTGTAATCCCGTCACCATAAGGAATCCTTGAGACAAGACATGCCATTGAAGGTTTGTCCCATACGGACAGTCCCATCTCCATGGAAAGAAACCTTACATCCTGTTTGGTAATCCCTGCATCAATCAGCGGGGCAACCAGTCCGGCCTCCTCCAGTGCCTGTAATCCCGGCCTGTAATCATTGAGATCGTCTTTATTGGCTGCGTGCGCGATATTCCTGATGTTTCTTTTTATCGCTATCTCCAGGAGCTGTCTGGACAGTGCCCTTTTACACAGGTAACATCTGTCAGGTCCGTTGGACAGGAATTCAGGGTTTTCAATTTCCTCTGATGGGAAAATTATATGAGAGATGCCATATCTTCGAGTAAACTCCCTTGCCCTGCCTATTTCTTCCGGCGTATTTATTATTGATTCGGCCGTTGCGGCGACGGCGTTTTCTCCCAAAACATGATGAGATATAGCCAACAAAAACGTGCTGTCAACACCGCCGGAAAATGCAACCAGGAGTGAATCCAGCCCTTCGAGATAACGTACAAGGTTTTTCCGTTTTATCTGCAGATCTTCCTTCATCAAAATAATCCTCGATATTTAAGTCTCCATTCCATATTGCGGGCAGATTCAAAATGAGATAATTATCATATATTAATGTTCTTGTTAAGATGATATATAAAAATGGGTTGAAATAAAAATGGGGTCAAATCGCCCCTATAAAGGAGGCTTAATGGATAATAAAGATATGGATAAACCGGATAAAAAGCAAATGCCCCTTGAGGGTATCCGTGTGGTTGAATATGGTGTGTTTCACGCCGGACCGGGCGCAGGAGCCATACTGGGTGATCTGGGCGCAGAGGTTATTAAGGTCGAAGAAGAAAAGGGGGATCCGGAGCGTACCTGGAGACACGTGGTTGGTGTTGATTTTAAAATGCCTAATGGCGAGAGTTTTATGGCCCAAATCTCCAATCGTAATAAAAAGGGAATATGTCTTGATATAAAAAAAGATAAAGGTCGTCAGATTTTTGACAGCCTCATTAAAAGAGCGGATGTCTTTATCACAAACCTGCGTAAAAGCACCGGGAAAAAACTGCGCATTGATTATGACAGCATATCGGACATAAATCCTGATATAATCTATTCCAATGTCTCAGGATATGGTCCGGATGGTCCTGACAGTGATTTAGGGGCGTTTGATCCTTTGGGACAGGCGAGGTCAGGGATGATGCTTATTGCCGGCAATGAAGAACCAACCCTTCTTAACCTTGCCATTTTGGATCAGGTTGCCGCTATCGCAAACAGCCATGCAATCATAACAGCTCTCCTGTTCCGTGAACGCCATGGAACAGGACAAAAAGTCGAGATTTCTCTTCTGAGCACCGCTATATGGATACAATATATTAATATGATGATGTATGGGTGCTTATCCATAAATCAGATATCTTCCAATCGCTATAAAAGTTCTCCATTGCGTAATTGCTTCCGCTGTAAGGATGGGTACTGGATAATGGGTGCCCACCATGATGAAACTAGCTGGGAGATTTTATGCGAAGCGATCGGAATTCCCTCTCTCACAGATGATCCGCGTTTTACCGAAAGTGACGGCCGCAGAAAGAATGCACGTGAACTTATAGAAATATTTGATCAGGCTTTCGCCTCCAAGACACGGAATGAATGGATGAATCTTTTACTTGCACGGGGTCTAAAATTTGCGCCGGTACAGGATATTTCCGAAGTTTTTAAGGACCCCCAAGTCCTGCTGAATGATTATCTTGTGGATTTTGATTACCCTTCTCTCGGGAAAGTTAAAATACCGGGTTATCCCGTGCATTTCAGCGCCGCCAGGGCGGGAACCAGAAGTGCCGCCCCAGGCATTGGGGAACACACGGATACGGTTATGCGGGAAATGGGTTTCACTCGCCAGGAGATAAAAAAATTGAAAAAAGAAGGGATAATTCACTGAAAGATAACTTACTCAATAATTTCTTTTTTCAGGTCCTTCGTGACGCATTAAGATTGAGCCTGACTCTTTTCAAAATAATAGTTCCGGTTTTAATAGTAATTAAGATCATGCAGGATCTGGACCTGATAAAATACATCGCAATCCCCTTGAGTCCCGTCATGAAGTTTGTGGGTCTTCCAGTCGAAATGGGGTTGGTCTGGGCAACGGCACTGCTTAACACGCTTTACGGGGCCATTGTAGTTCTGCTTTCACTTATTAATGACACAGGGCTTACAACAGCCCAGGTCACTGTCCTGGGCACGATGATGCTGGTTGCTCACGCCATGCCGATTGAGCTGAAGATCGCCAAGGCATCGGGGCCGCGTATTGGTTTTCAGTCGTTATTGAGATTGGGATCAGCCATTATCCTGGGATGGCTTATCCATATTTTCTACCGTTTAACAGGACTGCTGCAGGATCCGGTGAAGATTATAATCAGACCGGAGGACGCACCCATTGCCGGAAGAGAACCCGTAATTCTTTGGGCCGCGATGACCATGAAAAATCTCTTCCTTATGTTTTTAATTATTTTCAGTCTTTTTTTAGTAATGAGGATTTTGAAAAAATTGAGAGTCCTCGACCTGCTGAACCGTCTTCTTCATCCGATGCTGAAGATGTTGGGAATCGGAACCAAAGCTTCCATTATAGCTATAATAGGCTTAACCATGGGTATAGGGTATGGTGGAGGGTTCATAATACACGAGGCAAGATCCGGAAATATCGGCAAGCAGGATGTTTTTTTCTCCCTCAGTTTAATGGGACTCTGTCACAGTCTTATTGAGGACACTTTGTTGATGTTCATGATCGGTGGGCATTTATCAGGGCTTCTGATCGCCAGGCTGCTTTTTGCCCTCTTCGTTATCGCAATTTTAGTAAGGATTAGCAAAAAAATCCCTGAAACAGTCAGCGATCGTTTTCTTTGGGGCGAACCAGGACAAGAAAAGAATTAACCATATTGGGTTATGACCGTTAAATCCTTTTTTTCCCTAATCTCAGGCTGTTCATAACCACTGTAACACTTGATAAAGCCATCGCGCCAGCGGCCATGGCCGGATGCAGCTCCCCTATAAAATGGGGAATCCAGGAAACCGGATGAAGGATCCCTGCGGCAACAGGGACTAGTGCGGCATTATAAAAGAAGGCCCAGAAGAGGTTCTGTTTTATTATGCGCATGGTCACTTTGGAAAGCTTTATGGCCTTCGCCACATCCATCAGATTGCCCTTTATCAGGGTAATATCACTCGCCTCCACAGCCACATCCGTCCCCGTGCCTATTGCCACTCCCACATCGGCCCTGGCCAATGCCGGAGCGTCATTGATTCCATCCCCAACCATCGCCACGATTTCACCACTGTCATGGCTTCTGTGCACAACATCCTCCTTTTGATCAGGCAGGATGCCTGCTTCAACCCTGTCGATACCAACCTTGTCTGCTATCGCCTTTGCCGCTTGTTCATTGTCACCTGTCAGCATGATTGTGATTATGTGCATCCTTCGCAGGGTATCAATGGCATCTTTCGCTTCAGGCTTTTCCTCATCAGCCACGGCTAAAACACCTTTAATGACGCCGTTTACATCCGCAATCATAACGCTTTTACCCTGAGAGGAAAGGTCCTTAATATGGGTTATTACGTGATCAGGCATCGGTTCACTGTCTTTGAACCACTCAGGCCTGCCGACGCGAACAATATTTCCATCAATAACCGCTTCGATGCCAAAACCGCTTTTGGAATGAAGTTGATCGATTCCTGAAGGATTTATCCCACGGTTCCTCGCTCCCTCGACAATGGCTCTGGCTATAGGATGTTCACTACCGGTCTCCGCGCCGGCGACAAATTCCAGGGCATGATTCCCATCACCATTTATCGGGATCCAGTCTGTCAACCTTGGTTTGCCTATCGTGATAGTACCTGTCTTATCAAACATAATGGTACTCAGGCGATGAGCGGTTTCAAGTGCTTCGCTATTCTTGAAAAGTATCCCCATCCCGGCGCCTCTTCCTGTCCCTGCCATTATGGCTGTTGGCGTCGCCAGTCCCAGGGCGCAGGGACATGCTATAACAAGAACAGCCATCATTCTGATCATTCCGGAAACAAATTCACTATCAGCAATCCACCATATCAATAAAGTAATTAATGCAATAAAAATAATTACAGGGACAAAAACCGCTGAAACCCTATCGGCAATCCTCTGGATAGGTGCCTTGGAACCCTGCGCTTCCTTTACCAGCCGAATAATCTGCGCAAGCGCTGTCTGTGAACCGACTCCTGTGGCTTCTATTCTGAGCAATCCCTGGTTGTTTACCGTGGCGCCGAAAACACTGTCACCGACATTTTTATCTGCCGGAACCGATTCGCCGGTGAGCATGCTTTCATCAACAGCCGAATGACCGGAGATGATTACTCCGTCAACCGGTATTCGTTCGCCGGGTTTGATAACAACCCTCTGTCCCATCTTCACCATATCCGCAGGCATGTCTGACACAGTTCCATCCTCATCCTCAACATGGG
Source organism: Deltaproteobacteria bacterium (assembly GCA_016932235.1). The sequence continues at coordinate 18,427 of JAFGDF010000203.1, read as the reverse complement.
CTACTGCCGGGGCCAGGTTCATAAGCTTCCTTATCGCTTCTGACGCACTTCCCTTGGCTCCTGCCTCTAGAAGCTTGCCCAGCTTGATCAATGTTATTATCATCGCTGAAGTTTCAAAATATACATGCGATCCAAGATCCGGAAATATAAGAACACCAAGAGAATAAAAGAAGGCCGCCGAGGAGCTCAACGCCACTAACACATCCATATTGGCCGAACCCGCTCTGATACTTTTCCAGCCTCCCGCGTAAAATCCAATGCCGGTATAGAACTGCACAGGCAGCGCGAGTGCCAGGAACAACCAGTTTACCCATGGGGAGTGTGCCCAATCCGCCAGCAATGAGAAATCCCTGCCCATACTCAGGATAAATAAGGGAACGGTAAAAATAAGACCGACGATAAAATATCTCTTTTGCTGTTTCAGATCTTTTTCCCGCGCTTTCCGCTCGGCATCAGGTTGAGTAATACCATCGACCGGCGGAATAATCTCGTATCCGGCCTTTTTTACTGCTTCAGCCATTGCGTTGATGTCGATTATTGTGGGATCATACTCCACCGCAGCGGATTCCGTTCCGAAATTCACACTGGCGGAAATAATACCCGGAACTTTTTTCTTTAGTGTTCTCTCAACCGTGGCCGCACAGTTGGCACATGTCATGCCGATAACCGGCAGGTCTGCTTTTACCTTATCCATCACATATCCTCGCATGTCTTCGGACATTGCCCGGAAGAATGTTAATTCTATACAAATTAATTGCGATTTATAAACAAATCGGAACGCGATATAAGTCAAATAACTTTATAAGGAAATGCCGGACAGAATCTTTAGGAATCCTTGGTGAATTTATTCAGCAGGATAACCTATCTCTTTCAATAGATCATCTATCTCTTTCCATGAAGCCGGAGCCTCCCACTTGATACTGATCAGTTTACTATTTTCGTCACCTTCAACTGATTTTACACCCTCAAGTTCACCAATCTCGTTCTTAATAGTCATAACGCAATGACCACAGGTAATTGAAGGTATATGCACTGTTTTTTCTTCCATCTTCTTCTCCTTCATTAGATCGCTGATAATATCTTTTTCTAACTGATTTTAATTTAATCAGGATAAGGAGGCTGTCAAGCAACCTCCATTTTGGAGGCTGTTTGACAATGTCCAGAGGCAAGGCTTCCGAAATCCCGAGAAATAAGGCGTATTTATAAGTACGTCGCAATGACGAGGGATGAGCATAACGCAGCAGACGGGCTTTGTCAGACAGTCTCCAAGCCCCAATTGCAATCTTCAGTCTTATTAATGGCATGGTTTATGATCAATTAATGGAAGGCCCCACCATTATCCGTAACTGCCGGCAGAAGAACGTGCACACTGGTTCCTTCCCCCTTTTCAGATTCAATAAATATCAGTCCGTTGTGATTGGTGATAATTCCGTATGCCGCGGCCATTCCAAGCCCTCGTCCGTGAAATTTCGTGGAAAAAAATGGTTCAAATATGCGGCTTTTCGCGTTTTCATCCATTCCTTCTCCCTCATCCTTCATGGTCATTCGGACATAGTTTCCGGGCTTTAAGTCCGGAAAATCCCTTTTCATCACACGGGTTATCTCTATGTTTCTGCAGGAGACAAAGATGCGACCATCCCCTTTAATAGACTCCACGGCATTGGAAAGAATGGCGGTGATGACTGTCTGTATCTGAAGACGGTCAACCTTCACATCCATAATATCGCTTGGAAGATCAGTTTCAAGGTAGATAGAACTCCCCATGGTATACCTGATAAGCGGCAGTGTATCCCTGATTAATTTAACGAGGGATATCGTTTCCATCTGATACTTTCCTCCCCTGGCATAGGCCAGGAGCTGATCATTCCAGTGTGACATGTTCAAAACAGAATTTTTCATAGGGTTAATATGTCTTAGGATTTTTTCATTGTTTAATAGCTCCATACTCATGAGCTCAAGATTTCCTAATATTGTTGATAATGCGTTGTTAAACTGATGTGCGATACCCCCGGCAAGCGTGGCTATTGCATCCATTTTTCGAGATTCCTGGAGCCTCGCCTCTAATTCCTTTTTTTCAGCTTCGATCTTGAGCCGTTCTGTAATATCCGTGCAGATGCACTGATAAATCTTTTCACCTCCCATCCGCATTAACCTTGACATGGTGAAAAGCGTGTCAATAATCGTGCCGTCTTTTCGTTTCAATCTGACAGGGTAATTTGCAGCCACGTTATCCCTGTTAGCGATTTCGATTAAGGTGTTTCTTTCTTCAGGATTTTCATACAGGACTGCAAGGTTCATTCTTTGCAGCTCTTCAAGGGAATAGCCTGTGTTTTCTTGCATAGCCCTGTTTCCGGCAATAAACTTTCCGCTTTCAGAGCCCATGGATATCGGCAAAGGTGCGTTCTCAAAGAGAACACGATATCTCTCTTCACTTTCCATAAGGGCCTCTTTGATTCTCACACTCTCCGTTATATCATTTAAAACGGCCAGGATACACGGTTTGCCATCAATATTTATGTATTCGCAGGAGAATGAACCTTTACGACGTTCACCTGAGCCCAGGAAAAAATCAATCGCCTTATCATGAAAAGCCTCCCCGTTGTTCACCATATCCTGGAGATTTTTATAGGTATTAGGTGAAAAAAGCTTTATCTCCATAGGAGTGCGGCCAATGATCTTTTCGCGGCTGTAACCGCCATGCTGGGTAAAATAGTCATTTACTTCGATAAACTTCCAGTCTTTCAGCGAGATAATGCCGATAAAGTTAGGGCTTGAATGAAACGCCTTGGAAAATTTCTCTTCGGAAAACCTCAGAATTTCCTGAGCGTTCTCACGCTCTTTGATCTGTTGTTCCAATTCCTTGTTGACTTTTTCAAGTTCTGCAGTGCGATCCTTCACCCGCTGTTCAAGTTCTCTGTGAGCCTTTCGCAGTTCCAGTTCATACTTTTTTTGCCTGCTTATATCGCGAATAATGACGCTTGATCTTTCATTTCCGTCTTCATCCCGGAAAACGGCAAAGGATATCTCAGCCGGGAATTTTGTTCCGTCTTTACGCCTGTAAACTATTTCTCCTCTATAGGTCCCCCTTTCAGCATGCGCTTTTTGTACCTTCGGAAAATTCGGATCATCTGTATCCATCAGTAATTTCTTATCTGTCAAGCCTAATAACTCTTCTTCAGTCATTCCGAACATCTCGCAGACCGGGGGATTTACGGCCATAATCCTTTCGCCGGGGATGGTTAACATAACACCGTACAGGCTGTTATTAAATATCGCCCTGAATTTTGCTTCGCTTTCTTTCAGTTCATCTTCCGTTTGTTTCAGGTTAACGGCAAGGGCGATCTGGTCTGAAACTGATTCCAGAAGTTCAAGATCTTTATAGGTATAACAGTCAGGATCAGTGTAATGCTTAAGCGAAATAACACCGATAACCTCATCATCAATAATCAAAGGAGCTCCCATCCAAATTTTTACTATTTGGGATGGCAAGTTTTCCGGAGATTTTTCCCGGAGTTTTTCATAAAAATCCGATATCTGCTTATGCCTCATCAGTAAAGGTTTTTTATTGTTTAAGACCTCCGCGTTTAAGGTGCCTGAATTTCTTGCATTAAAAATGTAACCTTTCGCATCATCAATTTCGCTCTGGGTGAAGGAACGGATCAGGACATCGTTTTTACTGTTATACATATAAATATCCATATATGTCGTATCCAGGATCTTTTTCAGGCATCTCTCTATATTATGAAAAAGATCATCAAGATTTTTTGTGGTACTGACGGATTTTGATATCTCATATAGTGTTGAATTATATACGCTTATCGATTCATATGCCGACATGTCAAAATAGATATTCATCTGTCCGGCAAGCTGATTGTCTTTGTACCACTTTTTCCAGCCGGACAGGAGCGGAACCCTGCCGCCGTTTCTATGCTTCAGAATTATTTGCCCGAGTGACGTTCCAGTCTGGTTTTTCCCTGGAATGGTAAATTTATCCTCTATTATCGTTTTCTCTTCATGGAACCCGATGTCTTTCCAGTGCAGTCCTGTCAATTCTTCAGGACAATAACCCAGAATGGAGGAAAAAGACTCATTAACATAAGTGTAATATCCTTTTGGATCCATGAGGCTGACAAAAATATTACTGCTATTGACGATCATCTCTTTAAAAAATCTGAGTTCCGCTAATTCCTCTTCAGCCTTTTGAAGCTTTACAGAGTCTTTCTCTAGATCCGAGATCCTTTTTTCGAGTTCTTTATATGTTGCTTTTTTACCCATCTTAAATTCCTTTCAGGTTCTTATCTTTATTATAATTATCCTCTGAAATTCCTGACTTTAATTAAAAGCAAAAATCAGACCAATTAATTATTCACAGATCCAGAAAAGGCTCCGCATTAATTTTCAGATATTATTTCATCCCACTGCCTCGGCATTTCTCCAAGTGTGACAGCCAACTCCATAAAGTCTCCGTCCCTGAGAATTTTCAATCTCACCTTATCATCGGGTCTGTATCTGTATAAATATCTTATGAGTTCCTCCGAAGAAAAGATAACCGTGTCTTCGATAGCTACTATGATATCCCCCCCGACAGGCAGCATGGCATTGCCCGCATAAAGTATCTTATTGGCTCCTCTGAGCCCCGCCTTGTCTGATGGTCCGTCTTTGATCACCTTAATAATCATGGCCCCCCGGTCAACTTTAAGACCCAGTTCCCTGGCCAACCCCGGAATAAGTGGAAACATTGTCACGCCAAGCCACGGATGTGGTACGTATCCTTTTTCGAGAAGATCAGGGATAATGCGTTTAACAGTGTCAATAGGTATTGCAAATCCTATTCCGACACTGCCGCCGGAGGGGGAAAAAATGGCTGTATTAATGCCGACAAGATTACCTTCGCTATCCAGCAAAGGCCCCCCGGAATTACCCGGATTAATGGCGGCGTCGGTCTGTATCAGATTATCCATTGTTGTCCCATCCTGGGCCGTTATGGAACGACCGATAGAAGATATAATGCCCGTGGTGACCGTTTGCTGAAGCCCAAAAGGATTTCCTATAGCTATCACTTTTTGGCCTGCTTGAAGATTACTGGAATTACCCAGCGGGACGGGATGTAATATGTCAGGAGGGGCCTCTATCCTTATCACGGCTAAATCGTTGTAAGAATCGGTTCCAATAAGCTCTCCTCTCGATTTGCTGCCATCTGAGAGGGTTACCTCGATCCTCTGGGCATCCTTAATGACGTGGTTGTTTGTAATTATATTTCCGTTTGAATCTATTATTACACCTGAACCGGCACCTTCCAGGGGGATAATTCCCCTGAAAAAATCCATCTGCAAGGCAATGCTGGTTATATTAACGACTCCCGCCGAGGCCTTTTTATATACTGAAACAGTATTTTCTTCGTCCGGAGTAAGTGCATAGGAAATTATTGCGGTCAAATATAGAAGAATATTTAACGGAAGAATCCGGATGAAATTTTTTGTCATTATTTTTCTTCTCATGTCTAATACCTTCGGGAAGAACCGCGGAGGAAACGTCGAACATTGTCCCTGTCCGCAACCAAGTAACGCCGTAAAAAAAATAGGAACATCTCCAATTTAGTACGAAAATAAATGCTAACAATGTCAGTATATAATTCAACGTTATCCCTAAAGATCACGGCATGGGGGGCCTTTTTTACAGTCGAACTCGTTCCTGGCTGATTTTACGGACAAGGCCCGACAGGCGCCCAGCCTCCTGCTGATTTCACCAGATTATGAGGATCATCTACGGAAAGACATTCTTCAAGAGACAAGATCGTTATTCTGCTGTAAAATACGATTAACTTCCATAGGTCCCCAGCTTCCGGCTTTATAAGGCCGTAAGATCTGCTTCCTTTCAATGCATGATTCGCATTCTCTGATAATAGGAGTCAGGAACGACCAGCAGAGTTCCACACCATCCTGTCGCCAGAAAAGCATTTGATCTCCGAGCATGCAATCCAGGAGAACTTTTTCATAAGCGTCAAACTGCCGGCCGCCATAGTTCATAGCATAGTGGAAGTCCATCGTGACCGATCTTAGACAGACTCTGGTTCCGGGATTTTTTGTCTGAAAAGTTAGCGTGATCTTTTCATCCGGATATATACCGAGTATCAGACGGTTGGCGGAGATATGCTCACCAAGGCTCTGTCTGAACATGGAGTGAGGTATTCCTTTGAACTGTATTGATATCTCGGTCTTTTTCTCCAATAGCCTTTTTCCTGATGTCAGATAGAAGGGAACCCCCTGCCAGCGCCAGTTGTCAAGAAAAACCTTCATCATGGCAAAGGTGGGTACAACCGAATCGGGATTTATGCCAGGTTCATCCCTGTATGCACGAGCCCTATGTCCTTTGATTATCCCTTCCTGGTATTGACCGAGCAAGAGATAGTCCTCCAGCTTTTCAACAGGGAACGGTCTTAACGATCTGTAAACCTTTGCCTTTTCATCTCGTACCCTGTCCGCCTCGAAAAGTGATGGTGGCTCCATCGCGGTCATAGCTAGAAGTTGCATCATGTGATTCTGAAACATGTCCCTTAAAACACCGGCCTGTTCATAATAGCCTGCTCTGTGTTCGACACCGAGAGATTCGGCCGCTATAATGTTTATATGGTCTATAAAATTTCTGTTCCACACCGGTTCAAAGATGGAGTTGGCAAATCGGAATATGAGTATATTCTGGACAGTCTCCTTGGCCAGATAATGATCTATTCTAAATACCTGATGCTCTTTGAAGTGGATATGGATGGCACGGTCAAGGTCCCTGGCACTGTCAATATCTCTTCCAAAGGGTTTTTCAACAATGATCCTGCACCAATTCTCACCAGCCTTTTCTACAGCCAGGCCTGATTCACCAAGGTTTGTGGCAACGGGTTTATAGAGTGACGGAGGAATGGCCAGGTAAAAGATCTTGTTCCCGTGTGTATGATATATTTCCTCCAGCCCGGAAAGATATTGGCGCAGGGTTTTAAAGGATTCAGGCCCTTCATATTCTATTGAGACATAATGCAGAAGGGAGGCAAAATTTTGCCATTCGGCACCTTCATCACCTGACCTTTCAAGTGCCACTTCCTCCATTTTTTTCCGAAATCCTTCATTGCCCAGCTCGCTTCGCGCGCATCCGACGATAAAAAAATTATCCGGAAGGCGTTTATTTTGATATAAGTGATAGAGAGCCGGGATTATCTTCCTTCCTGTCAGGTCTCCTGAGGCCCCTATAATAACAACCGCGCATGGATCCACGAACCCTTCAGAATGACATTGATCAGCTTCCGTCCACATATCAGTAACACTGCCCCTGACTATGTTTCCCTGATCAGGATATCCCTGTTTTGCATTGTTTTTCAAAGCTCTTTCCTTTCCAAATGCCTGCTAAGATCCCCCTGTTGCGATCACTTTATGCCCGCCGAATTCATGTCGGAGAGCGGCAACAATCCTATCCGAAAAAGAATCCTGTTTCTGAGATTGGAACCGGCGCATCAGGGATAACGTTATCAGCGGAGCGGAAACACCGCTTTCAATTGCCTGTTGCACCGTCCATCTCCCTTCACCTGAATCTTCTATGTATCCCCTGATCCCTGTCAGATTCTTGTCTCGCTTAAAGACTCCTTCTGCCAGTTCAAGCAACCACGATCGAATTACGCTTCCCTGATTCCAGAGATGAGCCAGATCGGCATTATCTATAGAATCAGCGAAAGGGGATGACGCGAGGATTTCGAATCCTTCGCCATATGCCTGCATCAGTGCATATTCGATGCCGTTATGGATCATTTTTACAAAGTGGCCGGCTCCTTCCTCACCGCAATGCAGGTATCCACCCTCCGGAGCAAGGCTCTTGAATATTGGTTTGATATATTCATAGAGATCTTTTTCTCCGCCGATCATAAGGCAGTAACCTTTTTCAAACCCCCATATTCCCCCGCTCACACCCACATCCATAAACCGGATACCTCTTTCACCGAGAATTTTACTCCTGGCGATATCATCCTTATAATACGAGTTACCTCCGTCAATAATTATGTCGTTGGGAGAGAGTATATCCATCAAGTATTCTATGTGTTCCAGGGTGACAGCGCCGGGAGGCAGCATTATCCATATGATGCGAGGTCCCTGGATCTTTTCCTTGAACTCTTTCAGGCTGAAAGCGCCTTCCGCGCCTTCCCTGACAATCAGATCTATGCTGCTTTTTGTTCTGTTATATGCCACAACTTCATGTCCGCCCCGTAAAAGCCTTCTTGCGATATTCATGCCCATCCGTCCCAGCCCTATGAAGCCAAGTTTCATTATGATTCCTCCTTTGACCACAGTCTAAAACTTCATTCGGTCCATTTCGCCTGCATGTATTATGAAATTAAGAAAGCGCCTGATCCGGCCCTGGCAGTCTGTCGGACTTTGTCCGACAGACAATCAATAATGAACCCTTGTGTGTCGTTCCGCCTTTATTAAACGGGAATTATTATATCATAAGGTTGCCTTCCATAACAAACCCGAATTTCTATTTGCAGAACATGGGGTTACTGTAATACAATATATTTTATTCATTTTGGCATTAAAAAATATTAAAGGAACAGAAATGCTGGCAGGTAATTTTAAGGAACTCGAGTTTGCGCACAAGGATGTTTTAACCAAATTTTTCAGGATGGATCCGCCCCAATATTCCGAGTTGAATTTTACAACCCTCACCATATCGTCAATAAATACAGTGTAAGTCCGAAGTAGAAAGGGGCATCGCGCTTGGTAATCAGACATGGATAACAACCTTATTTTAGCATTCGGCCTCACGGCCCTCGCGGGTCTTTCAACAGGCATAGGAAGCGCCCTGGCGTTCTTCACACGGAAGACCAACAAGAGGATCATGTCTTTCGCCCTTGGTCTGTCAGCCGGGGTCATGATCTATGTCTCCCTTGTGGAGATCATTATTAAGGCCCGTAATAGCCTGATCTCTTATCACGGCGAAACGAAAGGCTCATGGTTAACGGTTGCCTCGTTTTTTTGCGGCATTCTCCTCATCTTAATCATAGATTTCCTCGTGCCTTCCCATGAGAATCCCCATGAAGCCCATGCGATAGAAGAGATGAGGGAAGATTCAAGATCGGATAAAAGATTGCTTCGAATCGGAATCTTCACAGCAGTTGCCATTGCGATCCATAATTTTCCGGAAGGGCTGGCCACATTTGCCGCAGCCTTGAACGATACTGCGTTGGGAATTTCTATCGCAGTAGCCGTGGCCATACATAATATTCCCGAAGGGGTATCCGTATCAGTCCCAATCTACTTCGCCACAGGAAATAAAGTTAAGGCGTTCTGGTATTCTTTTCTTTCCGGTCTGTCAGAGCCCCTTGGAGCGTTTGTAGGATATTTTCTTCTGCACCCTTTTTTTTCCGAAAATACCTTTGGTATCCTTTTCGCATCAGTGGCGGGTATTATGGTTTATGTCTCCCTCGATGAACTGATCCCGGCGGCCAAGGAATTCGACACCGGACATATATCCATTCTCGGTGTCATTTTCGGGATGGCGTTGATGGCCGTCAGCCTCCTTCTTTTTCTTTAATGAAATATCTCTGAGCCCTGATGTTCACCAGTATTATTCCAAGAACAATAAGCAGCAGTGAAAAGAAAAGATTAAAACTTATGGGCTCGCCCAGAACCAGTCCGCCTAATAAAACTCCGGCTATCGGCATGATAAAAAGAAAGGAATGCATCGAGACGACCCCGTATTTTTGCATCATCGTGTGCCATACCACTAAACCGAATGCCCCTGATACAAGACTCTGGTAAAGAAGCGCCCCGAGAACCTTAAGGGTTAGAGATGAAATCATCATTTCATCATAAAAATATCCTGCCAGGAAATAACATGGTATGGAAAAGATCATCGGGTAAAAAACGATGAGGAAAGGATCAAATGCATTTATTACCCTTTTTATATAAACGGTATTGCAGGCCCATATAAAGGCAGCCAACACAGTCAGTGAATCTCCGATCTGAATATCATCGGTCACATCCTGTTTACCGAAAAAGACCAGCCCCATCCCCATAAATCCTAAAATAAGGCCTAAGAGCTTATTTACCGTAATCCTGTCGCCCGGGATAAAAAGGTGCGCAAGGAAAAGGATGAAAAAAGGTTGAAGGTTAATCAAAAGTGTGCCGCGACTGGCGTTGGTTTTTTTTAAGCCAAGATACATGAAAGCAAGCTGCGCCGTAAATAAGATGGAGATGATCAGGATCTGGTGAATCTGTTCTTTCCTGACGGAAAGCTTTCGATGGGTCAGTATTGCCCATGTACAAATAGCGATCGTGGACAGAGAAAAACGCAGGCCCGGCACCGTAAAAGCTCCCAGGCCTTCAAGGCTGACCTTAATGGCTACCGCGTTGGCTCCGTAAAGAATACAAATAAAAGAGGTGATAATTGCCGCTGAAAAGGGCATTTCTTGATTATTTGGCGAGAATGTTAGCATAAAGAAAACATGTTTCAATATCGTTATATAAAATCGTTTTGTAAATCTTTCTGGCAGTCTGTCGGCCAAGGTCCGACAGACTGCCAGACATTATTACCAGTGCCAGTCAGAGCCAATACCCACCTCGTTTTTTACCTGTTTAACTCCAGCAACCCTCATTGCCACTTCCCCGACCGCCTTTTGCATAGATTCGGATCCCACACTTCCGGCAATGGTTACGTTGCCGTCATCCGACGACACCCTCACGTTTGCTGTAGCGGTCGCTTTTTCCTTGGTCAGGGCAGCCCACACCAGGCTACTGAGTAACTGATCGTCAAAGGCCTTCTTTGAGGCCACCGTAGTCTCAAAATCTTTCAGGGAAACCATTTTTTCTATGATTTCAACAGCGCTCTCAATACTGATAAACTCCAGATTAACCACAACATCATATAGTGACGGGTCGTTCCAATCAATTCCATATAAAAAGCTTGTCCAGTTACTGCTCTGTTTGTCCATTTTTTCAATCATGGAAATTGCCTGCTGGCGGGATAGATTATCCCTCGTCATTGCCGAATTGATACGGTTCTCCATGTCCGTGATAACCCTGATCCTCAATATCCTTGGAATCCCACTGAGAAGAAGGTGCCCTGCATATCCATGGTAAACCATCTCACCGTTCCTGGCAGCCTTAAGCAGGGCGTATCGGACATAGTTTAAATGGGCGATGCGTCTGCTTGGTTTCAATGTCCACGCTTTAGGAGGTTCTTCAAGTGCAGCAACTAGTTTCTCCTCAGGGACACCAAATTCCTCGACCGCGTCCAGGACGATTTCCTTGCTGAGGCATGGGTAACCCAACCTTTTACCTAAAGCTTCGGCTACAGCCTTTCCACCGCTAAAGGTACCTCTGGAAATAGTAATGATCGCCATAATTTCCTCCTTTTTTAGGGATTAATTGAACATTAACTCGTTAATAACCCGGATGATCCATTATATAGACATATTGCGGATAATTAAAGGCCTATGTTTCTAAAAAAACATCCCGGCTGCCACAAGCACAGGCGTTGCAATATTTATGATTACATTCATCATAAGGTACGGGGTTAGTTTTTCTATATCGTCAGGATAGCGAAACGAACCGATGCATGCAGGGACGCCGAGAAAGAGGGTGAGGAGGCCTATGACGCTCAACTTGGGCAGATGTCCGAGTTGAATGCCCACGATAATCGAGATATAGGCCATGGCCATAAATAATGAAAAAATGACGCTGCTGGTTCGTTTACCCCATACTACCGGCAGTGTTCTTCTGCCGACACCTTTGTCAGCCTCTGTGTCAGGATACTGGTTCAGAAGAAGGAGATTATTGACAAGGAAAAAAGGAACAAGAGAAGCAAAGAAGGAGGATAGGGAATATTCTCCCGTAAGCACGAAATAGGTGCCCATTACCATCAATGGCCCGAAACCCAGCCCGGGGGCTACAAGACACAGATAGGGGTTTCTGGTCAACCATGGGGTATAGAAAAAGATAAGGCCCAATCCGAGTATGCCTAGAGGAATAATTCCTGCCCCCCAAATAGAAAGGAAGAAAAGTCCTGTAAAAAGGATGATGAGAGTAGATATTATTGCTGTAACAATGGTGTATTTTGCAGCACCAGGATTTTCCGGAATGGTGCCGCTTCCGCCGCTGAAGGGAGTGCGCTTTGTGGAAAAATCCAGGCCGCTTCTAAAATCGAAATACTCATTAAACGCGTTCACGCTTACATGGGAAGAAATCGCGCCTATGAGGGACAGGAGAAGGTATAGGACATCGATATTACCTGTCTCCCGGACGGCGGTGCCAAGCCCGAGCATGACACAGGCGGGAGTCAGAATCAGGAAGGGCAACCGCATGGGCCCTGATAACAGATTAAGATTCATATTGTCTTCACCCTTTGGATTCCGCTAAAGGAAAATATCCCATTAGCTTGCGACGATACCAGATCTTTCACTCCTAGGTCAATTCCGGATCTCACGGAATTCATATATCCCTTTAAAACATAATTAATTGCAATCTTCATGAATATCATTTAATTTATTCTATGATCTATTGTTATAGAATAACTCATTAAAAGATCTTTTCCTATATGAAAAAGGAAAATTAAATGAAAAGGATAAATATTGCCGTAATCTTTGGTGGAAAATCGGCTGAGCATGAAGTTTCCCTGCAATCAGCCAAAAATGTCTATGATGCTTTGAATAAGGAAAAGTATAATCCCGTCCTTATCGGTATTGACAAATCAGGCAGTTGGTTGCTCTACGAACGATCACAGTTTTTAATTAATGAAAATGATCCGAAATCGATCAGACTAAATAAATCCGACGATTCGATCTCGGTTAACCCGGAGAATGGTTTTATTGTTTCGAACCGATCTGGTTCAGGGTCTCAAATCTCAATAGATGTGGCCTTTCCCATTTTACATGGACCGTTTGGCGAAGATGGAACGGTACAGGGATTGCTAAAACTCGCTAATATCCCTTTTGTTGGAGCAAGTGTCCTGGGTTCTGCCGTTGGTATGGACAAGGATATTATGAAAAGATTATTGCGTGAAGCGAAACTTCCAACCCCGAAGTTCATCACATTAAGGAGCGATGATCCAGTGCCGGATTTTTCCGGTGTTGTCAAAAGGCTTGGATTACCATTTTTTATTAAGCCCGCGAATATGGGCTCATCTGTGGGAGTCAGCAAGGTTCATGGTAAAGAAGAATATGAGCAATCAATGAAAAAGGCCTTCTCATTTGACTTAAAGATCCTGATTGAAGAGTTCATCCATGGAAGAGAGATTGAATGTTCTGTTCTTGGAAATAATGACCCTATCGCCTCTGTTCCGGGAGAAATCAAAACAAGGCATGACTTTTATTCATACGAGTCGAAATACATAGATGAAAAAGGCGCGATCCTGGAAATACCCGCAAATGTATCTGGTAGTATCTCCAATAAAATTAGAGAATTATCCATAAAAGCGTTTAAAACTCTTTCTTGTGAAGGACTTGGTCGCGTTGATTTCTTCCTTGGTCAAAATGAAAAGGTGTTTATCAATGAAATCAACACGATCCCGGGATTTACGAAAATAAGCATGTACCCCAAGCTATGGGAGGCCTCGGGGATATCCTATGAAGGTTTGATCGATAGGCTTCTGGAATTGGCATTTGAAAGATTTGAAAAAGAGAAAAATCTAAAGACAAATTACTTCTGATAGCATAAAACGAACTTCGAGACTTTGAAATCTACGGTGAAGGATAATATAAGAATGGATAATGAAGAATATAATACAAAGTATATAAATCTGAGAATCCTCAAGAGTATTCAAGAGTATTTGAAGGCTGATAATGATTCTCAAACTTCAGTTTATCCAATAAGCGTACCCGATGAATTGCTTTTACAGATCTTAAAATTTCAAGGAGCCCGAAACGCCGATCAATTAATACATGACATCTTTAAGTTAGGCCTTGAAATATGGAGCGAGGAACTTTTTCAAGGAACATTCGGATCCACAGACTCATTAAAGAGCTTTATTAATCTTTTAAAAAAGCAAAACAAAGAAGTAAAATAATCTTCAGATGAAACCAAATAAAACCGCAGCCGTTTTGCAGGAGAACAATATACTGCTTGAGGACTGTCAGGCCATTGCATATCCAGTGCAGATGTCCGATTCGACCGTTTATCAAAATCATTACTCTATATGAACCTGACCCTGAGCTGTGGATCGATTCTGGAGAACAGTTTTTTTGCTCCTGAAACGGTGGAACATATACACTGACACTCCCGAGATATCGCTGGGTGATGGCCAGATTTGGATGTCTTAAGATCACTTTTAAGACTATTTCCCCCGTGACACCGGAACGGCTCGCATGGGTGGCAGAATGACGGCGTGGATCATGCGGCCGCGATTTGATCCCTACCTGATTTCCGGCTTTTTTCACTATAGCTTGTGCTGCCTCATAGCAAATCCGAAAAATCTTTTGATCAGGATCAATACAATTCTCCTAATGATAGGCGTTTAGGGTATTATCCGGGGACTGAGACTTCGTAACGATGATACGTATGTATTTACCGTAAATTGAGGGATTGCTCTATTTTTCCTCCTCTGTTTCATCATCTTCATTTTCCTTCGTTACGGGGCTCTGAACTTTGTAACCTTTCTCTTTAGCTTTATACCCTACATAAGCGCCAGCTCCAGCGGCGGCAGCATACCAACAACCAGACAGGAACGGTATAGCTAAGAGTAACGTCACGAATGCGATTAACCTTTTCATTTTAATTCCTTTTTTTTGAATTTTATTCATCTTAAAAACGATTAGATAATCAATAATAAGATAAAAGATCCAAGTGATCAATAGCATTTTTACGATCGTGGCAGGCCACTCGAGCCTCGGGTGCCGGCGGGTTATTCGATCTGGGAATGGATCTTCTCAAATTCGACGGCGATATCGTCCAGATCCAGTTCTTTCAGTTTTGCCCTCGTAGGCACGCCGTTTTTCACATCCCAACTTCGCAACGTATAAAATTCATCCTTCATTTTTTCAAAATCATTTCTATCGAGGATTGCTCCTTTTCTGGAAATTACTTCACCATTTTTACCAGGGGCCAGACATTCAGGGCTCCAGTAAACCTCATCAAGAGGTTCTGTATGATGATAATCCATAAGTGTATCAGATTCTCTGCCTTTCCACCCATTTCGCAACAGAAGCATCCTCTGGAGATTCAAGATCCTTTCCCCAATTTTAAACAGTCCTTTTTCGTCCAGATTCCTGCCGGTAACAGCCGATGCTATCTGGCTTTCCAACGTGCCGAGATGTATGGAATGGTCTATATCACGAACCTGATGAATGGGCCAGGTCAAATCACAAAGGATGAGGCTCTCCTTAATATACCCGTAATCCTGTATTTTTGTAGAGTAAAGACCTGTTTGGCTAGATTCTTCAGGCCTTCGGGATCGGCTGCGACTGGGTCATTTCTCTTATCCACCATAATTGCAATAGCTTTCAGTTTCTTGGCCCCCATAACACTGGCCAGGCCGCCACCGAAATTAGCGTTTTGTGTGGCTGCGCCAGTGGCGTAATAAACCAGGTTTTCTGCGGCCGGACCAAGCCCAAGTATCCTGGCCTGACGACCCAATTCAATCTCCAAAATTTCCAGGGTATCCATGGTAGTCTTACCCCACAGATGCCCTGCATTTCTTATTTCAACAGCGCCTTCACTATCCATGTACAGATAAACCGGCCGGTCGGTCTTCCCGGTTATAATAATTCCGTCGTAGCCGGCGTATTTTAGCCAGGAGCCCCAGCTGCCTCCTAAACTGGCGTAGGAAAAAGTTTCCGGATCCATCTCAGGTGATATGCCACAAATTTGCACACGGCTGGCGGTAAAACGCATGAATCCTGTCAGCGGGCCCGTGACAAAGACAAGGTAATTTCCCGGGTCAAAAGCCCTAGTTCCGGTTGCTGTCAAATCCCAATATAATTTGACTGCGATTCCTCTACCACCCAGAAACCGGTCAGCATATTCTTCAGTGGCAACCTTGCTGATACTGCAGGTCGTGAGGTCGATTTTAAGTATTTCCCCTGCATATCCATATTCGTTCATTTTCCGTTTCTCCCTCTGATAAATAAGTAAAGTCGTTGGGTCGAAAATATGCGCTTTTCTCCATCGTGGTCATCTCCCTTTCAAAATGTTAAATGCAAATTTCGTCTCTCTCGCCAATCCATGATGATTTTTTCCCAGACGTGAATGGTTTAGACTGCCGATGGGCCATAATTCTAAACTAGCCTAGGGGGATCCTGATACTTTTAGTCTGGGTGAATTCACGGATACCCTCGATTCCTCCGATCCGCCCAAATCCGCTCTGTTTGTACCCGCCGGTCGGAAAGGCAGGAGACGGACCGGCAGGCTGGTTGACGATAATAAAACCCGCCTCGACCTGGGCTGAGACACGATGAGCCCTCTTCAAATCATTAGTCGCAAGAAAGCCGGCCAGACCATATTTTGTATCGTTGGCCAGACCAATTGCTTCTTCTTCGGTCTCGAATTCTGTAAAAGTAAGTACCGGCCCAAAAATTTCTTCGGTGAACAGTTCGGTCCCGGGATTCACATCAGCAAAGATTGTAGGAGCAATGAAATAGCCATCTGCAAGTTCATTTCCAAGGCGTTCGCCGCCCGTAATCAAGCGACAATCCCCTGATTTTTTTGCCCGTTCTATAAATCCCATGACGGTTTCACATTTCGATTTACTGAGTACCGCACCTATGTCAGTCGTTTCCAGCCGGGGATCTCCGACCGATACTTTTTCAGCAGTGACTTTGGTAAGCTCGATCACCTTTTCATAAATACCGGATTGAACCAGAACACGAGCGCCTTTCCCGCATGATTGGCCTGCATTCCTAATGAGGGATCCAATAAAAAAGTTAACAGCTTCCTTGGGATCAACATCATCGAATATGATGGTTGGGGATTTACCGCCCAGTTCAAAAGCAACCGGAGTGATATTCTTAGCTGCTAAAGCCATGACTTTTCGAGCTGTAGGAACACCTCCGGTGAGTTGAATCTTGTTAATCCCGGGATGCGAACACAGGATTTCACCGCCTTTTTCATCAGTAGGAACAATATTTATCACCCCGGGCGGAAATCCGGCATCCAGAAGAAGCTCGCCATATCTTATTGAACTGAATGGAGTGCTCGACGAAGGCTTAATGACTACACAGTTACCAGCAGCGAGAGCACAGGTGGTTATGGAGCAAAATTGTGCAAGCGGTGAGTTAAAGGGCAAAATATTTAAGATAACACCAAAGGGTTCATGAAGCGTATAGCTGAAAGCCTGCAGGTGACCTAGTGGAATGAGCTCACCGCTAAGTTTGTCAGTCCAACCGGCGTTGTAAACAACCGCTTCTCTGCCTCCCATTACGTTTCCTTTTGACGTTGAGATCGCCGTCCCGTTTTCGAGTGTGCCGAGTTCTGACAACGATTCCCGGTTCTTTTCCATGAGCTGGGCAAAGCGACGCATCATTTCAGCGCGCTGGCTCGCACTAACTTTTTTCCATGTTTTCAAAGCTGCCTGAGCGGATTTAACAGCATTGTCGATTTCCTCAGCCCCGGCCAGGGGTACTTTAGTGGTAGGCTTACCTGTAGCCGCGTAAATGTGGTCTATTTCACCACCCGTTGTACTTGTAATATGATTTCCATCGATAATCGGATATAAAGATGAAGGCAATACCTTGAGATTAGGGGCTTGAACTGTTTTGGGTGTCATGAATCCTCCTTTAAAAGATAAAAAATTCTAAAAAGCATTCTTAATATAAAAAGCAGTGTCTGTTTTTTATCTTATATCAAATTTGATATATTGAACAACATAAAAACGCGAATTTTTTGAATCAAAATCATAAATAGCCATCACGATGGAAAAATTGAAGCTTGCTTTTTCTGGTTACGGTTATGCCAAAAACTGCGATCACTGTTATCGATCGAAAATGTACGTGCCTCTTCAAAGGTTCAGATCACTCCGACATATCCCTTTTCAGGTGATTTCTGTGATATCTAGCCACACTTCCTCATTAAAGGTTACTTTTGGTATCTTAAAGAATATTTGAGGTGCCAATAGTGAGGCCTTCGATAATTAATGCTAATCTCATCACCTTTCCATACAGATCCTATTGCGAGGTTTATCCTGAATTCGCGAGTTGTCCAAGCTTGTTGAAAAGGCATGATTGCCAATCTCTTTAACTGCCGATTTCAGGTCGATTCCCGGCCGTACCTGTCCAGGAACCCTATCCATTGCACATTGATATTGATCGCGCTGAAATCCTCTTCCACCCTTCCTTTGATTATATAAGGACGCGAGGCGTTCAGCATGTGGCAATAATGGTTATATACCTTTGGAAACAGGACGGCCTCGTAAATCCCCGTCATGTCCTCAAAAGATATGAATTTCATCTGATCGCCCGTCTTTG
>JAFGDF010000024.1 GCA_016932235.1 Deltaproteobacteria bacterium | reverse complement strand
TTTATTATTTTTTAATTTAAAATTCTTTTTAAAATACATATTTTCAAAAAAATCTTAAATTTATAACAATATCTGATTGTTACTGATAAAAATCAAATTATTTTTATCTTTTTAATAATATATCTTGATTTTTAATTATAGATGGGTTAATTTAATTAAATCAAAAATGGTTTACCTTTAACAGTAGGCCTGTTTCGTTCTGAAGGAAATTAGCTTTTTCATAGTGGCATCCTGAGGTATTGAAACTTGAAATTTATTCGGAAGGAGGATGTCACCATGGCTAATGGAACAGTAAAGTGGTTTAACGACCATAAAGGATTCGGTTTTATTGAGCAGCAGAACGGTCCTGATCTATTTGTTCATCATTCAGGAATAGATGCAACCGGCTTCAAGAGTCTCCATGAAGGTGATAATGTCACCTTTGACATAGAGCAGGGTCCAAAAGGTCCGTCTGCAAAAAATGTTAAAATAATCTAAATTATCTTTTAAAGAGATAAAAAGGGCGCTTCATCATAATATGATTAAGCGCCTGGAGAGTTTTGAAAACAGAAGGCTTAGAGGGGATAACCTCTAAGCCTTTTTAAATTCCCAACACTACAAACAAGGATATCTTACTTAAGCGTTCCGCTGAACACAGATTTATCTTTCAGTTCCGATTCAATCTCCAGGAGGCGGTTATATTTTGCTATCCGTTCGCTGCGGCAGGCCGAGCCGGTCTTGATCTGTCCGCCGCCCATGGCAACAGCAAAATCCGCCATGAATGTGTCCTCGGTTTCACCGGACCTGTGGGAAATAACAAAGCCCCAGCCTGCCTTGCGGCACATATCTATGGCCTCGATGGTCTCGGTAACAGTCCCTATCTGGTTCAACTTTATAAGAACCGCGTTTGATGCCTTCTCCTTGATTCCACGGGTAATAAACCTTGTATTGGTGACATAAAGGTCGTCGCCGACGATCTGTATCCTGTCTCCAAGCCTTTTTGTATGCTCTTTAAATCCGGCCCAATCATCCTCCGCAAGCCCGTCCTCAATGGAGACAATGGGGTACTTCTCTGTCCATCTCTTGTAAAGATCGGTCATCTCAGAACTCGTCTTTGTCCCCTGGCCGGATTTGGAAAGAACATACTTTCCGTTCTCATAGAAGGAGCTGGCGGCCGGGTCCAGGGCTATTGCCACATCCTTGCCCGGCCTGTAACCCGCGGATTTGATAGCCTCAACAATAACATCACATGCCTCATCGTTGCTTTTAAGGTTCGGGGCAAAGCCACCTTCATCGCCGACAGCCGTTGCATACCCCTTCTTTTTAAGGATAGCCTTCAACGCGTGAAAGGTTTCCGCGCCGTATCGAAGGGCCTCGGCAAAATTAGGGGCGCCTATAGGCATGACCATGAATTCCTGAAAATCAACACTGTTATCGGCATGCTTGCCTCCATTAAGGATATTCATCATCGGCACCGGTATACGTACAGCCCCTGTCCCGCCAAGATACGCATAAACAGGAAGCCCGTCTGAAGCGGCGGCAGACTTGGCCACGGCCATGGAAACGCCGAGGATCGCGTTGGCGCCCAATTTGCCCTTATTGGGCGTGCCATCCAGTGTTATCATTAACCGGTCAATCTCGGTCTGTGATACCGCGTCTTTTCCAATGACCTCGGGCGCGATGATTCGGTTGACATTATCAACCGCCTTTAATACGCCCTTTCCGCCATAACGTTTTTTATCCCCATCTCGCAGTTCAACCGCCTCGTTCTCGCCGGTAGAGGCGCCTGAAGGAACAGACGCTGATGCCGTTATACCGCCTGCCAGGGTTACAAAAACACGGATGGTAGGATTCCCTCTTGAGTCAAGAATTTCCATGGCCCATAGCTTTTCAATGGTTTTACTCATGATCTCCTCCTTTGAGCGTCATAGTTAAAAAACCTCAAATAATAACGAGGCCTAATTTAGGGAAATATATCAATAAATTTCATTTAATCGCAAGTTAAATCATAATACTCTTTGTCATACCCCGGTTTATCCGGGGTATCCAGAAACCAACTCCTTATATAAGTCCTTCCAAAATGGAGTCTTTTTCTCAGTCAAATGCGCACACATGATATCGCTTTTCCATGATCCTGGATTACCCGGACAACCCTTCGACTTCGCTCAGGGCCGTGAACGCGTCGAACGGGCCGGGTAATGACTTTTAGGGCCGGGTAGTTACCTTATATAGCCGGATAGTTGCCTTTTATGGCCTTAGTATGACGTTGTGGAGGTAAATTTCAATCGGCTTCAAAGGCATTATCTCAACTAATCTGGAGATGATCCTTAAATGAATATTTAAAGATTGCCTTTGCCCTTATATTATTAAATGATAGTGTATCTGTAAATAATCCCTCGTAAAGGAACTGTTATGAAGAAGATATATGTTGTCAGGCACGGCGAAACACAATGGAACAGGGAGGAAGTATTTCGTGGGACAAAAGATATCCCGCTGAATGAAATGGGCAAAAAACAGGCGGAAAGGGTTGGGCTTTATTTTTCTCATATGCCTGTCAACCGGATCATATCAAGTCCCCTGTCAAGGGCCCTTCAGACAGCTGAGGCGATCAGCAAAACAACGAATGCAGCGGTTGATACAATGGAGGAATTCACGGATATGAACTTCGGGATATGGGAGGGACTTGCGCTCAGGGAGGTGGAAGAACGCTTCCCGCTGGATTTTAGCCTTTGGAAGGCATCGCCTGACAAACTGCGGATAGAGAACGGTGAGACACTTGCCATGGTAAGAGACCGCATATCAGCTGGTTTGGCGAATATCGACTATGATCGTGAAGATATGGTTGTCATCGTGACCCATAGAGTAATATGTAAAATATTCATTTTATACGCCCTTGGGACAGGCAATGATCATTTCTGGGACATGAAATATGATCCGGGATCTATAACTCTTCTTGAGTGGAATAATAACAGGCATACACTGATCTTCAGCAACGATACCTGCCATTTAGATGAAAATATCTACCTTGATTTCTGACCCGCGTTGGCCTAAAGCGACCATCCATATAATTAGCTACTTTACAACAGCCCCCTTGTTGGCGGAGGTGACCATCCTGGCGTAGCGGGCCAGATATCCCTTTTTCACCTTGGGCTCCGGCGCCTTCCATGCCTTCTTTCGCGATGCCATCTCCGAGTCGCTGATAGAGGTGTATAATCTTCTTCCGGGGATATTGATTGTAATCATATCGCCCTCTTCAAGCAGACCTATCGAGCCCCCTTCCATGGCCTCAGGGGAGATGTGACCGACGCAGGCGCCCCGAGTCGCCCCGCTGAAACGACCGTCTGTCAGCAGGGCTACCCGCAGGCCCATGCCGGAGATGACAGCCGTCGGGTTGAGCATTTCTCTCATACCAGGACCGCCTCTTGGTCCCTCATACCGAATGATTACCACATCGCCGTCTTTGATCCTTTTGCCTACTATGGCCTCGATGGCCTCGTCCTCGGAATCAAACACACGGGCAGGGCCGGTAAAATTCAGCATATCCTCAGCGACAGCGCTTTCCTTGATAACAGCGCCGTCCGGGGCCAGATTGCCGGTCAGAACGGCAATGCCCCCTTTTGCCCTGTAAGGGGAGTCAACGGACCTGATTACATCAGGCCGAGTGATTGTCGCATTGGCGATACGTTCCTCCACTTTCCCGTTCACAGTGAGGGCGTCCGTGTGAATTGCCCCCTTCTTTGAAAGTTCCTTCATCACGGCGGGGATGCCGCCCGCCTCGTTCAGGTCCTGAAGGTGATGAATGCCTGCGGGGCTGAGTTTTGTTATATAAGGCGTTCTGTCGCTGATCTTATCAAACAGGGCCAGGGGCAATTCGATCCCCGCCTCGTAGGCGATGGCCGTCAGGTGAAGCACAGAATTGGTAGATCCGCCAATCCCCATATCCACGGCAATGGCGTTTTCAAAGGCCTTCATGGTCATTATGTCGCATGGCCTTAAATTCTTGGCGACAAGATCCATTATCAAAGAGCCGGCCTTTTTTGCCAGCATCTGACGCGCTCCGAAATTTGCAGCTGGTATCGTGCCGTTGCCGGGGAGTCCCATGCCCAGCGCCTCGGTCAGACAGTTCATGCTGTTTGCGGTAAACAGGCCCGCGCAGGAGCCGCATCCGGGACATGCCGCCTTTTCCATAAGATCCATCTCGGCTGCGCTGATCTTACCAGCCTCAAAGAGCCCTGCCGCCTCGAATATCTGACTGACACTGATATCCCTTCCTTGATAGCGTCCAGCCATCATGGGACCTCCGCTCACGACTATTGCCGGGATATTCAGACGTGCCGCCGCCATAAGCATGCCAGGGATGATCTTGTCGCAGTTGGGAATGAGCACCAGACCGTCAAATGCGTGCGCCATGGCCATCGCCTCAATGGAGTCGGCTATGAGCTCCCTGCTGGCAAGGGAATATTTCATGCCGTCATGGCCCATGGCAATGCCGTCGCATATTCCGATGGACGGAAACTCGACAGGCGTGCCGCCTGCCGCGGAAACGGCCATTTTCGCCGCCCTTGTAATCTCATTAAGGTGGATGTGGCCGGGAATGATCTCATTGAAGGAGTTTACAACCCCGATAAGGGGTTTGTTTAAGTCTTCCGTTGTGTAACCCATGGCATAGAATAATGACCTGTGAGCCGCTCGGGTTGTTCCTTTTTTAGCTATATCACTTCTCATAATATGTTCCTCCTTTAAAATAAAATTGCATCCCATGAAAGAAAAAGTCAATAGCAAGTTTAAAGAGAGGCCTAATATTCGATAAATTGAATGGCAAGGTTATCAAAATTGTATAAGACGGCACTTTGTCTTAGAAATCAGCAATAGATTTTTATATATTCCCTGATATTGCCGCAAATATTCATTATAAACCTTGCAGATATTATATGCCACAGAATCAAGTAGTAATTTTGCCTTTCTCCTGTTATTTTGATATAAATGTCGTAAAATAGAATAATCCAAATTAGCCGTTTTCTGTATAATATATTGTGCTATGTTAGACATCTCTCTTGACGCCTTTTACATAAACTGCGTCATTTTACCCGCCTTCGCAGAAAGCCGCCAACTCCAGTTGGCGGTTGAATCCGCCATAATTACGGCGGATAAATGCGGAAAGGGTACTTCGGCGGGTTTCGCCGAAGCTGGAGCGTTGGCGCCGCCGACTCCAGTTGGCGGGGCTCCACCTTCCTGGATGGCAAGCTGCGTGATTTTTTTTAAAAATCGGGTCAATTGGGCAAAATAAGGTTGGCTTTCCGTTTTGATACCACTGTCAGACATAAATTGCTTTAGGAGGTCCTTCCATGGCAGAAATGAGAATCACACGATTTCCAGAACAATTTAGGAAAATTGCCGAAGAGCTATCATCCGTATATGGTCCGGAATTCCATGGATGTGCGCAGATTGTAGCGGGATCGCTTATGGAGATTTTGGGCATCTCAGATGATCTGGTTTTAATGGCAGCCTCCTGCTTCGCCGGCGGTGCAAAACGATGTTTGACCTGTGGCGCGATATCCGGGGGTTTGATTGTTCTCGGCATGAAGTATGGGCGGCGTAAACTGGAGGATGGTATTGAGGCAGAGGAAAAATCACTCGAACCGGCAATGGAACTTGTAGATCGTTTCATGAGTGAGTACAATACAACAAATTGCTGCGATCTTACCGGTTTTGACTTCCGGGACCCTGACCAATTTCAATCATTTATAGATTCACCGGAAGCCAACCAAAAATGTACCGAAAGGATTAGCAAAGTGTGCGGATGGGTTGCGGAAATCATCAGCAAGAGAGACAATCAAATTGATTCGTGATTACTTGTCCGCCTCGGGCGGATTTGAACCGGCAATATTGTAGAAAGCGCAGCGTATTGGTTGCGTAATAAAGGATTCTTCTGAAAAGGATTCCATTCATTGCCACATATTTTGTGAGGGGGGAAATGAACCGCGTTAAAGGCAAAACAGCTATTATCACCGGTGCCGCAAGCGGACTCGGTGAAGGGTGCGCATTATTACTGGCACAAGAAGGCGCCGCGATCGTTGTCGCCGACATCAATGAAAGCAAGGGGCAAGCCGTCGTTGAAAATATACACAAGGAGGGCGGAAAAGCTCTATTTGTAAAGCTTGATGTCTCCAAAGAAACAGATTGGGAGAATGCAATAGAGAAAACCCTGTCAGAATTTCAAAAACTGGATGTTCTAGTAAACAATGCCGGAATTCAATATGTGAAGGAAGTTGAGGATATCCCACTCGAAGATTGGCGGAGACTTATGAGTATCTGTCTGGATGGTGTTTTTCTGGGAACCAAACACGCCATCAGGGTCATGAGAGAGACCGGAGGCGGTTCAATTATCAACATCTCCTCTGTTGTCGGTATCGTAGGCACTGTCGACAGTACCAGTGCATATTGTGCGGCTAAAGGTGGTGTTAGGGCCTTTACCAAGGCGGCAGCTTTAGAGTGTTCGAAGGCGGGTCGAAACTATAACATCCGCGTAAACTCAGTCCATCCCGGCGCTATGGAAACACCCATGGTAGCCGGCATGCTAAAGGACAAGACTATTAGAGAAACCCTGGAAAAGGCCCATCCAATCGGCACCATGGGAAAACCTGTTGACGTTGCCTATGGGGTTCTATATCTTGCCTCTGACGAGTCCAGAATGGTTACGGGTGCGGAGATGGTTATCGATGGGGGTTGGATAGCCTGGTAAGATAAACATTCTTAAAGGAGCGAGAGCTAATATGGATTTCTATAATAACGAGAAAATAACCAGAAGAAAGTTTGTTAAAGGGGTAGCCGGTGCAGCTGTTTGTTGCGCGTGTTTCTCATTGGATTGTTCGGCAGCCTTAAAAGAGAAAGAAGAGGATAAAATGAAAGACGGCAATGAAATCAAAGACAGCAAGGGCAAAGTGCATCTGGCAGCCGCATGCGGAACATATTGCGGAGCCTGCACGGCTTACCTTGCTAAACACGGCGAAGATGAGCATATAAAAATGAGACTGCAAAAGAGATCTTCATCCGGACCGACGAAGGTAATGAAAGGGATTCCGCCTTCGAATTGGATGGAGGGCCTTCTTTGCGACGGTTGCCTCAGCGGCGGCATGCTCGCCGCCCATTGCCAAAGGTGCAATATAAGACTGCACGCAGCGGACACGCAGGATAATTCCCGTTGTTCTGACTGTGAAGAGTTGCCATGCTATCGTATTACGAATTTAATTAATATGGGCAACTATCTGCACCGTAAAGAATACCTGCCAAACCTTAAAAAAATTCGTGAGATGGGCGTTCAGGAATGGGTTAAATACGAAGAAGAGCGCTGGCGTTGTCCCCGGTGCGGCCTGCCTATGAGCT
>JAFGDF010000202.1 GCA_016932235.1 Deltaproteobacteria bacterium | reverse complement strand
TAATATAAAAAACAATGGACAAAGTGATTGGGTGACAACTCCTTAACCCTGGGAATTTCCCTCCGGCAGCGTTCCGTTGTATAGTCGCATCTGTCGCTGAAAGGACAGCCTGCGGGGCGGTTCATTACACTGGGCACTTCTCCCCGCATCGGCACATATTCCCTGCCTATTTCCGCTTCGGGATCAACTATGGGCACTGACGATAACAAAGCCTTGGTATATGGGTGCATGGGATTATCATAGAGTTCGGTACTATGTGCAATCTCCATGACCCGGCCGAGATATGTTACCATAACGCGATCACTTAAGTGTTTAACAACTGCAAGGTCGTGGGCAATGAACAGATAGGTAAGACCCAGCTCTGACTGCAGCTCTTCAAGGAGATTTATTATCTGCGCCTGTATGGATACATCAACTGCAGAAACAGGCTCGTCACAAATAATAATATCCGGGTTGGAAGATAGCGCCCGTGCGACCCCGATTCTCTGACGCTGGCCTCCTGAAAATTCATGGGGGAAACGGTCTCTGAGGTCAGGATCAAGACCGACAAGCTGAAAAAGCTCACGGACTCGCCTGTCGTATTCTTCCATGCTTTGAATAAGTTTGTGGATCTTCAGGGATTCTCCCACAATAAAGCCCGCGTTTTGACGGGGATCGAGTGAAGAAAAGGGATCCTGAAAGATCAGGGAAACACGGGGACGAATAGGCTCGAGAGCTTTCTTTTTAAGATGAGTGATATCCTTTCCGAAAAAAAGTATTTTGCCGGCTTGAGGTTCGTAGACCCGTGTAATGCAACGGGCAAGAGTTGTCTTTCCACAGCCTGATTCTCCTACAATGCCAAGCGTTTCTCCTTTATGCACGTCGAATGTTATGTCTTCGAGTACCTTGAGGTTACCGGTCTTTCTGTGAAAAAACCCGCTGTAAATCGGGAAGGTCATGTTTAATCCGTTAACCTCGAGACATGTCTCTGATTCGATCTTTTTTAAAGGACGTCGCTTCTCCTCTTTGGACTCCAATTTAAGCCGCTTTATTTCTTTTTCTTCCTGGGTAAGCCAGCAGGCAATCTGATGTCCATCCTCAAGCTGCCTGAGCCGTGGGCTGGGATTTTCCTTACATTTATCAGAACGATAACCGCACCTGTCAAAAAAGGGGCAGTAGGCCGGTTTTGAAGCCGGATCCTGGGGAAGCCCCTCTATCGGGATCAGCACCCTGTCTTCGGGATCGTTAAGCCGGGGGATTGCCTTAAGCAGACCCCGGGTATAAGGATGCTCCGGATTTTTGAATAGCGTGAAAGTGTCTGCTGTCTCGACTATATTTCCGGAATACATAACGTATATGCGCTCCGCATACCGGGCGACTATACCAAGGTTGTGTGTTACTATTATTACGGATATGCCCGTTTTCTTGGCAAGCTTACTTATCATCTCAAGGAGTTGCGCCTGCGTAGTTACATCGAGAGCGGTGGTGGCTTCATCGGCTATGAGCACATCGGGCTCGGATGCAAGAGCCATAGCTATCATGATACGCTGCCGCATGCCTCCGGAAAAATTCTGGGGATAGCTTTTGTAACGTTCCTCTGCGTCCGGAATATTGACAAGTTTCATCATCTCGATGGTTTTGGCCCTGGCATCTTCCTTTCCGAGGCCTGAATGGAGCATTATTGTTTCCTGTATCTGGAAACCTACAGTAAGGACCGGATTAAGACAGGTCATGGGTTCCTGGAATATGAATCCAATCTTACCCCCGCGTATATTCTGAATCTCAGCGCCTTCCGGTGGATAATTCAGGATATTTTCACCATTTTCATCAAGTATCACCTCCCCGCCTAAGATACGCCCGGTTGGCGGCAATACTTGAACAGTGCTCATCATTGTTATGGATTTGCCGCTTCCGGATTCTCCTACAAGACTGATAATCTCACCAGGATAGAGATGCAAGGAAACTCCATCAATAACAACTGAGATCCCTTTCCTGTTCTGGAAGCCGATTTTTAAATTATTGACCTCAAGCAACTTTATCATATCGCACGCCGGTTTTTTCATGTTTGAATTTAACTATACCTCTCCGCGGAGTTTCGGATCCAGGGCATCTCGGACACCATCTCCGACAACATTCAGGCACACGACCAAAATCGCGATGCAGATGCCCGGCACAATTGCTACTGCAGGGTTTACAAGAAGGTATTGCTTACCGTCCGCGACCATTGACCCCCAGGAAGCCGTTGGAACTTTAATCCCGACGCCAAGGAAACTTAGCCCTGATTCCATGAGTATCGTCATGCCCACCATCTGAGTCATTAATACTATTATGGGGGATATGGAATTTGGGAGTACATGCCTGATCATGATGTAAAAGTCCTTCGCTCCCTGCGTGGTGGCATACATGATATAATCCAGCTCTTTAACACTCAGGGCCTGCCCGCGTATCATGCGGATGTAACCGGGAACGACGGTTAATCCGAGAATTATTGAAAGGTTCAGCAGGCCGGTTCCAAGAACGGTTATCAGCGCAAGAGCAAACATTATATGGGGGATGGACATGACCGAATCACAAAGCCTCATTATGACAACATCAACCCAGCCCCCGAAATAGGCGGCGCACATTCCGGAAAAAACACCTATTACGGCGGCCACCATAACAGCAAGAACACCTATCAGAAGGGATACCCTCGCTCCATACAGCAGGCGAGTGTATACATCGCGGCCCAGGTAGTCT
>JAFGDF010000201.1 GCA_016932235.1 Deltaproteobacteria bacterium | reverse complement strand
GCGCTTTCAAGGCTGTGAGTGCAGCAGATCTTGCTGCAATAGGGACGTTCCGGGATTCTTGAGCCCACACACTGGATGAAGACTGTGCTTTTCGCTTTATTTAAGCGGGTGTCACCGGATTTAACCGCCTCGTCAAGATCAAGGTGGGTCAATACATCCGGATGTTCGCCGTATAGATATTCTTTGGGTTTGTATTCATAACCACCTGTGGCGATGATCGTCGCGCCGTGGTCGATCATCGTGGGATTTTCCCCATCTTTTATGGATGATATTGTCGATCTAAAGTTGCCGATTATTCCGGATGTATCTTTTACCTTGGATTCCATAAAGATCCGGATCCGGGGGTGTCCCTGAACTCGCTGTATAAGATCTTTGAGATAATCTGAGACGTCTTCTCCCTTCCAGGTGGAACGAAGTTTGTTGGCGGTTCCTCCCAGTCTTTCGCTCTTCTCAACCAGATAGGCCTGGAAACCCTGTTCAGCGGCACAAATGGCGGCCTCCATGCCGGCCACTCCTCCTCCGATAACAAGCAGTGACCTGGTTACATTGAGGCTGAGCTGTTGAAGTGGCTCCACAAGGGCGGCCTTGGCAACGGCCATCCTGACAAGGTCTTTGGCCTTCTCAGTCGCCCCTTCAGGATCATTCATGTGCACCCATGTGTCCTGATCACGAATGTTTGCCATCTCAAAAAGATACTTGTTTAATCCCGCATCCCTGATGGTTTCCTGGAAAAGGGGTTCGTGGGTTCTTGGCGAACATGATGCGACAACTACCCTGTTGATACCCTTTTCCTTGATAACCGCTTTCATCTTGTCCTGGGTATCCTGGGAGCAGGTGAAAAGATTATCTTCCACATGAGTAACCCATGGGAGACTTTTTGCGTATTCCCTTATGGCCGGGACGTCCGCTATTCCGCCGATATTTATTCCACAGTTGCATACAAAGACACCTATCCTGGGTTCTATGCCGGTAAAGTCCTGCTCGGCGGGCAGTTCCTTTGTCCGCGTCATGGTACCTCTGGCTGCGGAAAGGATCTCACCGGATACTGCCGCTGCCGCGGATGCCTCCATTACCGACTGGGGAATATCCTTGGGGCCCTGGAACACACCACAGAGAAAGATTCCTTCCCTGTTTGTGCTTACAGGAGAAAAACTGTCTGTTTCAGCATATTGATGCTGATTTAATTTGACCCCAAGCTTTTCGGCCAGATGGACAATATCGGGATTTGGAGACAGTCCCACTGATAGCACGACCATATCGAAGATCTCTTCCTTTATCTCTCCCGATTCAGTAACATAGGAGATGGAGAGATTTCCGTCCTGCGCCGGGTTTACGGAATGTATCCTTGAACGGACGAATTTTACCCCGCTTTCCTGTTCGGCCCGGTTGTAATATTTTTCAAAATCCTTGCCGTATGTGCGCATATCCATATAAAAAATGGTTGCGTCAAGGGGGACGTTGCTGTGCTCTTTTGCGATTACGGCCTCTTTAATAGCGTACATGCAGCATACAGCGGAGCAGTATGCGTGATCGCAGCGGTTGATATCCCTGGATCCCACGCACTGCAGCCATGCGATCTTTTTCGGTTCCCTGTGGTCCGAAGGCCGGACGAGATGTCCTTCAAAAGGTCCTGAAGCGGAAAGAATCCTTTCAAATTCCATGCTGGTAATAACATTAGGATGGTTGGCATAGTTATATGCATCAAATTTACTGGGGTCAAAGGCCGTAAACCCGGGGGCCATAACAATGGCGCCGACTTCAATAGTGCGCTCCTTTGGAATCATGTCATGATCAATGGCTCCGGCCAGACAGGCATCCACGCACTGGTAGCACTCGGAACAGATCCCGCATTTCAGACAGCGTTCCGCCTCTGCGATCGCCTCATCCTCTGAAAACCCAAGCGCGATTTCCCTGAAATTTCCTTTTCGTTCATCAGGTGAAAGGGTCCTCATGGATACACGGACCTTATTCGTTTCTCCTGTTATATCGGGCTTTTCATAGGACCAGTCTTTTTCCCTGTTTTCCCTCAGGTCAAGGTTATTTATATAACGGTGGATGCTTTCCGCTGCGGTCTTTCCGCATTCTACGGCTTCAACAACGGATTTAGGGCCGTAAAACACGTCACCCCCGGCAAAGACCCCCGGGACCGGTGTTTCAAGGGTTAAAGGATCGGCTTCCAGACCACCCCTTCTGGTTGTAACGATACTGTTATTGTCAGCAAAGGAGAGGTCAGCGGCCTGGCCGATAGCCACAATGATTGTTTCCGCATCCATGGAGGTAAGATCGGCGTTATCATACTGGGGATTAAAGGCCCCTTTATCGTCAAAAACAGACGTGCAGCGCTTGAATTCGATTCCGCTCAGGCGACCGTTCTTTTCAAGGAACCTGTTTGGGCCGAGGCTGTTGACTATGGTAATACCTTCTTCAAGGGCCTCTTCGATTTCATAATCCCATGCGGGCATCTCATCCCGTTTTTCAAGACAGACCAGGGTGATATTCTCGGCGCCTTTCCTTTTAGCGGTAAGGGCCACATCTACGGCCACATTTCCGCCGCCTATCACGATACTCTTTTTGTTGATACTGATTTCATTTCCAAGGGACGAATCTCTCAGGAAATCAACCCCTTCCAGGACTCCGGGGAGATTTTCACCCTCAACACCCAGTTTTCGGCTCATGTGAAGGCCTGTAGCCAGGAAAACGGCCTGGAAACCGTCCTTTTTCAGGGACTCCAGGGTAATATCTTTCCCAAAGGTCACCCCGGTTTTTATTTCAACACCCATTTTCTCAATAATATTTATTTCGGATGCCAGGACCTCCCGGGGAAGTCTGTAGGCGGGAATCCCCACGGCCATCATGCCGCCCGGCAAAGGGAGTTTTTCAAAAACAGATATGTGATAACCCTGCAAGGCCAGGAAATAGGCGGCTGATAGACCTGCAGGGCCCGCTCCTATAATTGCGATTTTTTCTTCTCTTTTTTCGGCAGGCTCGGGGATATAAGGACTGTCACCGTTCAGATCCCTGTCCGCGATAAATCGATGGAGGTATTGAATTGCGATCGGTTGTTCGACATCACCGCGCGTACAGATTCCTTCACACGGGTGGTGGCAGACCCTGCCGCATATGGCCGGAAAGGGGTGGTCTGTCTTAAAGAGTTCCAGTGCCTCGCGATATTTTCCCTGCCTGATCAGAGCGATATAACCCTGAATGCTTACATGGGCCGGGCAAGTGGCCTTGCAGGGGGCTGTTCCCCTTTTGTCGATAGCATAGGCGCTGGGCATGGCCTGGGGGTAAAGTTTGAAAGCGGCTTTACGGTCCCGAAGACCTTCATCGAAAAGATTTGGGACTTCAATAGGGCATACTTTTGAACATTCAGCGCATGCGGTACATTTTGACATATCAACGAAACGGGGTCTTTCAAGAACTTTAACCCTGAAATTTCCCGGAGTCCCTTCGACTTCAAGAATATCGGTCATAGTCAGCAGGTCGATATTAAGATGCCTGCCGCATTCAACCAGTTTCGGTGAAATAATACACATGGAACAGTCGTTGGTTGGGAATGTCTTGTCCAGTTGCGCCATAATACCGCCGATAGCTGATTTCTTTTCTACGAGGTAGACCAGATATCCCGAATCAGCCAGATCTAAAGAAGCCTGGATGCCGGCGATTCCGGCACCAACGACCATTACAGATCCTGACAGCCTTTCCGAATTTTTATCAGACATTATTTTAGAATCCTCTCCTGCTCTTTTTTTTCATCCAATACCGGGAGAATTCAGTTTGTTATCCCGGGTGGCGCGTCAATCAGGAAAAAATAAGTTTTGGAATTGTGATTAATGAAGGATTTGATTATTTACACGAATAAAATCATTGACATTTATTATATTCGGTTACCATTAGTCAAGAAAAGATTGTAAAAAGATGTTACAAGAGAAATGTGGTAACGGAG